>NZ_JAPNLE010000006.1:0-300000 GCF_026627925.1 Cupriavidus sp. D39
GCAGCGGACGCATTCACACACGTGTATATTGCCCGGGATTGCCGGCACCAGGGACCCACGAAACCGCACGCATGCCTCGCATGGGATTGCTCTCGGTGGTAGGCCTCCAGCCGTTGCGGGGCGTGCCTGGCTGGCCAGGCGCAGCAATTTTACCCCTAGCAGCGTAACCAATACGGCCATTGCCAACTTCGGCTGTAACTCTCCCTTTCTGCGACACAACCCTATCGGGTGCTCATATATGCGGCAAACAGCGCCGGCTGCAAACCGCGCAATTCCTTGCGCCGTTCAACTAGCTCATGGTGGCGACCGTGCCGCTCCAAGTTCAGCAGTTCGAGCAGCAAGCGCATCGCACGCTCAGGCGAGCTTTGAGTCGACTGCTGTGTCTGACGCAGTAGGTTCGCTAGGCCCGGTTTCTCGATCAACGCCCAGGCGGGAAACCAGACCAGATCCTCGACGGCACCATCGCCCTCGAAGCGAGAGTCGAATGTCTTGCGCAGCGTAGTCAGACAGGAGTCCTTTAGGCGGTGAATCAGTCCGTCAAGACGGCTTGCCGAAAGCCACGCGAGCTCGGCCAACAGCGGCCAGATGGCTTCCAGTCCGTGCTGGTGATATTGCGCCTCTGCCATCCAGCAAAGCGTCGTTGGAATGCGGCGCCACGATGCAATACGTGCGATGGCTTCTTGTGCCGCGACCCAGTCCCCGACCTTGATCCACAAGGGTGCTGCATGGGCATCGTGCTCGTTGCGGCACAACGGCAAGTGCTCAGCTGCGTGCGCGAGCGCTCGCCAAAACGGCGCGAGCCATGCATTGGCGGCAGTGTCACCAAACACGCGGGCAGCAGCCGGTACAACCTCGCAGGTTATCTCGCCATGCGCACGTCGTAGTGCATCGTGGTCGCTAAAACGCTCCGGCCTTGGTTCCTCGAGGGCTCGAGTCAGCGTACTAAGGGCAGGGAGAAGATCGTCGGAAGGACACTCGCTGAGCAATAGCTGCAACGCACCCCGCGCAGCAACCGCATCGCGGCGCTGCAGGGCGTCGGCAACATCATTGCGTAGCATCACGTCGCGGCTGTGAGCAAAGATATCGAGTTGCATCGACTTCAACACCCAGAATAATGTGACCGTCCAAGGCATGAGGAGGGATTCTAATCCATCTGGCAGCTCAGGAGCAGGTGGGGAGTGGCTGCATCAGCGGCGACCAGGCGGAAACCGCGCCGGCGCGGCCGATGGGTGGATACGGGCTGGAGTAGGCAATGGGATGCCAGGGGAAGTGTTTACTCTGTCCATACCGAATCCACTTCCCGCATCAAGCGCCCGGCGAGAATATAGTCGCCCAGCTTGGATGCCTTTGCCTCGAGGCTCTCCAACTCAGCTTCAGGCAGCTCGGACAGATCAAATTGACAATAGAGGTTTCGTTGTCGGAAGGTCGTTTTTGGCCGCATCAGGCCGGCGACCAGTGCCGTTGGCGATTTGACTGCGATGTTCTCTTGCCCGCGATATTCCACGCGGATCCCTGCCTTCTGGCCGAGCCGACCCAGTTCAATCGCGTCCTGCCAGCCAGCCTCATAGTCCAGTTCCACCACGGTCACGCCTTCCGTCCCCAGGAGTCTTAGTGCCTCCCCTTTGGTGCCAGCTCGTGCTGTCGCCATTGACTTCTCCACTCACATTCTTGGCGCATTTGGGCAACACCCTGTGCTCCCACAGTATTGTAATCGCCTGCGGAGCCCCGAGGCCGATAGCCCTTTCCGGCGATTGACATCCGCGGGGGCTGTGGAATGTGGGGGCAGACCAGGTGGGCAAGGGGAGGGGAGGGAGCTGCGATGTCGCCCCTCTTTCAGAACACACTTTATTCAGCTTGTGGGATGCCAGCCATGGCATGGCATTGGGCAATTCCCCCGGTGCCACGGTCATAGCCGGAGCCCTTGTAGGCTTCGAGTTCGGCAAATTCAGCTCGGGGCAGCCAAGCATCGGCGAGTACTTCTTCGTGCTTACCTCATTCTGCACTGGTAACGCGCATTGAATTCACCACTCAGTTGCTATCGCCCCTTTTCCGACGGAGGAAGAATAGGTCGGGAGGGTTGTATTCACAGAAGCTCTGCTCCGGCCAAGATCATCCGGGCGGGCTAGATTCACAGAGTTAGTGAAAATATGGCGAAATGCTGTAGGATAATTGAACTGTTATCTATAGACGGAGACCGAGATGGCTACCTACAAACAATTGCTAGCAAATAAGGAAAAGCTGGAGGCCCAGCTTGCCGAGGTTCGTCAAAGCGAGGTCGCTGGCGTCATTGAGAAAATCCAGGCGATGATGGCAGAGTACGAACTCACGGTCGATGACTTGGCGCCGAAACGACGTCGTGGACGCCCGGCGGCTAGTGACAAGCCTAAAGCTGCGGCGAAGGAGAAGACCTCGCTGCCGCCAAAGTACATGGACCCCAAGACTGGGGCCACCTGGACAGGCCGTGGTCGGGCACCGGCGTGGCTGGGCAAGAATCGCGACAAGTTTCTGATTCCAGAGGCATGAGCCGTTCTAGCGCAGCCCCAAGATGGTGTTGCGCGCCGTTCCTGAGGTTCAATGAAACGCCGCCGCGGCCCCGCAACACTTTTTGAACTTCATGCCGCTACCGCAGGGGCACGGGTTGTTGCGACCGATTTTCGGCGACGAGCGTTGAATCATGGTCGCGAGCTGCCGTTCATGAACGGCCTTCCGGTATGGGAGCCAGTAGCGATAGATGGCGGCAGTGCTCGTTGGGATCTGTTTCGCCAGCTCTTCACGTTGATCCGGCCAGCGAGTCAGCGCCTCCTCCTCGGGCGTGACCTCGTCCGCGCCGAGCAAGTACAGCGGGCGCAGCCATTCCTGCCCGCGGGCATCGTCGAATAGCTGCTGCCAGTCCTGTTTGCGCAGCGCAATGCCCTGCATAAAGTCGTGTGCCCACGATTCACCGTCAATGTGCTCTTGTGTATCGTCCGGGCAGGTCATGGTATCGAACATCGGTTCGAAAACGTCCGGATCGTTCTCCAGAGACCAGACGATGCCGTTGAAATGCCGTAGGATCAAGTCAGAGATGCGCTGTGCCTGATCCTTCGTCTTGAAATGCGACGCATCTTCCTTTTCCGGCCCCCATATGCCCGGCAGCACCTGGCTTGGCAGCAGGGTCGTCGGCCCTATGGCGGTGGCGGTCAAATATCCATCTAGCCCCGCGAGCATCAGTGTGGTATCCGACGGCGCATCGGAGATGAGGAACTGGTCGAGCTTGTCCAGTTCCTCGTCGGACAGGGGAGCCATCATTCGGAGGGTGTCCGAGAGCGAGGTCGGCATGATACGTATTTGGCGGGGTAAAACGGGTGCATTTTACGCTGCCGACGTCAGCGGATGGGGTTGCCTGCTGGCGTATCTCGTTAGCCACGCCCGCCTATGGCGCCGCGGGTGGGGCTACGTCGGCTATCTGCTGTAGCGCCGCCTGCTCCTGATACCATTGCTGTAATTCCACCACCATCAGCAAGCAGGATCGGCGCCATATCAAGGAACTCGAGCGCTGTGTGAGCTGCTGGATGTCAGTCCCGGCTATCACCAACGCAAGCAACGCGCAACGAGCGACAGGCCGCACGGAGGCCGGCTCAGTGACGATGCCCTGCTGGCCCACATCAAGGCGATACACGCCGAGGTCAAGGGGAATACGGCTGGCCGCGCATGTGGAAAGAACTGCTGGCACGCGGCGTGCGGGTGGGCAAGGAGCGTGTTCGCAAGCCGATGGCGCAGCGCGGCATTCGTGCCCGGCACAAGCGCAAGTACATCGCGACGACCAACTCGAACCACAACTTGCCGGTGGCTGCCAATTTGCTGGAGCGCAACTTAGCCCTGTGGCTCCGAATCAAGTCTGGACGAGCGACATCACGTACGTGGCGACGGCCGAAGGCTGGCCGTACCTGGCGGTCATCATCGACCCGTTCAGCCGGCAGGTGGTCGGTTGGTCGATGCAACCGCACATGAAGGCCGAACTGGTCACGGACGCACTGCGCATGGTCTGGTTCCGGCGAGGACCAGCGACCGGCGTCATTATGCATAGCGACCGGGGTAGTCAGTACTGCAGTCACCTATTTCAAGGCGTCGCCCTGAACCGATGCGGCTGCCCACGGCAGTCTGAATCAACCCGCCGCCATCGGAGGCCATTACCCCAAACACACCACGGCCCGGCACAGTAAATTCATGAAGCCAGGTGACGCAAAGTCATTGACGCGTTCCGATTGGTGTTCAATCGACCAAGCATCCTAGTTTCGTTTGCATTTCATGCAAACATTGCCTCACATAACAACACTTTCTAAAAGGTTACTAGCCATTGCGGACCACGGTACGTTGTCCGCTGAATGTCTTGACATTACTGAACGCCTCAAACAGCTCTGCAGGCTCCACGTTGATGATCTCCTGGTTGACCCGCCGTGCCCCTTGCCTGATCAGCTCCTCGAGACTCAGTCCGAGTCCCGATAGACCGATCTCTTCTTTACGTTTATCCTTGTTCATGGTGGAGCGTTTCCTTGCGCTGGTTTCCGATCTCGACAATCAGATTGTCAGCGAAAATCTCCACCGCCTTCAATGCCACACCTCAAATCCCAGCCCGTACACGACTTTCGACTTTAGCTCAGGCAGGCATGAAAAATTGGTCGCCCCCCGATTTCTGACCGTAGCCTTCGTCACAGTATTGCTGGTCTTTAGCCTGCTGGCGGTGATGACATGGGTAAACGCATCCAAATCGACGGACGCGTCCCAATGGGTTGAACACACCTATCAAGTGCGCGCGACACTGGACCGAATCACATCAACGCTGTCCGAGGCCGAGATCGCTCAGCGAGGCTACTTACTCACTGGCAACCCGGATCACATTCGGGTGCGCGATGATGCATTAAGTGCGCTCGGCCGCGCCGCCGAAACAGTCGACCGGTTGATCACCGACAACGCCGGCCAACAGATTCGACTTCGGCAATTGCAGGTGCTCATCGCCGAGCGTGCGCATCTTTACCACGTCAACGAGAAACTCCGCGAGCGCGAAGGTCTGACCGCCGCGCCTGCATTGGTCACCGGTGTGTCGCCATTGATAGGCAGCATGCGTACTATCATTACGCAGATGGTTGACGAGGAGAATCATCTGCTCGGCGTGCGAAGGCAAAGCGAAGCGTCGAGACTGCACGTGACGCGCGTCAGCTTCATCGTGCTGATTGCGATGCTGTTGGCCGCCGTATTCATGCTGTTCTGGCGCCTTCGCGTCGACATACGACTGCGCGATCGGGCTGACGCAACGATCCGTTCAAATGAAGCGTTGCTCAAGCAAATCCTGGACGTGCTGCCGATCGCCGTATCGGTCGCCGATGCAAGCGGCCAGCTAACGCTGTCCAACCCCGCCGCACGCACCCTGTCGGCCAGCATCACCCCCGTCGACACCGGGCGTGACCACGTGAAACAAGGAGAGCGCAGCGGCAACGCCCACGAGCTCGCCCCACATGAGTGCGCGCTGGCGAGGGCCGTATTGCAGGGCGAGACGTTCCTGAACGAGGAAGTTGAAATCAAAGGCGCTGACCAGAGCCGGAGATTTGCGCTACTATCCGCGGTGCCGCTGTGGGACGATCAGCAGACGATCATCGGCGGGGTCACCGTGTGCCAGGATGTGACCGCGCTCAAGCAAACGGAGCAGCTGCTGCGTACGGCCGCGCACTTCGATGATTCCCGTAGCCGGGCGCTGGCGTTGTTCAATGCGAGCTTCGACCGCCAGAAGATCGCCGATGGCCTGCTGGCGCTGCTGGCAGACAGACATCCTTTCCCAGTGTCGGCGCTGTACCGGCACGACGAGTGGCTTGGCAAGTTCGTGTGCGAATCCGCACGGGGACTACCCGGCGGCATAGCGCGCGACTTCGCGTTTGGCGATGGACTACTGGGTCAGGCAGCGCAGATCGGTCGCACCGTCGTTTTCGACGTGGCCGCGCAGATGCCTGACTTGATCATACAGACCGGCGTGCTGGACTGCCGCCCGGCGCAAGTTTTGATGGTGCCGGTCATATACCAGGAACGGCGTCTCGCGGTGCTCGCGCTGGCGGCGACGCGCGTGCTCGACGAACACGAAAACACGTTTATCGAGAGCCTGTGCGTGCAGCTCGGTATCGCGCTGCACAATCTAACGCTGTACGCGGACACGCGGCTCCTGGCAGACCAGTTGCGCATGCGCAGCGAAGAAATCGTGCGCAAGAACGACCAACTGGAAGAAGCAAGCCGGATGAAGTCGGAGTTCGTGGCCAACATGTCGCATGAGCTCCGCACGCCGCTTAACGCGATCATCGGATTCTCCGAAGTGCTAAAAGACGGACTGGCCGGCGAACTGTCCCCCCAGCAGAGGGAATACATCGGTGACATCTTCGGCAGCGGCCAGCATCTGTTGGCGCTAATCAACGACATTCTCGACCTGTCCAAGGTGGAAGCGGGCAAAATGGTGCTCGAACTCGAGCCGGTCGACGTCTCCGAGCTGCTGTCGAATAGCCTCAGGATCGTCAAGGAGACCGCCTTCGCGCGGCGTATCGGCCTGAAACTGGAGGTCGCCGCCGGCGCGCAAATGATTCAAGCCGATGCTCGCAAGCTCAAGCAGATGCTCTATAACCTGTTGTCCAACGCCGTAAAATTCAGCCCGGACGGTGGCCAGGTCACGCTATGCGCACGGCGCGTGGCGCGCGCCGAAGTCGGCCATCGCAACTACGATCGGCCCGGACGAACGCTCGCACTCCCAGAGAGCGACGATCAGGAATTCCTCGAGATACGCGTCACCGACGAAGGCATTGGCATTGCGCCGAAGGGACTGGAACGTCTGTTCCTGCCGTTCACCCAGATCGACGGCGGCCTCGCGCGGCGCTTCGAGGGCACAGGCCTCGGACTGGCGATGGTACATCGGTTGGCAGTGCTGCATGGCGGCACAGTGGGGGTGGAAAGCGCGGAGAATCACGGATCCTGCTTCGTCGTATGGCTGCCGTGGCGGCCCGCTCAGCGCTCCGCCGACGCGGCCGCGGTGCCCGCACCGACGGAGCGAAAATGGCCGGCGACCGCCGAATCACGCTGGGTGCTGGTCGTCGAGGACGACGACGCTGCCGCCGAGCTCATCCGCCGTCAGCTCGAATCCGATGGGCTCAAAGTTCGGCGGGCGGCCAGCGCTGAGGCTGCACTTGAGATCGCCACCGAGCACCCGTTCGCGTTGGTCACCATCGACATCATGTTGCCAGGAATGGATGGCTGGGAATTGCTCAGCCGCATCAAGCAAATCCCTGCGCTTGCACATGTGCCCGTAGTCATTATTTCGATCGTCGCGGACACCAACAGAGGCATCTCGCTCGGCGCGTCGGCCATACTGCAGAAACCGGTCAGTCATCAGCAGTTGCACGGCGCGATCGCCAATCTCGGCTTCGACACCGGCGACGACCGTGCGCTGCTGACGCTGGTTGTCGATGATGATCCGAAATCGGTCGAAATCATCGCCGCTAGCTTGCCCGAGCCGAAATTCCGCGTGCTGCGCGCGTATGGCGGGCGCGAAGGGATCGAGGCCGCGCAGCGGCACATACCGGACATGATCGTGCTCGACCTGATGATGCCGGAAGTGAGCGGATTTAACGTGGTCGAGGTTCTCAAGAGCCATCCCCACACCGCCAAGATTCCGGTTCTCATCGTCACCGCCAAACATATCACCGCTGACGAACGCGCGAGACTGAACGACCATGTGAGCAGCATCGTCGAGAAATCGGAATTCAATCATGGTCGCTTCCTGAACGAGGTGCAGCGAGTTCTGGTTGCCAGCAAGGACCGGGCCTGAGATGCCACGCATACTGGTGATAGAGGACAACCCCGCCAACCTCAAGCTCGCAACGCTGATGCTGAACAAGGCGGGCCACACGGTGACGAGCGCCCAGACGGCCGAGGACGGGCTGGCGCTGGTGCGTACGGAGCCGCCCGACCTGATTCTGATGGACATCCAACTGCCCGGCATCAGCGGCCTGGACGCCACGCGCCTGCTGAAACAGAACCCCGCGACCCGGCCGATTCCCGTGATCGCAGTCACGGCGCTGGCAATGAAGGGCGATGAGGAACGCATGCGCGCGGTCGGCTGCGATGGCTACCTGACCAAACCGTTGCGCTACCAACAACTTTGGGATTCGATCACCGCACTCCTGAACCGGTGTGATCCGCCCCCGCCACACAACGAACTAACATGAACGCCAATACTGACAATCGGTGCGCGAACATCCTGATCGTCGATGACGAACCCGAAAACAGGAGGCTGATCGCGGCGATGCTGAAGCCAGAAGGTTACCTGACACGGACCGCCGCCAGCGGCGCGGAAGCGCTCGCACTTGTGGCACAGGAGCGACCTGACCTGATTCTGCTCGACGTACTGATGTCGGGCCTCGGCGGACTCGAGGTCGCGCGGCTGCTGAAGGCGGATCCGGCGACCCAAGCGATTCCGATCATCATGGTGACGGCGTTGCTTGATCGCGAGAGCAGACTGGCGGGATTGAACGCGGGCGCGGAAGATTTCCTCAGCAAGCCGGTCGATCGCGCGGAATTGTGGGTGCGCGTGCGCAATCTGCTGCGCCTGAAGGAATATGCCGATTTTCTGCACGACCATAATCGCCAGCTCGAAATCGCGGTGCAGGCGCGCACTGCGAAGTTGCGCGAAAGCTATGCCGAAACCATTAATGCGCTGATCCGCGCGTCGAAGCACAAGGACGAAGAGACCGGGAATCACGTGCAGCGCATCAGCTTCTATTGCCGGCATTTGGCGGAAGTGCTGGAGATGGACAGCGCGTTTATCGATGCGATCTTCCATGCCAGCCCGATGCACGACATCGGCAAGATCGGTATTCCGGATCACATTCTATTCAAGCCTGGCCCCCATTCGGCGGAAGAACGCGCGATCATGAAGAGCCATTGTCAAATAGGCGCGCAGATCCTGGGGGACAGCGACTCACCATATCTGCATATGGCGGCGGAAATCGCGCTAAGTCACCATGAGCGCTGGGACGGCACCGGCTATCCACACGGCCTGTGCGGCACGCAGATCCCGCTGTCTGGCCGAATCACGGCCATCTGTGACGTCTACGATGCGTTACGCTCCAGACGCCCCTACAAGGACGCGCTTGACCATGAGACGGCTGTCCGGATCATCACCGAGGGCGACGGGCGCACCGTACCCACGCATTTCGATCCGGAGGTGCTGAGTGCGTTCAAACGATCGCTCGGACGGTTCGCCGAAATCTACCAGGAATACGGCGATCAGGAAAACGGTGACGAGGCGTTGCCACGTTAGCGCACGCTTCCGTCGGCCAATTGATATCAGGGAAACCCAGATATGCTCGCGGAATACAAAGTCCCAAGCCGGAATTCCTTGTCGTCGCATGGCGTTGCAAGTCGAATTTGAGAACAAAGGGGATCCCGTGATTCGAAGGTCGGGCGATGCGGACGGACTGCGTGCGTGCGAGAGCCGCCATGCGGTTGATCACGCCCACGCGGATCGTTACCTCGGTTGCTGGCGAGCCGATGCAGCGCGCCCACAGGCGTTTGCCAGTGAGCGTCGTGAGCTGATACATCAGGTTCCCGACAATCGAACGGCCGTGGTAGCCGCAGTGCCTCTTCTATTCTCCTCGGCCATTTCGCGCAATGGCATCGATGGCCTCGTTGCACCAATTGGCGCCGCGCGTGGTCTCAGGCCAAGGCATAGCCCCTTCGCTCGGCGGGATCGACAGTTGGGCGCCGCGGGCTTCGATTTGAGCATGGCATTGCCTCTATGCCGTAAGCGCAGTCACCACCGATGGTTTCGATTGGCACGTCTGCGGGGACCTGATCAAGCAGATTGGACAACACGTCGGCATCGGCGACGTCTTGATGCGTCATCAGTGCTGCGCATACCTGGCCGGTCTTCGCGTCCAGAGCCAGGCGCACTTTGCGCCAGGTGCGCCGCTTCGAATAGCCGTGTTTGCGCACCTTCCGCTCGCCTTCGCCGTACCGCTTCACGCCGGTGCTGTCCACCGGCAGGTGCATCGGCTCGTCGGTCTGCATGGCGGGCAACTTCACCGCGAGCTCCTGTGCACGGCCGCTCAACGGCGCGTAGTTGCGTACCGGCAGGTCGGGAATGCAAGCTCGCGCAGGCTACGCGCGAAGGCCTGAAGTGCCCGCAGAGGCAGATGAAAGACTTGCTTGAGCCCGAGCAGCATCTGAATCGCTGTGCCCGGGTAGACGTGCTGCCGCCCCCGCGTGGGCGCTCCGTCCTTGGGCGCCGTGTTCAGTACGCTCTGGTCAATCCACATCGTCACATCGCCTCTGGCAATCAAGCCAGCGTTGTACTGCACCCAGTTCCTGACGCGATAGACGACTTTAGGTTCGCTTCGCTTGTGTTCGTCAGTGCGCATCTTCTCGGGAAAAATCGAGAATCTACGCAAGTCCGCGAAGAGTTAACAGAAGTGTCACTCAAGCTGTTGCGCATAGACGTCAGCGCGTGCGGCGGCCGGATTTATGCATTAACGCCATGCCGCAGGGGGGCGATATGGCGACTACAGCGGGAAACATAGCCGATACGCTCGCGATTGACTATCATTTTGGAACAGTCAAGAAAATGGAAATTAGTCAATCGCCGATATCGTGGACTCAGCCGTGGGCTACTTAAGCAGGGGATAAAGGTGGTGCGGTGGTCTTTAAAATCTCGCGCAGCGTTAGCTACTGCCGCCGTGGTAGCACTTATTATCCTAGTGCTTTTTTTGATTGCCCGGCAATGTGCATTTGCAAGCCTAAGGACCCTACTGCAATCGCAAGAGGATTCGCAGGTTAAGACATTGGCGGAGCAGCTCGACGGAAAATTTGACGAACGTGCTACAGTTCTCCGCCGGCTTGGACGACAACTGGCTCCGATGCTGAACCGGAGTCCAGCAGAACTGAGGAGCTTTGCTTCTCAGGCCTTATCCTTATCGGACGCATTCAATTCCGTTTCCCTCATCTGGCCAAACGGTGACCTAGCCTTCAGTACCGCCACACCACTGGGCTCGCGAGTCCAATTGGTTGACCGACACTACTTTGACCAGCTCCTGCGAGGAGCGTCACTTTCCGTCGCCGAACCCTTCTTAGGCCCAACGCATGGCGCACCCAGTATTATTATAGCCGTTCCGATCCGCTCATTGGGAGGGCAATTGCGTGCCGTTGTCGCGGGTGAATTAACGCTCGTCGGAAAGAACTTCGTGACAGAGCTTGCGCGCAATCGAATCGGGACCACAGGAGTCTACTGTCTCGTCTCTGCGGGAGACCACCCCCGATATGTCGTGCATCCTGATGCGGCGAGATTGCTCGCGCCGACAAAGGGGACTGATCGGCCTTGCGACACCGACGAGCCCCTTACGGCATGGGATTTCATTCAACCGAGACAGCCCATTGTTGCGCGTTATCTGCTTCGAACCAATGGTTGGCAACTTGTCGCCACCCTCCCCGCGAAAGAGGCGTTTTCACCCCTAACCGACACACGACCAAAGGTCCTCCTCGCCTCCGGAATTGCACTGGTCGGCGCGGTAATTTTGACGTGGATCGTGGTCCGGCGCATGCTGGTACCGCTCGAGCGATTGCATCGAATGGTTCAGAAAAGCGCGATGGATCCTTCGGTCCATCTATTGCAGCCCACTACCAGAGCCAAGGATGAAATCGGCGAGCTAGCCGCGACGTTCTCGATCGTCATGCGGCAACTTGTCCACCGGGAGGCCGCCTTGCAGAATGCCGAGGCCCGCGCCAGGGAAAGCGAAGAGCGCTCCCGAGCCATTTCCAATCGCTTGCCTGGCCTTGTCTCCTACGTTGATGTCGACGAACGCTATGTTTTTGTCAATGAAGCTTACGAGCAACGATTCGGACTTCCTGCGACGAAAATTGTCGGTCTTTCCATTCGGGAACTCTGGGGCGCACAGGTCTACGCTGACGAGAAGCCCTATCTCAAGATGGCCTTCGCAGGATCACTCACGACCTTTGATAGGGATTTTCAGGAACAAGGTGAGTACAAGTGCCTTGAAGTAAGCTACCAACCAGCATGGAATGATGCCAAAGACACCATCATGGGCCTGCACATTTTTGCCAGGGACGTCACCGTTGAACGGCTGAGGGTAAAATTTCTCGAAAAACAGGTGCTGTCGGACCACTTGACAGGATTGCTTAACCGCAAAGGTTTTGACCGGAATTTTTCCCTGGCGTTGGCGGAGGCCGATACGAACGGTCACGTAGTTGCTTTGGTTCTCGTCGACCTTGACGACTTCAAGCTTGTGAACGACACATACGGGCACACGATCGGCGATAAGCTATTGCAACTCTTCGCCAAACGGCTCTCTTCATGTCTGCAGGAATACGACGTGAAAGCGCGCATTGGGGGTGATGAGTTTGCCGTCATCCTGGGAAATGTTGCGCAGCCGGTAGACGCAGAACGCGTGGCCAACGCGATAGTGAACCTTGCTTCTGAGCCCTATCGGATTGACGGTCACAGCCTAGTTTCCACCGTGAGCGTTGGGCTAGCGCTCCGCCGTCCGGAAGATGGCCAGGCGCCTGGCAAACTGTTCCTGAGGGCGGATACGGCGCTCTATAGCGCAAAGCATGGCGGCAAAGGTAGGCACGCAGTCTCCGGCGCCGTTTAGTCGGCAGGTGTCGAAGTACCCGCCCTGTTTGCCCCTAACATTGCAAGGGTGCCTGACCTATGTTCCCCCTTCAGAATGGTTTATATGAACGCCCCCGATGCGCCACGTTTTCTTGTGTTCTGATTTGACAGGATAGGTTGCAGCTTTATATGCGGCCTTTCTGCAGCATACGCTGCGGGCCACGATGAAATCCGCTGACTCGCTCCTAATTTGTCGCGCGAGCTGAACGCTCTAACCATTCTTCAGGTTTAGCGAGTCCCGGTCCGACCTGCCTTGTCATCACACTCAATTGCCAACGCAACCTTTCGACGTCATTATCGATAAGTTGACAGTGCCGACCGAAGTTCGGCAGGAACGCTTGCGTGCATTCAGGAATCCGGAGACCACGCATCCTTCGCTCGCGTTCACGCGTGGGCTGATGGCTGTTTTCGGCCCGGTTATTTACTCGAGCATTGGCTTTGACGAAGTCGTGCTTGGCGCTCGCCAGTTGGCGGCCGCTCAGTGACGCGGCGACGCCGCCCGTGCATGAAGCGACCGCCGAGTCTTCAGATCGCCGACGGATGGCGAGCTAGCGGCGTAACCTGGATGGCCATATAGGGAAACAGCGGCAGCGATGACAGCAGCTCGTGCAATTCATCGTTGCTTTCCACATCGAAGATGCTGACGTTGGAATAGCGGCCCACCACACGCCAAAGGTGCGGCCATTTGCCAGCCTCCTGAATTTCGATAGCACGGGCCTTTTCGGCAGCCTTGATGGCGTCGGCGCGGTCTGCCGGAAGTGAGTCTGGGAATTTCACGTCCATCTGAACGCAGTAAAGCATGATGTCTCCTTGTCTGTTGAATGTAGGGCGGGCGAGGCCGGCCGCGTATCGGCGCGGCTCTGCTGCTTGTGGTGTTTCCGGCGGATGGGCGCTCAGCCAGCGGTGTCATTGCCGGTGACCGGCGCGGTACGGAAGGGCTTGAGTTGGCCGATGAAGGTTTTGCCGTGCTCAAACCACGCCTTGCGGATGTCGGATGCCATATAGATCGCGTAGGCAGCTTCGTTCTCAAACCAGCATTCGCCGATGGCGTCGACGCGGCCGATGTCGAAAAAGGGTACGTGGGTGTCGGTTGGCTGCTCGGCGACGAGGCGGACCTCATACTTGTGCAGGCCCGGCACATCGTGCGACATCTCGTAGTGGCGCAGGCATTCCGCGCGGAAAGCTTCGTTGGACATGCCTTCTGGCTTGACCAGCAGGTACAGCATGCGAATCATGTTGACTCCTCTTGGTTCTGAATTGGCTCGATTCTAGGTTCTGCGCTCCCTGCCGGGATCGCACCGCTCATCAGGTATGCGCCCGCGCTGAGTCGGCCAGTGGCCCTACCTCATAGTTATCGTCCTCTTCGCCGATGTTCTCGATGGCGATGCCGCGCGTTTCGGGCAGCAGCAGTATGCCGAACACGGCGAAGGCATAGGCCACGAGACAGAATGTGCCCATAGCATTGGCCAGGCCGATATGGCTGGACAGCACACCGACGCCGACGACGGAGCCAGCGCCTACCGACTTGCCCACGTTGTAAGCGAAGCCCATGCACGTTGTACGCACATTGGTGGGAAATAGTTCGCTGAGGAAAGGCCCGAGGGCGGCGAACATGCCGATTGCCGAGAAACCGACCAAGAAACCCAGGATCGCGGTGAGCGTGGTGTTCAGCGGCAGCAGCATATAGCTGACGGTGACGACCCACGCGCAGATCGACAGCAGGATCAACGTGGGGCGCCGCCCGATTCGATCGCAAAGATCGGCCGCCACCGCGAAGCCGCAGAACGAGCCGAAGGCCATGATGAAGACAGTGACGATCATCGATGTGGCGGCGACTCCCCGCTGGTTGAGCAGAGACGGCAGCCAGACCAGGATGGCATAGCAGCCAGCCTGTAGGCCGATCACCAGCACGCTCGACAGGATGAGTGAACGCCCGTATTTGCGGTTAAACACCGAGGCCAGCGAAGCAGGCCGTGTGCGGCTCTGCCGTGCGCGCTCGAACATCGGCGCGTCCTTGATATGGCGCCGGATGAACAGCACGATCGACGCCGGGATGATGCCGCTCCAGAATGCCACTCGCCACGCAATCTCCTGCGGAAGCCAGGCCAGCAGCAGCGTGGCCAGGACGACCGCCAACGCCCAGCCCAGAGCGAAACCCGATTGCACATAGCCCATGGCCTTGCCGCGGTGCTTGGGGTCGATCACTTCTGCCATCAGTGCCGCGCCGACCGCCCATTCACCGCCAAAGCCCAGGCCCTGCAGCGTGCGGGCGACCACGAGCTGGTGATAGGTCTGGGCGAAGCCGGCGAGTACGCCGAACAGTGTGAACCAGATGATCGCCAGCACCAGGATGCGCGCGCGGCCGTAGCGGTCGCTGAGGATGCCAGCACCCCAGCCGCCGATGGCGGTAACGATCAGCGCCACGGTGCCGAGCACGCCAACTTCCGCCTTGGTCAGGCCCCACGCGAGCGTCAGGGCGGGCAGCAGGAAGCTGAACATCTGCATGTCGAAGGAATCCAGCGCCCAGCCCGAATAGCAAGCCCAGAACGTCTTCTTTTGCTGGGGTGTCCCAGTCTTGTACCAAGTTAGCATGGTTGTCTCCTGTTTCTTTCTGTCTTTCTCTATGATTCGCCGACGCTTGTGCGCGGGTAGCCGCCAGGCGCCGGCTTTCGTGCCCAATGCTAGGCGTACTCGGCTCTTACCATGGTGGTGAAATCGAGTTCCACGTCGGTAACCGACTGGAGCGTCTGCGGTGACATGTCGCCGATGATCTCGATGACCGACACGCCAAGGGGACCGATGGAAAACGTGCCGAGTTCGGTGTACACGCGGCTCACGCAGGCGACCCCTGTCAACGGATAGCTGCACTGGCGGCGCAGCTTGCTGGTGCCGTCCTTGGTTAGATGGTCCATCATGACGAACACGCGCTTGGCCCCAATGGCCAGGTCCATCGCGCCGCCCACGGCGGGGATGGCACCAGGCGCGCCGGTATGCCAGTTGGCCAGGTCACCTCGCACCGATACCTGAAATGCACCGAGCACGCAGATGTCGAGATGGCCGCCGCGCATCATGCCGAAGGCGTCGGCATGGTGAAAAAATGCCGCGCCTTTCTCCAGGCGGATCGCCTCCTTGCCGGCGTTGATCAGGTCCCAGTCCTCCTGGCCCGGCTCGGATGCCGACCACTGCCCAAGCACGCCGTTTTCGCTATGCAGGATGACCTCGCGGTGCCGGGGCAGGTGGTTGGCTACCAGTGTGGGCAGGCCGATTCCGAGGTTGACATAGGATCCGTTGGGAATGTCCCGTGCCACGCGCGCGGCCAGTAGGTGTCTTGCCACTTGGTCCATCGCTCTCACCCTGCCTGCATGACTTCAGCTCGCGCGACTGCGGCGTCGCGCAGTACCACGCGGCTAACGAAAATCCCGGGCGTCACGACGTCCTCGGGGTCCAACTCGCCCAGTTCGCAGACGCGAGCCACGGCCGCGATCGTCTGGCTTGCCGCCATCGCCATGACGGGCGCGAAGTTGCGCGCGGTCTTGTTATAGATGAGGTTGCCCCAGCGGTCGGCCGCCGCGGCGTTGATCAGCGCGACATCGACATGGAGAGGGTGCTCGAGCACGTAGCCGCGACCGTCGATCTGGCGTGTCTCCTTGCCCTCAGCCAGCAGCGTGCCGTAACCGGTGGGGGTGTAGAAGGCGCCGATGCCGCTTCCGGCGGCGCGCAGGCGCTCGGCCAGCGTGCCTTGCGGCACGACTTCGAGCTCGATCTGGCCGGCGCGGTACAGTTCTTCAAATACGTACGCATCGCGTTGGCGCGGGAAGGAGCACACCAGCTTGCGCACGCGGCGGGTCTTGAGCAGAGCCGCCAGTCCGGTGTCGCCGTTGCCGGCGTTGTTGCTGACCACTGTCAGTTCCCTGGCGCCCTGCTTGATCAGAGCGTCGATCAGTTCGTCGGGCATGCCGGCGCCGCCGAATCCTCCGATCGCGATCGTGGCGCCGTCGGGGACGTCATTCACGGCCTCGCGCGCCGTTCCATAGAGTTTGTTGATCATGTCTCGCTTCGCATGTTGTCTGTTGAATCTAGGTTGCCACGCGACCCGAGCGCGCACAATTTCAGCTTTTGCAAGCGCCCTTAGCGCTGGGTTAAGGCGTGGGGCGAGCGCAGGCAAGTGTTTTCCATGAGGTGATGCGATTTGCGTCCCGGGGCGCTCGTCGACTGCAGAACGGCAAAGCTGCGCGAGCGGGCGCCAGCGGATGGGCGGAAGGCAAGAAGGGAAGGGCGCGGAGGATCCGCTTTCCGCGATCAGCCGTTGCGGCCCGGCGCGTACCGGGCGATCAGCTGGTTGGCAAACTTGCGGGAAAAGCTGGACAGGCCATCCAGATCGCGTGCGCAGACCTGGAATGTGCGAACCGCCCAGTCATCACGCAGGTTGCAGGCGCCAATGCGCTGGTCGCCCTTGAGGCGCGCGAACGCGGCCTTGGGCATGATGGCGATGCCTGCGTTGGCGGCCACCATGCGACAGATGGCATCGTAGCTGGCCACATGGACGCGAATGGTCATGGGCTTGTGCAACGCGCCGGCAGCGCGTGTCATGAACACCTGGAAGGCGCTGCCCTCGAGCAGCGCGACAAAGGCGTAGTCCAGCGACTGCTCGAACCAGACGTCACCCTCTGCCAGCAAAGGATGCCCGAGCGGCGCCACCAGGATCAGCGCGCTCTTGACGAAAGGCACTGCCTGCAGGCCCGCGGTGGGCACATTTCCGGAGATGATACCGAGGTCCGCGCCGCCTTCGCGCACCAGGCGGACGATGTCGTCGCTCAGGCGTTCGCGCACGTCGATGCGCACATCAGGGTGGGTGGCGAGGTAGTCGCCGATGACCGGGGAAGGTACTCGGTGATGGCCGTGGTGTTGGCCACCAGTTTGAGCTGCCCGGAAAGGCCCGCCGTGAAAGGCTGGAGGTTCCCCGTGAGCCGCTCCAGCTCGGCAAGCACCACGCGGGCATGCTGCAGATAGACTTCGCCGGCGGCCGTCAGCGTCACGCCCTGGGGCGAGCGCTCCAGCAGGCGGACCCCCAGCGTGTCTTCGAGGTTCTTGATGCGGTTGCTGACCGCCGGCAAGGAAAGGAAGGAGCGCTCCGCACCGCGGGTCAGGCTGCGTGTTTCCGCCACGTTGACGAAGAGGCGGAAATCCGTGATGTCGAAGGGAACGGCCATGCTGCCCAGCCGCTACCAGCTTGCCGGCTCGAAGCGGAAGCCCTGGCCTTGGCGCCTGACGTAGCCGCAGTAGGGATCGCCGAAATGCACCGGCAGGATCAGCGCCTCGCGGTCAGCCGCCCGGTTGAGGAAGGCCAGGCGTGTGGCGCGCGCTAGGTCGGGACGGATGCAGTAGCCGGAGTTCACGTCCGGGCGCACGATCTGCAGCGGGCTGTGCAGGATGTCGCCGCAGAAGATCGCTTCCTCGCCCTGGGAACGAACGCGGAACACCACTTGGCCAGGGCTGTGGCCCGCTGCCGGCTCCACCTGCAGGCAGCCGGCGACCTCCTGTCCGGGCACTATCATCTCGGCGAGGCCTTCGCTGACCACCGGCATCACGCTGTCGAAGAATGACTCGCCGAACACGTCCACCACGCCGGGCTCCTTGTTGCGGCCCTCGTCGCAGAAAACGAAGTCATCCTTGGGGATGTAGTAGCGTGCATTGGGGAAGGTCGGTACCCAGCGGTTATCGTGCCAGGTGGTATTCCAGCCGACGTGATCCGCGTGCAAGTGCGTCATCACCACATGGGTGACCTTCTCCGGTGGAGCGCCGGCCGCGATCATCCATTCGCACACGAGGGTGTTGAGCATGTTCATGCGCGCGATTCCGGCGCGCGGCTTGAAGTTGCCCACGCCGGTATCGACCACGATGATGTTGTCACCGGCGTGTACGACCCAGAACTGGATGGTCACAATCAGCCTGTTCATGTGCGGGATCCAGTGGTGCGGCGCCATTAGGTCCGCATTCGCGTCGAGCACGGCACGGTCGATGTCGGGGAAAAGGAAGGCCGGATCATGCGTTGGGCCCATGTACTCGAGGATGCGGGTGATCTTCAGGTCGCCGACGGTGCGCGATTGCATCATGTGCGTTGTCTCCTTGGTTCTTGTAGGCGGCTTTGGCAGGGGTCAAGCATCCGCGATCTCCATCGCCGCGCCAATTTCGCATTTCAAAAGAGGGCTTTCAGGCGTCGTCATGCCAGGGGACAGATGCCCGACAACGGCGCGTGCGGTGCCTCGTTGGAAAAGTGCCGGGGCGGCCGAATGATCATGATCAGAGGTTCGACAAGGATGGGACCCGATGGATGCGTACCGCTTCACCGCGTCGCCGCATTCATACCGCTGGACACGTTCGGACATTCGTCGGAGTATGGGTCGCAACATTTCCGACGTCCAAGACCCATATTGTCTCAACCCATACCTGCAGGGTATTGCACGAGCAGGCTACCACCCAGAAGTGAGTGTGGCGTATCCACTTCATTCGACCGATCCCGTTGATGAATCGCGGTGAGTCCAGATCGCCACGCACCGAAACCCATACCCTCCGCGTCTGTCTGCTAGCAGGGCTGAACCGTCGCGACGGCTGGAGCTGTTGTTGCAGATCGTTAATTCCGCTAGCGGTGACCGCTATATCCGCTAGCGATCACATGGCTGTAAACCTTTGATCTATACGGCGAAACGGCCGTTCAGTGGCGTTTTTTGCCGTTGTGCAAGAGCAACGCCACTTTCTGTCCATGTCCAACGATTCCGCTAATGCGGCGCGGCGGATCATTAATTCAGCTAACGCGGGCTACGCCGAGCCGGTGTCGGCGAAATTCTATTGCTGGCCGGGCAGGGCGGACGGGGAGGGTGATATTTCGGTGGAGCCATGCGTATGACCGTGCAAAAGGTCGGAAAAATTGGGGGTATTCTGGCGATCCGCGTTCACGCCACGATCTTCGCGCCAGGGAGATCACCATTGAAAGCACTCGCCGGGGCGAGCTACAAAAGGAAGCGATGCAGCACCGCGACCGGATACGCAAATTGCTGCGCACGGTGGGCTGCTGGCAGGACGTCAATGGCGACGTCGCAACGCGTCTCGCGATGGGAGAGTTTTGCTGCCATGATGGCGCGCCCTTGCCGCCAGAGCTGCACGCGCGACTAACCAGGGAGTGCCGGCGCCTGGCCCTGGCTGAGCAGCAATTTGCCGACCTCGAAAAAGAATTGATCGAACAATTGCCGGAACCCGTACAGAAACGCATCGCCGACCTCCAACGACTCAGGGCGGTCGGTCCAGTGGGGGCTACCCGACTCGTACTCGAGCTCTTCTGGCGACACTTTGATAACCGGCGCCAAGTGGGGTCCTGTGTCGGTCTGGTGCCTCAGCCCTACGACAGCGGTGAGAGCCGGGTTGACCAGGGAATCAGTAAGCAGGGCAACCGGCGAGTGCGCTCCTTGCTGATCGAGATGGCGTGGCTCTGGCTGCGCTATCAGCCCGACAGCGCGATCGCGCGGTGGTTCACGCAGCGTACCTTGGGCAATCCGCAGAACAAGCGGAGCAAACGTATTGCCATCGTCGCGGTGGCGCGGCGGCTCGTCATCGCGTTGTGGCGCTACCTTGAGCACGGGGTCATACCCGAGGGCGCGGTACTGAAGCACGCAAGAACCGGAGGGTAGAGACAGACAGTTCAACAATTGGTGACAGGGTAGGGATTAAATTGCTCCATTCGTCGTTACGTAGCAAAGTTAAAAGCAGACAGGCCCGCGCAGATCGCTGGTTGCTAAGCGACCGACACTAATAGATGGGGCTTGTCGCATCCGTGTCTTCTACGCGCTACGCGCATGCAGGACTATGCCGGAAACATCCGGCGGATAGAAGTTTGTGATGGCGATCAGGGGCCTCACGCAATGATGACCCGGAACTTGAAACTGACAGCAACACGACGCGTGTCGCCCTTGAGCAAAGTTTAGTGAGGACCATTTTTAGCGAAAAACCTTGACTCAATTCTCATCATAGAAGCGATCTGCAACACCAAGTGTTGCGAGCGTCTGCCTGATTGCTAAAATGCAATTAATCGCCAAAACTTGCCCCAATCTTCAACCGGCCTTAGCCTGCCTTAGCCCGCCCTGCGGCGGCTCGATCTTCAGCACGTCGGCGCCGTGGTCGCCAAGGATCTGTCCGCAGTAGGAGCCGCCGAGGTCTACCACGCGGATGCCGGCGATTGCGCCGGAAGTTTTGCCTGTTCGTGACATGGTATGCCTTCAGTGGAACTGCGCGTCGGCGTGGACTTGACGGTCGGGACACATGTTGATGACAGGCAGCAGCGCCGAGCCGAACGTCATTGTGTAGCCGTCAGGCTCGGCGAGCGCCAATGTCTTCTCCCGACGTCGGGGCCGGGATGCGGGTTGAGTTGATTCTACTGCAGCCGTGCCGGCGCGATGCGGTGGGTGCTCGCGTTGAAGTTGATGATCGGGTTGGCCTGGTTACAGGTGGTCTTGCGGATCTTCCCGACGATCAGGTCGTGCGTGCCGAGGACTTCGGTGCAGACGATGTCGCATTCGATGCTGGCCAGCGCATCCGTCAGCACGGGCAGACCGTGGTCGCCTTCGCGCCACTGGCCGGTGGCGAATCGCGCAGGCCCTTGCGGAGCCTTGAGAAAGTCGTCGATGACCGCGTGGTGCTCTTCGCCCAGCACGTTCGCCACGAAGCGTCCGGTGCGCAGCAGGGCACCGTGTGCCGAGGCGGCCTGCTGCACGAAGAAGCCGACCATGGGAGGGAGGCTGACACCGAAGTCAGACTGGAGACGATGATGCCGGCTACATCCTCGCCGCTGCCGGTGGTGACGGCACTGATGCCCGCAGGCAGCGCGCGCATGGCGGCCTTGAACTCGTCGACCGACACGACCTCGTCGTTTTCGTTGACGGTGACGTGAGCACGGATTTCGCCGCGCTCGTCCACCCAGCCGTGGCGGGCCGCGTAGCCCACCATGGCCGAAAAGCCGGACTCCCACGCCGGATCGCCGGCGTGGCCGGACAGGAAGCGCAGCACGGACGGCGCCAGGCGCAGGTGGCGCTCATCCTCGCGCCGCCCGATGCGGGCTATGGCGCGCTCCAGCCGCTCGTGTGGCTGCGGATCGACCAGTACGTCCAGTCGCTTGAATTCTGCCGGTTCGCGCAGCGTAATGGCGCCGGCATTGGTCAGGTGAATACGCATGGCATCGTCCTCAGGCTGCGATACGGAGGCCGCCAACCTCCTTGCGGATGGCCGGGATGATGCGGTCGCCCCAAAGCTCGATCTGCTTCAGCATCGTCTTCTGGTCGAAGTCGCCGAGCTGGGTCTGCAGCGCGATGTGCTTGGGACGCAGGATGCTGATTTCCTCCAGCAGCTTGTCAATGACTTCGTTGACCGAACCTACCGGTAGGTTCTTGCGCAGCTGATCGAAGGTCGGGTCGGTTTCGGACGGTACTTCCTTGACCATGTAGCCGTCGTCGCTCTGGGCGCGGCGGAATTTGAGGCTCTCGGAAATGCGGCGCTGGAAGCGAGCGCAATCCAAGTAGGCGTCGATCTCGGCATTGTTGTCGGAGGCGTAGCCGCAGCGCAGGAAGCCGAACTTCACGTCGCGGTCGAGGTCCTTGCCGTTGTCCTCGGCAACCTTCTCGAGGCGGCTGCGCAGGCCGGCGATGGCGTCGTTGCCGTTAAGCAGCGCCGTCACGAAGAGGTTGTGGTTCTCGCGCACGCCGCGCGCCAGCGTGACCGGGTTGCCCGAGGTGATCCACAGCGGCGGCATCGGTTCCTGCAAGCAGCGCACGGCGATCGAGCTGGGCGGAATGTTCAGGAACTTGCCGTCATGCTCGAAGATCTTCTGCGTCAGGCCCTTGGGAATAACATCAAGGAATTCATTGAAGATGGCGCCAGATTCAGTGATGTCCACGCCAAAGCGCTCGAACTCGAACTGCTGGTAGCCCGAACCCACGCCAAGATCCAGGCGGCCGTTCGACACCGTATCCACGAAGCCCACCTCGGCCAGGAAACGCGCCGGGTGATACAGCGGCAGGATACATACCGCCGTGCCCAGGCGGATGCGGTGCGTCTTGGCAGCGGCATGGGCCACCATCATCAGCGGGGAGGGGAGAGCGAGTAGTTGTTGAAATGGTGCTCGGCGTACCACGCAGTGTTGAAACCTGCCTGTTCCGCCATCACGGTCTGCTCGATGGAGTTGCCGATGACTTCCCGGGAAGTCTGGTGATAGCCTCGCTGCTGGGCCAAGATGAATACGCCGAATTCCATGGTGTCTCCTAAAGAATACTCGATGAATTTGTAAGGAAATTTTAGGTGCCGGGTGGAGGTGGCCGGAATAGGGGAAAGGCGGCGTTCTGTACTGCAAGAATTGGAGGAATGATGGACGGGCTTCGCGCCGTGGAGCTTTCTCTGTCGATCTCGAAGACGGTGCGTTTCGCCGAGACGGCGCGGCAGTTCGGCGTGTCGGCCACATCCGTGTCGCGCATGATCACCGATTTCGAGAACGAGCTGAATGTGAAGCTGCTGATGCGCTCCACGCGCCACGTGGTACTGATCGAGGCGGGAGAGGAATATGCGCGGGAACTGGAAGGCATCCTCTGGAACATCAACCAGGCGCACCGCAACATCACCGAGATCCGCGCTGCGCCCCCAAGGGCACACTGCGCGTGCACTCGCGCATGATGTTGGGGCTTGGAGTGCTGCCGCCGCTGGTGGCCGCCTTCCGCCAACAGTACCCGGACATTCATATCGAACTGGTGCTTTCCAAGGCCAAGACGGCTCTGCGGCGCAACAACTTCGACATCGATTTCCGGATTTCACCGGCGGTAGAGGCCGGGCTCAAGCGGCGCATCCTGTACCGGAGCGAGCGCTACCTGGTGGCCTCGCCGGCTTACCTGGAACGCCAGCCGGCACCCGCGCAGCCGGGCGACATCCTCCATCACGATTGCATGGCGCATCTCTTGCCGGGGAGTCACTACAGCTGGCACTTCAAGCGCGGCGAGGCCGTCGAGGGAGTGAACTTCAAGCCCCAGCATGTCACACAACAGCGGTGTCGCGCTGCTGAAACTGGCGCGGCTGGGCGAGGGCATTGCACTGCTCGATGGCTACACGATCCAGAACCGATATCTCGCGCGGCACGATGGTGCGGCTCCTGCCGGAGTTCCGCGTCACCAACACCACCTTCGAGGAAGGGATCTATGCGACGATCCTGAACACGACCATGATCCCGGCCAAGATCGTAATTATGCCCTGCAGCGCATAAGCCGTATGCCGGCCGACCTTCAGGATGGCAAGCCGATAGGCCGCCTCGGAAGTTGAGCGATCGCCAGCCTCCATTTCGCACGCGAAGAGGAATTGCCCTGATACTCATCAACTGCCTCGTCCTCGCCCCCAAGTGAAACGGTAAGGGTACCGCCGGGCACCACGCTATCGGTCGTCATTCAAAACGACGAGTTGGCAGAGTCAGGCCCTTGCCAGACTGATGCCAAAGGGAAGTCGCCTGGCCGCTCCGTCCCGCTAATCGCCCACTCAATCGATCCCCAGCTTGGCTACCTTCGCAAGGCTTTGCCAGGCATCAATGTCGTCCCGCACCGTTGCTGTGAACTGGCTGACGGTTCTTGTCACTGGGCGCGGCATGTTTTGCTGCGCGAATTTTTGCACCACTTCCTCGGTGGCCAGAATACGGTTGATCTCAAGATTCAGCCGTTGCACGATTTCCGGCGGCGTGCGGGCCGGGGCAAAGACGCCGTACCAGCCATCTTTATTGAAGCGATAGCCTTGTTCGGTCAGCGTGGGCACATCTGGCAGGGCCGGCCCTCGCGCCGATCCGGTGCAGCCGAGTGCGACCAGTTTCCCCGAGCGAATGTGTGGCACTGGCGAGGCGATATCGGTGAAGCCGACGAGTATGTTTTTCGACAGCAGATCGGTCACAAGCTGGGCGCTGCCTTTGAAGGGGATGTGCTGCATCGACAGGCCGTAGTGTGTCTTGATGGCTTCCATCACAAGGTGGCCCGTCGAGCCATTACCCCAGGAGCCGTAGGCCAGCTTGTCGGGATTGGCCTTGGCATAGCGCACCAGATCGGCGAGGTTCTTGAAACCGGTGGACGGATGCGCGACCAGCAGGATGCCGGCAGCGCCAACCTGCGCCACTGGCGCCAGATCTCTTAACGCGTCATAAGGCATCTTGGGCTGAATGATGGGATTGATCGCGATGGCCGATGAGGGCGTGATCAGCAGGGTGTAGCCGTCTGCCGGGCTCTTGGCCACCATATCGATGCCGATGAGGCTGTTGGCCCCGGGCCTGTTGTCCACCACCACTGGCTGGCGCAGCGCTCCATTCAGGTTCGCCGCGATCAGCCGCGCGAAGATGTCCATGCCGGCCCCCGCCGGCCCGGGTACCACCAGCCGGATGGGACGATTCGGCCAGCCGGTCGCCGCTACGCCGAGATTGGGCCACGATTGCAAGGCAAAGAGGGCGGCGCCGCCAAGGCAGGTGCGTCGGCGCGTGGGCGAGTGATTCATGGCTTTGTCTCCAGTGTCTTTTTATCGATTTGACCGGGTGGGCGATCCATCCCGGTACGAGAGGCTGGCATACGCCTGCGCTCTCAATGCCGTGCCGCGCGCACGGCCAACGCGCCGCGTTGAATCTGGCGCGGTGTTCTGAAGCCCTCTGCAAGGAGCGTGCAGAGATTCTAGCGAGGATGATTCAGGAACATTCCTGCAATAACCTTGAATGTGTTCTGCACAAAACGTGGGGAGTGGATCAAGGCCACCTGCTGCTACCATGGCCGCGCCTCCCCCATCGGATCAGGAACAGCAATGCAGGCATTGAAAGGTAAGGTGGCGTTGGTCACCGGCGCTGGCTCTGGCATTGGCCGGGCCAACAGTGTCGTCATGGCCGCGCGTGGCGCAGCCATCATCGTGAACGACCTTAACGTCACCGGCGCCGAAGCGACCGTAGCGCTGATTCAGCAGGCCGGTGGCGTGGCGGTGGCGTGCATCGCCGATGTTTCGGACGCGGTTAGCGTGGAGCAGGCGTTCACGGCAGCGCAGAAGGAACTGGGAACGGTGGATATTCTCGTGAACAACGCGGGCATCGCCAGCGGCATGCCTGCGTTCGAGGACATTGACGTAGCCGCGATCGACCGCATGTTCAACGTGACGGTGAAGGGTGCCATGCTTTGCACCCGGGCCGTGCTGCCAGGCATGAAACAGCGCGGGCGTGGCAAGATCATCAATACGTCGTCGATTACCGCATTCGGATCGCATCGGCGGGGCAGTGTCTATGCGGCGGCGAAAGGCGCCATCATCAGCCTGACGCGCGCATGGGCTCGGGAGTTTGCCGAGTGGAATATCCACGTCAATGCCGTCGCGCCGGGGCGTGTGCAGACGCCGATGAGCGCGGGTCTGAGCACGAACCCGTCGTACGAGGAGGAGGTGCGGCGTCGCGTGCCGCTGGGGCGCAGGGCGTTGCCAGAGGAGATCGCTTGCGTGGTCGCCTTTCTGGCGTCTTCGGACGCCGACTACATGACGGGCCAGGTGCTGAGTCCGAACGGCGGCGAGATCATGTGACGGTAGTCGGGGGCCAGGATCCCCGTCCTTGGCGCCTCCTGACACATTTGTTCCACCACTGGCAATCTTTCCCTATGCCTCCATTTGGGGCGGTGCCCGGCACCTCGCCTACAACGAGCATTGCTGACAAGATTCCAGGTCAGGGCTAGCTCGGTATCCATCCGTCGCCCTACCAGGATCCGCGTCTGCTGTATTTTTCCGAACAGCGAGACGCAGGTCGGCCGCTACCGGCAGTTACTGCGTTCTCTCCGCCAGAAACCCGTCCCCCGGCATCAGCGGTGCAAACCGGTACGTGGCCGGCGTGCGTGTTAGCTTGACCGGTGCGCCCAGCCCGCGATAGGCATCCGCCATTTCCACCACCATGCCGCGGTGAGCTGTGTGCGGATGTTGCCCGAGGTGATCCACAGCGGCGGCATCGGTTCCTGCACGTACCGCACGGCGATCGAACTGGGCGGAATTTTCAGGAACTGGCCGTCGTGCTCGAAGATCTTCTGCGTCAGGCCCTTGGGAATGACGTCAAGGAATTCATTGAAGATGGCGCCAGATTCAGTGATGTCCAAGTCAAAGCGCTCGAACTCGACCTGCTGGTAGCCCGAACTCACGCCCAGGTCCAGGCGGCCGTTCGATCCCGTATCCACGAAGCCCACTTCGGCCAGGAAACGCACCGGGTGATACAGGCAGGATACACACTGCGGTGCCCATGCGGATGCGTTGGGTCTTGGCGGCGGCGTGGGCCACCATCATCAGCGAGGAGGGTGGAGAGCGAGTAGTTGTTGAAACGGTGCTCGGCGTACCAGGCGGTGTTGATACCTGCCTGTTCCGCCATCACGGTCTGTTCGATGGAGTTGCTGATGACTTCCCGGGGTCTGGTGATAACCTCGCTGCTGGACCAAGATAAGTACGCCGTATTTCATGATGTCTCCTGAAAACACCTGTGAAGGTTTCAGGAACTTCTAGGTGCCGGATGTTGCCGGCCGGAATAGGGCAAAGGCGGCGTTCTGTACTGCAAAAATTGGAGGAATGATGGACAGGCTTCGCGCCATGGAGCTTTTTCTATCGATATCGAAGACGGAGAGCTTCTCCGAGACAGCGCGGCGGTTCGGGGTGTCGGCCACATCCGTTTCGCGTATGATCACCGACTTCGAGAGTGCGCTGAACGTCAAGCTACTGATGCGCTCCACGCGCCAGGTGGTGCTGACGGAGGCGGGTCAGGAATACGCGCGGGAGCTGGAAGGGATCCTGTGGAACATCAATCAGGCGCACCGCAACATCACCGAGATCCGCGCCGCGCCCAAGGGTACGCTACGCGTGCATTCGCGCATGATGTTCGGTCTGGGTGTGCTGCCGCCACTGATGGCGGCCTTCCGTCGCAAGTACCCGGACATTCATATCGAACTAGTGCTGTCCGAATCGAAGGCAGACCTGCGGCGCAACAACTTCGACATCGATTTCCGGATTTCACCGCCCGTGGAGGCCGGACTGAAACGGCGCATCCTGTTCCGGAGCGAGCGCTATATGGTGGCGTCGCCAGCCTATCTGGAGCGCAGGACGGCACCTGTGCAACCGACCGATATCCTTGAACACGATTGCATGGCGTATCTGCTGCCAGGCGGCCATCACAACTGGCATTTCAAGCGCGATGACGCCATCGAAGAGGTGAGTTTCAAGCCGCGGCATGTCACCAACAACGGTGTCGCCTTGCTGGAACTGGCGCGGCTGGGCGAGGGCATTGCGCTGCTCGACGATTATACGGTCCACCACGACATCTCGAACGGCACGCTGGTGCGGCTATTTTCCGACTACCGTGTGACCAACACCACGTTCGAAGAAGGGATGTTCGCGACAATCCTGGACACCGCGATGATCCCGGCCAAGATCCGGCTGTTTCTCGACTTCGTGGCCTCGCAGGTCTCCGGCGAGGCGCTGCGGTTCTCCGCGTATGGCAAATCGAGCGCCATCAGCGACAGCGCCACCCCCAACCCTTAGGCCCGCACGCGGCAATGCGGGCGGGCCGCGCCGCGCAAGCCCGCGCCGCGCACCCGCAGCAGGGCCCCGTCGAGCGGCCCCTGCGCCGAGAGCCGCCCGCTGTCGCGGATCGTGGTGACGTAGATATCGTCGAGCGCCGGTCCGCCGAAGCACAGCGAGGCGGGGTGGGCGACGGGCAGGTCGATGCGATGCGTCAGCCTGCCCTCGGCATCGAACCGTGCAATGGCGCCGACGTAGACCAGCGCCGTCCACAAGCCGCCTTCACTATCGAAGCAGCAACCGTCCGGGGCCGATCCATATGGCTCGGTATCGACAAATCGCTCCCGCACGGACCATGCGCCGGCGCTGTCGATGCGATAGCGATAGATGCTGCGCGCGGCGCTGTCGCAGACATAGAACTCGGCGCGCGACGGGTGTGGCACGGGGCCGTTGACCACGCCCAGGCCGCGGTCCAGGCGCGTAAAGCCGCCGGCTGGGTCCAGACGGTACAACCCGCCCAGCGGTGCCTCGCCGGGGTTGCGGAATATATGCATGGTGCCTACCACGAAGCTGCCGTCCGGCATGGCCGCGCCATCGTTCAGGCGCAGGTTGGGATGGCGATCGTCGATGCGCGCCACGCGCCTGAGCTTGCCGGTAGAGGGCGTATAGATCGACACGTCCTCCTTCAGCGCGACCACCAGGCTGTCTTTGCCATTTAGCGCGAACGAGCCGAGCGGCGCGGGAAGTTCGCAGAACCGGTCATGGCCCGTTTGCGGATCGACCGTATAAATGCGTCCGTTGCGGCAATCGAGCATCCATAACATTTGACTGTCCGCGTCCCAGACGGGGCATTCCCCGAGATCGGTCCTAAGGGTGCCGAGGTGCTCGATTTGCATGGTCTCCAATCCTTTCTTGTGATGGCCGGACGGCGCCGGCGCGCCCCTGTGCGGGAGGCTTGCCGCGGACATGCTATCGACTTCAGCGGGCTAGGAATATGCCGATTTCCCGCAGAACACAACCAACGAGATTGGCAGAAATTGAGGGCAATATCCGTCCATATAATCGGATCAAGCCGGTTGTCAGCAACGAAAGACGGCTATTCATTCGACAAGGAGACTCCCATGAAGCACATACACAGCGCGCTGCGGCGCGCGCACAGCCCGATGCATGGCACTCGCGCCGCGGACCTTTCGGGAGTCGGAGCATGAGCGAGAAACTGGTTCTGATGGAGGTCGCCGACGGCGTGGCGCTGGTGACACTGAATCGCGCACCCGTCAACGCGCTTAACCGTGACATGCGCCGCCAGATCGTGGCGACCTTCGACGAAATCTCCGAGCGCGATGATATCCGCTGCGCCGTGCTGACCGGCGCGGGCAAGGTGTTCTGCGCCGGCGCCGATCTGAAAGACCGGCCTGACGCCGATATCGCCGGCGATTTTCTGGAACACAATCGCCTGACGCGCGAAACCGGCAACGCCATCAAGGAGTGCGCCAAGCCCGTGATCGCCGCCGTCAACGGCGTGGCGCTGGGCGCGGGCATGGGCCTGATGGCCGCCTGCGATGTCCTCTATGCCTCCGAGGAAGCCACTTTCGGCATGCCCGAGATCAACGTCGGTCTGGCCGGCGGTGCGTCGATGCTGCGTACGCTGTTTGGTCGCTCCACCGTGCGCCGCATGTTCTTCACGGGCCAGCGCCTGACGGCCCATGAGCTGCTGCGCCGCAACGTGTTGGAAGACGTGCTTCCCGCCGAGGAACTGCTGCCCGTGACGATGGCCCTGGCGCGCGAAATCGCCGCCAAGGCGCCACTGGCAATCATATACGCCAAGCGCTCGTGCAACATGGTAGACGTGATGCCGCAACGCGATGCGTACCGCTTCGAGCAGGAATTCACGATGACGCTGTCGCGCACGGAAGATGCTCGCGAGGCGCGCATGGCGTTCCTGGAAAAGCGTCAGCCGCAGTTCAAGGGGCGTTGATCATGTCTCAGCACACTGAACGCTCCCCGGGTTGGGGGCTCGACGGTTTCTTCCATGCGCGCAGCATTGCCGTGGTGGGTGCCTCGGACGATATCACCAAGATTGGCGGACGCCCGGTACACATGCTGCTCAAGCATGCCTATGCCGGTGTGGTCTATCCCATCAACCCGAAGGGCGGCATCGTCCAGGGGCTGACGGCCTCTAAGTCGGTGCGCGAGACGCCCACCGCGCCCGAGCTCGCTATCCTCGCTGTGCCGGCCGGCGCCACCCCGGCTGCGCTGCGCGCCTGCGGCGAGCGCGGTGTGAAGTGCGCCATCGTGCTGTCTTCGGGGTTTGCCGAGCTGGGCGCCGAAGGTGCCGCGCTGCAGGCCGAACTCGTCGACATCGCACGCCAGTACGGCATGCGCATGCTGGGCCCCAACTGTCTGGGCACCGTCAATGTGGTGGATCGCGTGATCGGGTCGTTCTCGATCAGCCTGGAAGAATACTTGCCGCCGCCGGGCACGGTGGGCATCGTGTCGCAATCGGGCAATGTCGGTAGCCACACCATGGCGGCCGTGGCGCGTCGCGGCCTGGGTGTGAGCCGTTTCATGGCCACCGGCAACGAAGCCGACGTCGATGTGGCCGATGGCATCGCCGCACTGGCGCAGGACACCGCCACGCGCATCATCCTGTGCTGCATGGAAACCTGTCGCCACGCAGGACGCCTGATCGAGGCTCTGGAGCTGGCGCGTGCCCAGGGCAAGCCCGTGATCGTGCTGAAAATGGGCGCCACCGAATCGGGTCAGGCCGCCGCGGCCTCGCACACCGGCGCAATGATGGGGTCCGACGCCGTCATCGATGCGGTCTTCCGTCGCCATGGCGCGCTGCGTGTGCGTTCGGTGGAAGAGCTGATCGAGATCGGCCACGCCGCCGCGATGCTGATGCCGGGGCGTCTGCCGCGCAACGACGCGGTGACGCTGCTGGCGGCCTCGGGCGGTTTCGGCATCATGATGGCCGATGCAATGAGCCAGGCCGGCCTGCAACTGCCCGCGCTGGCCGAAGAAACCCGTGCGCGCATTCGTGAAGCGCTGCCCATGGCGGGCACCGGCAACCCGGTGGACGCCACGGCGCAGATGTCCAGCCGACCCGATATCCTGCTCAAGCTCCTGGCCGCGCTGCTGGACGATGCCTCGGGCAGCACGCTGGTGATGTTCATGTCGCTCTCTCTGTACAGCTCGCGTCTGCGCGGCGTGTACCTCGATGCGCTGGCACAGGTGCGTGCCAGCCATCCCGAACGCACGTTCATTATCATCAGCCAGGGCCCGCCCGACGCGGTCGCGCAGATCAACGCGCTTGGCATTCCCGTGTTCGGTAGCATCAACGATGCGGCCAACGGTCTGGCCGGCCTGGTGCGCTTGGTGCGTCAGGCCAGTGCGCCGGCGCAACCGGCGGTCAGCGTGCGACAGGAGCCAGTCGATCCCAGCGTGTTCCGCAACGAATATCACGCCAAGCTTGCGCTGGCGGCCGCCGGTATCGACGTGCCGCGCGAAGCGATCGCGCAATCGGCTGATGAAGCGGTGCGCGCGGCCGAAGCCACAGGCTTTCCCGTCGTGCTCAAGATCGTGTCGGAAGACATCGCTCACAAGACCGAGATCGGTGGCGTGGCACTGAACCTCGCTACCGCCAGTGCCGTGCGCGAAGCCTATGACACGGTGATCGCCAATGCCGTGCGCCATGCGCCGCATGCCAGGGTCGACGGTGTGCTGGTAGCTCCGATGATCAAGGGCGGCGTGGAGATGATCGCGGGCATCTCGCGCGATCCGGTGTTCGGTCCCGTGGTGATGGTCGGCATGGGCGGCATCTATGCCGAAGTGCTCAAGGATGTGGCCGTGCAGGCCGCGCCAGTGAGCGAGGACGAAGCGCTGGCCATGATCCGTTCGCTGCGCATGTTCCCGCTGCTCGATGGTGCGCGCGGCCAGGCCAGGGCCGATGTCGCCGCCGCTGCCCGCAGTGTGGCGCGGCTTTCGGAATTCGCGTGCCGTCATGCCGGTGAAGTGGCCGAAATCGACATGAATCCGATTCTGGTTCGGCCTCAGGGCGCAGGCGTGGTTGTGCTCGACGCCTTGATCATTCCCACCACGCGCGCCGCGCACGCACACTGAGAACTGTCATGCATATCGACAAACGCGTAGCGGTCCCCGATCCGGCCGCTGGCCCCGAGGTTTACCGTCAACACGCCCGCAACTGGTTGCGCGGCAATCTGCCCGACTTCATGCGTGCTGATAACCCGGCCTATCGCACGCCCACGCTGGAAGAGTCGCGCGACTGGGAAGCGGCCATGTACCAGGCCGGCCTGGCTGGCATGACCTGGCCCAAGGCCTACGGTGGCCACGGCCTGACGTTGCGCGAGCACCTGGCCGTCAACAAGGAGATCGGCGCGCTGCCGATGCCCGAGAGCGTAAGCTCGATCGGCAAGGAACTGGCTGGCCCGATCATCATGACCGTGGGCACGGAAGAGCAGAAGCAGGCATTCCTGCCCGCCATCCTTGCCATGCGCGATTACTGGTGCCAGGGCTTCTCCGAGCCCGACGCCGGCTCCGATCTGGCGCGGCTGCGCACGAAGGCCGTGCAGGAGGGTGACCGGTGGCGCATCAACGGCCAGAAAATCTGGACCAGCGGTGCGGCCAAGGCCCACTATTGCCTCCTGTTGACCCGCACGGGCACCGTGGCCGACAAGCATCGCGGCCTGCTAATGTTTGCGGTGCCGATGAACACGCCAGGAATTCGCGTGGTGCCGATCAAGTCGATCGACGGCAAGCAGTCGTTCGCCGAGGTGTTCTTCGACGATGTGGTGGTGCCGGACAGCGCCCGCATGGGTGCGCCCGACGAAGGCTGGCATGCGGCAATCCGCGTGCTGTCGATCGAGCGCGCCACCAATCGCATGTACCGCCCGTGGCGTTTCGAATGCGAGCTGCGCCATCTGGTGGCGGCGTGCAAGTCCGATGCGCAAATGGCGCGGCTGCTCGACGATGGCTACACGCAGCGCCGCCTTGGCGATGTGGCCTGCGAGATCGACGCGCTAAAGGGTCTGGTCGAAAGCACGGTGGAACGCATGATGTCCGGCGAATCGATCGGCGCGCGCGGATCGCTCACCAAGCTGTACTGGTCGGAGTGCCACCAGGCGTTCGCCGGGCTTGCCTTGTCGCTGATGTCGCATGTGAACCCCCGCTCCAGCGCCCATGCGCAGCGCGCTCGCAAGGCCTTTAACCAGGCCTATCTTTTCTCGCGCGCCGAGACGATTTACGCGGGCGCATCCGAAGTGCAGCTCGACGTCATCGCGCAGCGCATTCTGAATCTGCCCAAGGATCTTTGACATGACGACCCGAGACGATGATCTGCGGCCCGAGGAATTCGCCCAGGCTGCGTGCGAAGCCATTTGCGATGCGCTGGCGCGCGATGCGGGCGAGGCAGTCCGCGTGTTGGCCGAGGCGGGCCTGTTCGGTGTGTGTGCTGCCGAGGACGATGGCGGGCTGGGCTTGCCGATCAACTTTGCGCTGCCCATCGTCCATGCGGCGGGCAAGCTCCAGTTGCGCACGCCGCTGCCCGAACAGATCCTGCTGGCGCGCGCGCTGGCTGGCACGCCGGCCGCCGCCGAGCTTGCCACGGGCGCGAAGCTGGCCACCATCGCGTGGCAAGGCGATCTGCATGACGGCGTGGCTAGCCATGCGCGTCATGTCGCGCGCTGCGACTGGGTGCTGGTCAACGATGGCGATGGCGCGGCACTGCTGGAAGTAGCCAGCGTGAAAGTGCTGGAAGATGGCGCGCTGGATCCGGACAGCCCGCAGAGCTGGCTGGAGCTGGAAGGCGCCACCGTGGTTGCGCGACTCGATGCCGCTGCACGCAAGACGCTGGAGCATGCGTCGTGCCTGTTGATGGCGGAACTGGCCAATGGCGCGGCCGACGGCGCGCTGGAGCTGACCGCGGGCTATATGGCCACGCGTGTGCAATTCGGCCGGCCGCTGTCGGCCAAACAGGCCGTGCGTCATCTGCTGGCGCGCATGAAGCTGCTGCAGGAAGCGTCAAGTGTCTCGGTGCGCCGCGCCATGGCGCGCAACGAATTCGGGCAGGCGCGCAGTGCCCGCCCGGCGCTGGCCGGCGCCATCACCAATGCCGCGTTCGTGATCGAGAAAGCGATCCACCTGCATGGCGGGATGGGATTCACCTGGGAAGTACCGCTGCACTACTCCCTGCGGGAGGTGCGCAAGTTGGACGCGGCGTTCGGCGCAGGCGTGCTGGCGCGCGCGGTGGGACAGGAATTCATTCAGAGTGTTTGAGGAGTGAGCATGAGCATGCAACAGGATCTGGCTGGCCGCGTGGCGCTGGTCACCGGCGCGGGTGCCGGCATCGGACGCGCCACGGCGCGCCTTCTCGCCGCGCGGGGCGCGATCGTCGCCGTCAATGACCTCAAGGAGGAACTGGTCAACGACGCCGTGGAGGACATCCGCCGCGCCGGCGGCGAGGCCGTCCCCGTGGTGCAGAACGTATCGACCCGCGAAGGTATCACCGAGGCCGTGCGCGTAGCTGCGGCGTACCGCGAACGCTTCGATATTCTGGTCAACAATGCCGCATGGGTGCGCTACCAGGCGGTGCTCGAGATCATGCCAGAAACGCTCGACCGCATGCTCGACATCGGCTTCAAGGCGGTGATCTGGGGCATTCAGGCGGCTACCGAGGCGATGGATCCGGAATGCGGCGGCGTGATCGTCAACGTGGCTTCCACGGCCGCGCTGTCTTCGGCGCCGAATTCGGTCGCGTACTCGGGCATCAAGTCCGGCATTCTGGGTATCACGCGCGCTGCCGCCGCTGAACTGGGCGCGCGCGGTATCCGTGTCAATGCGGTCTGCCCGTCCGCGGTGCCGACCGAGGGCACGCAGCGCAACCGCAACGCCGAGCGCGACGCCCGCCGTGTAGCACGCACGCCGATGGGTCGCCTGGGCAATGTGGATGACGTGGCCATGGGTATCTGCTTTCTCGCCAGCGACGAAGCGCGCTTCATCAACGCGCAGGCATTGGTGGTGGACGGCGGCATCACTTTCACCAATCTCTGATCGTGCCCACGGTTCTCATCACCGGCGCCGCGTCGGGCATTGGCCGCGCCGCCGCGCAGCGCTTCGCGCGTGACGGCTGGCGATGCGTGCTGGTCGATCGCGATGCGCAGGGGCTGGCCACCACCATGGCCGGTTTGGTCGCCTGTCCGCAGGGCGACCACCGGGCACTGGAGGTCAATCTGACTGATGCGCAAAGCATCGATACGCTGGCGGAGCATACGGGCACGCTGGACGCGCTGATCAACAACGCGGGCATGTCGGACCGTGGCAATCGCCCCGTGGTGGAGCAGGACGGCGACGCGTGGTGCGCGCTGCTGGCGCTCAATCTCGATGCACCGGCGCGTCTGGTCGAGGCGCTCTCGTGTCGGCTGGCGCCCAGCGCGCGCATCGTCAGCGTAGCGTCCGGGGCCGGGTTGCGTGCCATCCCCTGGCGTGGCGCGTATAGCCCCAGCAAGGCAGGGCTGATTGCGTTGTCGCGCGCGTTGGCGCGTCAACGCCGCGACCTGTCCGTGACCACGCTGTGTCCGGGCTTCGTGCGTACGGAACTGGTCGACCGTCTTATCGAGACCGGCCACCCGAATTCGGAACACGCCGTGGCCAAGATTCCGCTGGGCCGTATGGCCCATCCCGCCGAGATGGCGGAGGCGCTGTTTTTTCTGGCGGGCCTTGGCGCGGCGCCGTTGTCGGGGTTGACGCTGTCCGTCGATGGCGGCTCTTCGGTGTTCGGCGGCAGCCTGGCCTTCGCGCCAGCGGAGATTGCCCCAGCGCCACTCGATGCGCCAACCAACTTGCAAGTGGTGGGCGCACCGGCCGGAGACTGGGCTTCGGTCGGGGAGATCGGTCCTGGCTATCCGGCGGTGCTCGATGTCTCGCCGCTAGCTGCCGCGCCCGGTGAATGGTTACGGACGGTACACGGGGCCGCGCGCCGATTCGCGCAAATGTACGCGCGGCAGGCCAGCCTGACGCTGCTGTTGCCGCCCGAAGATCAGGACGACTGGCGCGCCGCGGGTGACGCGGCGGCGGCACGCATGCTGGTGGCCACGCTGGCGTGCGAATGGGGTGCACGAGCACTGCGCGTGAATGCGCTGCAGATCGCGCGGCCCGATACACGCACGCTGGCGCCGCTGTTGCGCTTCATGACGGGCGCGGGCGCGCAGTACCTGACTGGGCAGGTACTACCGCTGCCGCCCATGGATGCGCCGTGATGGTGCCGTGATCGCAGCGATAGAGATCGATTCGTTGTTTTTTTGCAGCAAGGACGGGATGCCTCACAGGAAGTGGGCAGGGTATCTCACGCCCATTTCACGACCATTCCGGTCACGAAGTGAGGTCCCACATCATAAAAATGGAGACGATGAATATGAAGTACAAGGTGGCTGTGCCTGGTTTGCTGTCGCTGGTGTGCGCATTGCCAGCCAGCGCGCAAAGCAGTGTCATGCTCTACGGGGTGGTCGATACCGGCATCGAATATGCCAATCATCAGGTGGACGGTGGCAATTCCATCGCCCGGATTTCTTCGGGCAACACCGCGGGATCGCGCTGGGGCTTGCGCGGCGTGGAGGATCTGGGCAACGGGCAACAGGCCGTGTTCGTACTCGAAAGCGGTTATGACACCGATACCGGAAAATCCTCGCAAGGTGGCCGGCTGTTCGGCCGGATGGCATACGTGGGCATGCAGGGACGATGGGGCAGCCTGTTGCTAGGGCGGCAGCAGAACGAACTGTTCGACTTCATCGGCGCATTTGATCCGATGCTGCTCGCGCCCAGGTACTCGATCCTCAATCAAGACATTGCGTTCGTGTCGCGCGCGGACAATACCGTCAAATACACAGGAACGTTCGGCGGGTTGACGGCCTCGGCCATGTACAGCTTTGGCGCGGAGAGCAGTACGGTCAACGGCAGCGAAGTGCCTGGCAACGCGAAGCTTGGTCGCGAGTATGGCTTTCGCCTGAGCTACAGCAGCGGTCCAATCGGCATCGGCGCCGCGTACGACGAGGTCAATACCGGCACGACCACGACCAATCCCGACGCTAGGACGCGCCGCGCCGTGCTGGCCGGCACCTACGATTTCAATCCGGTCAAGGCGTTCGTCGGCTATCGCTGGGCCCGGGCGTACGACGGTGCCTTGCTGCCAGGCGCCATCGCCGGCGCGGGCAATCAGGGGTCGAACCTGTGGTGGACGGGGTTGATTTGGCAGGCATCGCCGGCCATTGCCCTGAGCGCGGCCGCGTACTATCAGGATTTCCGCAATACCGGCAATGATCCCTGGCTCTTTGCCGGCAATGCCAGATACGCGTTCTCGAAGCGCACCAATGCGTACCTGAGCGTGGGCTACACCAGGAACAAGGGTAGCGCCAATCTGGGTCTCAGCTCCGGCGTGGGTGGCTTCGGCTATACCCCGCCGGGCACCAATCAGCTCGGCGCGGTGGTCGGGATCAGACACGTGTTCTGACACGCGGGAAGTCGCCGTTGCAGCGTTGAATCGGCCGGTACCTTTCGGCCGGTTTTCCTTCGATCCGCTCTCCGCGTATTATTCGCCGCTGATTGTTCGTCGCGCCTTATTCATCACCGCGCAGCAATGCATAGACCGGATCCTCTGGATAGCGCGCGCCAATGGGCTGGCGCGGGCCGAATTGCTTGGCTTCCGGCCCTTGCGGTGCACCGAGCGGGCGGATCCAGTCATAGACCACCACGCGCCGCGCGATGCGCCATTCGCCGCCACGCTTCTCGAAGCGGTCGACATAGCGCCCGGCCAGGAACACTTCGCGCGATACCATCGTTTCATCGGTTTTGCGCTGCAGTGCCTGGAAATATGACTCCACCGCCGCCCAGTTGCCATGCAGCGTGATCGACAAGTTGGAGATGAAATGGATCGACCGCTCGCTGGTCTTCAGCCGGTCAAGCACCCACTCGATGAAGCCGGCGGCGCTGCCAGAGTAGGGGCCGTGCGAGTCGGTGCCGTCTTCCCAGTACGCGCTGCGCAATGCCGCCTCATCACAGCGGTCGATACCCCGGCAGTAGCGATACAGGCATTCGCGGATGGCTTCGCGATCAAGCAGTTGCCGGATTGTTGCGGATAGGGCGTCGAGATCGGGTGTCGTCATCTGGTCTCCTTGGACGTGGACTCGGTTTCAGCCCGATTTTCCCGCACGCCGCAGCCCCGATTGCAGGTGGTTTGGTTGATTGTGTTCTGCATGGCGAAGGCATATTCGGCGCCTTGCAAGGCCCCTAAGATACTTGGGACAAGAGCCGCACCCTACAATAAGCGGCCATTCAAGACCGCGTTTGTCGCGTGCGCTTGCAAAAGAACGACATAGAAGGAGACAAACACATGCCAAGTCATACCGGCGGCACGCGCCACCCGGCATTCCAGCGCCCCTCGGATCGCTGCCGCACCCGCGGAGGTGCGCGATGATCCCGCAACGCAAGCTGGAAGTTCAAGCCTTCATCGACGAGCAGCGGTTTTCGGGATTTCACATCCGGCTGTTCCTGCTCTGCTTTCTGATCATCAGCCTGGATGGCCTGGACACCGGCGCGATGGGCTATCTGGTGCCGTCGCTGATCAAGGACTGGGACGTGTCGCGCGCCGCGCTGGGGCCTGTGCTGAGCGCCACGCTGGTCGGCATCGGTATCGGCGCCATGCTGGTCAGCCCGGTGGCGGACCGCATTGGCCGCAAGCGCGTATTGATCGGCTCGGTCTTCGTGTTCGGTGCATTCACGGTGGCAGCGGCTTTTACCACGTCGCTGGAAATGCTGATGGTCATGCGCTTCCTGACCGGCATTGGCCTTGGCGCCGCAGTGCCCAACACCGTGACGCTGATGGCGGAGTACGTGCCGACCCGCATCCGCGGCACCGTGGTCAATTCCATGCTAATGGGCTTTGCGCTTGGCAATGCCATGGGCGGCCTGATGACCGCATGGCTGATTCCACACTTTGGCTGGCGCTCGGTATTGATCGTTGGCGGTGTGTTGCCCGTCTTGCTGAGCCTGATCCTGATCCGGAGGCTGCCGGAGTCGGTGAAATTTCTCGTGGCCAACCAGCGTGGACGCCAGGAAGCCGTAGGTATCCTCCGCCGCATCGCGCCAGCCGCCAAACTCGACGATGTGGCGCTCGTCTGCGAGGAAGACCTCGCCCACGGCCGCAAGTCGCCGATTTCGGAGCTCTTCGGCAAGCGCTATGCCGTTGGCACGTCGATGCTGTGGCTCTGCTACTTCATGTGCATGATGATCCTGTACCTCGTGAACAACTGGCTTCCCACCCTGTTCACGGTGTCAGGCTTCTCGCTCCATGATTCGACGATTACCGCCACGCTGTTCCACATCGGTGGCTGCGCCGGCATCCTACTGGCCGGCCTACTGACCGATCGGTTCCCGCCCACCCGCGTCGTGGCCGCGTACTTCCTGGTGGCCGCCGGCATCGCGCTGGTGATAGACCATCACGTGTCGCAAGGCAGCGGGCTGACCGTGCTGATCATCATCATGGGCGTGGCAGTGTCCGGCGCTTCGGCGTCCATGTCGCCGCTGGCCGCGCACTACTACCCGACCACCAGTCGCGTCACCGGCGTGGCTTGGATGCTGGGCATGGGCCGCTTCGGCGGCGTGGCCGGCACCCTGGGCGGCGCCATGCTTCTGGGCATCGGCTGGGACTTCGGCGCGATCTTTAGCCTGCTGGCCATTCCCGCGGTCATCGCCGCGCTGTCGCTGCTGGTGCTGGGCCGCAATGAAGCGCAGCAAGAGCAGAAAGAATGCGTGGGATCGCCAGTGGCCGAGCACTGACCTGACGGCACGGCCTCCTACCAGAGGAGCGCCACGGAATGAGTGCAGAAACGGAACGCCTTGCCCAACGGCGGCACGCCCATCCATCTATTGGCGCGCCCGCGTGACTTATTGCCGCGCATGCTCCTCGCTATGCAAATTGGCGAGTGGCGCCGAAATCCATACCATCCCGCGTCTGTCCGCTAGCAGAACTGAACCGTCGCGATGGCCGGAGCGTAGGGGGAAGCGGATTCTTTCACGAACGTGAATGTTTCCCCGGGGGGTGTCGGCATCAAGGTCCAACCGAACCGCATCCCGCCGTGCGTGGTGGCTCCGCGGGGGCAGGCGTCCAGCCGAGAATTGGCGATGCTCTGGTCGGCGACTGCCTGGCGTCGAATCGGGGCGCTCCGCGAGGGTTCATCGTAGTGCCGACGCTTGCGAGCGTAGGCATGCGATGCCGAGTCGCGCTTCCTCGGCGCGGCACCCCCAATCGCAGGTCAGTTGGGTTTCGGCGCAGTCGCGGGTCGAGATAACGCTCGCGCACGATGGGCTTGCAGTTGCTGCGCCCGGTTCGCATCGGCCTGGGAAACGTGTCCCGCCGCCTGCCCCGCCAGATCCACGCGCGGGGCACCTTCCACCAGGCAGGTCCAGTAGCGGGTGCCGCGGCACCAGGTCCGGATTGCGTCGCGCAACACCGACTCCGTCAGGCCAATTTCCTGCGCGTGCGGGACGAGGTCCTGGAAGATGCCGATCTTGAGCGGTACCTTGGGCGCAGGATTCTTCGGAAAGGTTTGCGGGAAGCGCTTTTGCAGCTTCGCGATGGCCTGCAGCACCGGATCGACGGGCTTAGCGGGCTCATTAACGGGCTTCGCTGGGCGGGCCGAAGCCTTCGGCGGTGCGCGACGCGTCTTGGCCCGTGGCGCGGCCTTGGCTTGCTTTGCCAGTTGTTCCTTCAATGCCGCCAGTTGTTCGAAGCCCATCGTGCCCAGCCATTAAAAACGAGCTGAGATTGTAGCAACCCCTTGTGATTCGTGTTGCCGCTGACGCGGTGGCGTGGCCTTGGCCAAAGCAGGCGTCCTGGCCAGGGCGGGCACCCCCTTCACCCTTCGCGCTTCCACCCGATCCGGTGCCGTTCCTGCGTGGCTTCATGCCGCGCGTCGTCTTCGGTATGCAAATAAGCGCTGGTCGTGGCGATGGATGCGTGCCCGAAATTGTCCCTCACGAAGCGCAGGTCGACCTGCTGGTCGGTCATATGCGAGCCCGCGGTATGGCGCAGCCAGTGCGCCGAGGCGCCGGCCAGCACTTCGGCCCGGCTTTCCCAATCGGGTCCGCGCGCGCGCAGCCGCTCGGCGGCCAGCGCGAAGATTTCCTTGAGCACCAGATGCAGCGCGCCACGCGACAAGGGCTTTTCCTTGCCGATGATCGGTAGCAGGATCGGGCGATCCTCGCCTGGCAATGGTCTCGGCGCCAGGCCGTGGGCGCCCCGATAGCGCGCCAGCTCCACCATCAGCTCATCGGTGGCCGGCACCAGCCGCGTCTTGTCGCCCTTGCCCGTTACCTCCATCCACCAGCGCTCCAGGCCGTGGCTGTCACGGCGGCAGAAAAATGCCCCCATGCGCGTGCTGGCCACTTCCGTTGCCCGCAAGCCGCCGAGATACAGCACGGTGAGCAGCCAGCGGCAGCGCGCCGCGTGCAGCCGCTCGCGCTCGGTCGCAGCGTCGCGCGTCCCCGGCATGGCGTCGATGGCGTCCTTGACCGCTTGCCACATGTCGTGGCTCAGGTAGCGGGTGATGCGCGGCTTGGATGGGCTGCGCCGGCTGCGGGCCAGCGAGAGCGGGTTGCCGGCCAGGTAGCCGGCGTCGACCAGCCAGGCGAACAAGCCATTGAGGATCACCATGGTGTGGCGCGTGCTGACCGGGGAGAGCGGCCCGGCAAACGGCCGCCACCCTGGCGCGCCACGCGCGAGCTTCTTGCGCGACGCCATCACCCAGCGCGAGGCCGGCTGCGGATCGGCCAGGAAGCGCTCGTACCACAGCAAATCCTCATGCGTGAGCGACGACAGCGGTTTCCTTTGGTCTACGCGTGCTGCAGCATGGCCCACAGCAGCAGCCGCTCGGCCTCGCGCCGATAGCTTTGCAGGGTGGCGGGGGTGTCTCGGCGTACCGGGCCAGCCAGGCCGTCACGGCGGCCAGATCGTCGGCGGCCGAGATCTGCGGGGTGCCGCCGCGGGCCCGGTTGCTGCCGGCGGCGCCGGACAGCGCGGCGGGCAGGTGCAGGCGCTCGATCGGGGTGGCCGGCAAGGCGGTGAAGGCCGTGTGGGACAGCTGGCTGGATTCCATCGGTGCGGCGGGTGTCTTTTTCTCAAGGTGAGACATAATTATAGACAGAATGACACTTATGTCTAAAGATTTAGAAATTTACTCAAATTGTTAACGTATTACGTAGTAATATCTATCGAAAGTGATCTTGTCCGCCGCCCAAACATGACTGCCAGCCCCGAATACGCGTCGTCCGACGCCGCCCTGCAGGCCACGCTCGCCGCCGACGTGGCCACCGATGTGGCCCAGCTCCGCGCGCAGTTCCCCGAGACCCGCGCGCTCTACCGCGAGGTCTGCGCCTTGCTGTTCTTCCGCTACGGCATCACCCCCACCGCCAACAAGCTCTACGGCCTGGTGCGCAAGGGCAGCATGGGCACGCCCACCGAGGTGTTGGCGCAGTTCTGGCAGGACCTGCGCGGCAAGATGCGCGTGACCATCGACCACCCCGGGCTGCCGGACGCGCTCAAGGCGATCGCCGCCAATGCCGTGCAATCGATCTGGCAGGCCGCCAACGAGGCCGCCGCCGGCGAACTGGCCGCGCTGCGGGCCGAAGCGCGGTGGCAGGCGAGCGAGGCGGAGGCCCAGCGCGACCAGGCGCGCGCCGCGGTGGTGGTGGCCGAGCAGAAGACGGCGGCAGCGCAGGCTGAACTCGACGCGGCCCAGCAAGCGCGTGCGGCGCTGCAGGGGGAACTGGAGGCCGAGCGCCAGGCCCACGCGGCCGCGCAGGCGCGTCAGGAGGAAGGCCGGCGCCAGATCGAGGCGCTCGAGCGGCAACTGGGCGAGATGCATACGCAGTTCTCGGCGGACCTGGAACGTACCCGCGAGCAGGTGGCGGTGGCGCAGGATCGGGCCAGCGCCACCGAGCGCCGCGCGCTGCGCGAGATCGACCAGGAGCGCACGCTGCGCCAGAAGGCCGAGCAGGCGGTGGCAGAATTGCGCGCTGAGCTGGCGGCGGTGCAGGCGAGGGCGCAGGACGTGGCCGTGACCGGTGCCGAGGAACGGGCGCGCTTGCAGGCCGAGCGCGACACGCTCGGCCGCCTGTCGGCGCAGAGGGGCAGGCGCTTGAGCATGGCGAGGCGGCACAGGCAGGCCTGCGAGCCGAACTGGCAGCGGCGCTGCGGCGGGCCGAGCGCGCTGAAGTGGAGACCACTGCGATGCGCCGCCTGGTGTCGCCCAGGCGCCGGGCGCCGGCGACGCGCACCAAGTTCAGGCCCCGGCCGGCCTGAGGGGCGCTGGAGATGTTGGATGGAATTTATCCGCTGCGCGAGGGGACAAGACTGTGGACAAGCCGCTCGCAGGCTGAGGGCCGACGGCGTCAGCGGAGTTGAATAAAATTTAAGCAGCGAGGGCGACCACGTCCTCCCGCCGGCGCGGAATTCCGCCGGAACGCTGCCACAAGACGGCACCACGCAGGATCCGGCGCCGCCCCAAATCTCTTCACCTTCACCATGTCAATCGAAATCGAGCGCGCGCAAGCGATCACCTGGATCCGCAGCCAGATGGCCCAGCAAGGCCTGACCCTGTCCCACCTGCAGGCCGCGGGCTGCTTTGCCGAGCCGCCGCCGGCACCACCGCCTGGGGCGGTGCGCTACCGCAACGCGCAGGGGCAGGGCTGGGATGGCCGCGGCGCCATGCCGGACTGGCTGCTGCGGGCAATTAATGCCGGGCAGACCGTGGAACATTTCCGGGTCTAGTGAAGGGATGGCCGGGATTTCCTAGCGCTGAGCCGCACCGGACGATTCACAGCCACTTGGATGTCCGTGAGCGCACCCATATAAGAAGTATCGGATAGCTATCAGATACCAGTTAAATTGACCATTGATCTCCGCTATCAGCTGGATGATCGCGAAAAATCTGTGTTCCCAGCGTGGGAAAGTCGTTTTGTTCCTCGCTGAGGCAAATCGGGCAATTCAGCCGTATCGCCATGCGATTTATTGTTTTTGACCCTGAAATATAACCAAACATTGATTTAGATTTTGGGTTTATATCAGCTCGATTTTAATATTGAGACATCTCGGCGCAGAGGAAATCGACAGCGCTGGCGAGGCCCTGGAGGGCGATTTTCACTTTTTAAGGTTCCTGTTTGTGCATTTTTACAGTAAATGATAGGTACGGTTATCATGTAGTGCGAAAAGTGGTTTTTACGCCGGGAGGGCGGGGGCGGCGTGATAAAATCGGCACCTATCCCCGTCGGCCGCGCTTTTCGTCGGCGGCGGGTCGTCCATTCTTGCGGAGGCCGCGCCGTTCATGTCCCTGATTCGCAGCATCCAGGCCGAGGCCATCGAAGCCGCCACCAGCGTGTCGTCACTGCTGCGCAAGTGCAAGCTGCTCGCCGCCCGCCTCGACCACGCCCAGCTCGCGCAGTGGGTGGAGCAGGAACTGAACGGCTACCCCGACGACGCCGACCTCCCCGCATACCGGGTCACCCGCGCATATTCCTATGGAAACTTTGCGGGTCCGTTCTCAACAGCCACAGATCTGCAGATTCCAGTGGAGATCCTCCCGGAAGCCCTGCAGGATCATTACCGCGTCGCGCGGCTCGGCCACGCCATCAGCTACTATGAAGGCCTGGTGCAAGGCGCGAAACCGGCGTCCGTGCAGTTGCCCTGGAATGTCGCACTGGCGATCAAGTACGCGTCCAAGCTGACACCCAATATGCAGTGCATAGCGGCGTGGCAACAGATACCGATTGGCGCGATCGACCGGCTGCTCGATGCGATCAAGAATGCAGTGCTCGGCTATGCGATCGACTTGGAGAGAGCCAGCCCGGACGCAGGTGAACTGCCTATGGGCGCAAAACCCATCAGTGAGGAACGATTGACTCAGATCTTCAATACCAACATCGCCGGCAGCGTCGGCAACGTGGCCAACGGCGGTAGCGGGTTTTCGCAGACCGCCCAGGTGACCGCGGGCACGGGCGACTGGGACGCGCTGCGCCAGCAGCTTTTGTCGCTGGGGCTCAAGGAAGCGGATCTCGCCGGGTTGAAAGCCGACCTGGACGAGGCGAGGGCGAAGGGGAGCGGACTGGAAGGCAAGCCGCAGTCGTGGATGGGCAAGCTGGCGGGCAAGGCCATCGAAGGCGCCGCCGGGGTCGGCGTGGAGGCGTTGGCGGGTGGCGTAGCAAAGGCGATCGGCGCCTATCTGGGTGTGTCGTAACGCCAGGCCAAAATAGAAAAGGGCGCTCCGCAGAGCGCCCCCAAAGCAGGAAGTTGGGGGTCCGCCCACCCGAAGGTAGCTGCCGACACTGATCCCAACTTTTCACTTGCAATTGTCCAAGATTTCCACCTTTAAGTCAATGGACCACCTTTCCGACGAGGAACTGGCCGCCGTAGCGGCGCTGCTATCAAGTGAGCGATTAAGCACCTTCGAGCGGCTGGCGGGCTCCAACCGCGGCGCCATTGCCTTGCACCAGGAGATGTTGCGGCTTGCCGCCTCGCTGATGACGGTCACGGCAGTGGTGGAGATCGCGCTGCGCAATGCGGTCTGCGACAGGTTGACCGATCATTTCGGCGTCGCCGACTGGCTGCGCGGCCCGACCGGCCCCTTCAACTGGGGCGCGGAAGAACGGGACAAGATCATCCAAGCCGAGAAAAGCGCGCAGAAGGCCGCCTACGCCAAGCTCACCCAGGAGCAAAAGCGCCAACTTGACGCGGCGGCCTTCCGCAACCGGGGCGGGACGGCTCCCGCGGGCATTCCCCATGAGCAGCTGTCCAGGGTCAGGCAGGCCGCGATCCCGGTCCCGATGGGGCAGGTGGTGGCGCAGCTCACCATGTATTTCTGGAAACGTCTCTTCTCGGGCGACTACGACCACGCGCTGTGGAAGCCGGCGCTCAAGCGCGTCTTCCCGGACAAATCAATCTCGCGCGCGGCCGTGGCCAGCCATCTCGAATCGATCTACCAGACCCGGAACCGCATCGCCCACCACGAGCCGGTCTATGGCCGCCGCCTGGCGCAGACCGAGGCCGCGATCGAGTTCGTGGCGCGACACCTTGGCAGCCGGGGACAGGACGGGTTGACCCCGCTGGAGAAGCTGCTGCAACCGGAGATGGCGGAGTTGCGGAACCGAGCGGGCGAAATGCGGAGACGGCTGGATGCCCTCCAGGCTGGGGCAAGCTAGTTGAGCGTGGCGGCTTGGCTGCGATGCATCACCCTCGCGACGAGCTCGCTATGCCCTACCGGTTGCAGCGGGCAGTCTCTCTCAATTAAGTGGAAACTTGCAGCACAGCAAAAGGGTAATGGACGTGACTGACTTCAACGCAGTCGGTTTTTTGGCGGACGACCTTACGCAGTGGCGCGAAAATGTGCGTCAGGCCTTCCCTGATGCCTTCGCGATCGCCCATCGCATGAACAACATGGGTATGCGGATACTGTGGGAACTGCCTGCTGAGAATGTCACCGAGCCACAGGTTTGGGCCGTTGCCGGGTATGCAAGGGCTATTGAATCGTTCCAGACAACCGTCCTCCTTGCGGAGCGCGGGGCTTTGGCTGAGGCCCGCGCACTAGCGAGACTCTGCGCTGAATCGGTAATCGTCACCGCCGGGCTTCTGAAGGTTGAGGGTACGTTGGAGAAGCTGCACGAGGACGCGGCCAAGCACAAGCTGGGCGTGTGCAACCGTATGCTGGCTATCAATGCCAAGAGCGGCAATGCCGAGTTGTTGGCCCGCTTTGAGAACGAGAAAGCCGAGATAGTGGCCGAGTTCGGTGAGCCCAGACCGCTGAAGCTCTGGCCCCTCGCACAGCAAGCCGGGCTGGAAATGCTTTACGAACTTTCCTACCGACTCCTTTCAGGCAATGGCGCGCATGCGACCATTGGAGCGTTTCAACGTCATATGGCACCCGGTAAAGACGGACACCTGGACCAATATGTTTTCAGCCCCGACGCGTCCGACATGCGCTCGACGCTGCTCAGCGCAAACGCGGCCATGATCCATTTGATCGGATTGGCCGTCGACTTCATGGGGTTGAACGGCTATGAGGCCGAGTCCCGCGAATTGCTTCTGCACTGGACTGTCGTGAAGCACGAACTTGAGGCTGCCGACTAACTCGTACAGACGAATGGGCTGGAAGCCAAACGACGGAACTAAATTCTGGTGGCAAACATCGGCGTTGGTGTGAACCAAGTCACCCCAGCCTCAGACTGACAGGTCAGGGGCGGCCCCGGTTGACGAGCGCTCCTCGAACGAACCGGAGCCTGCCTAGCCAATTCAGATCCAAATAAGCCCCGCAAGTCGTAGTTTTTCCCTGTCGAATCCCACGCACGTCTAGTCCAGACTATCTGTGCGGCCTGGCTGGGCCGCTCGGCTCGGCGCCAACCTTCAATGCGCGCATGTTTCAGCCGATAACCATGTGGGTAGCTCCTATTGGGGGCTACGCTAAAAGGGATATTTATGAAGAACACGGTAGCACTCTGCGCGCTTTCAATGCTGGCAGCATCGTCCATCGCCCACGCGGCAACAACCCAGGTCGAAGTGAAAGTTGAATCGCCCAGTTTTGTTTCGGGGGTGAAGACCATCGAGCTAGAGGACAACGTGCCGCAGACCATCACCTTCCAAGCAGCAGCGACGCCGGCCTTCGACAAGCGCTGCGTCAGTCTTGGCCTGGTCGATGCCGACGGTGGTGTGCCGACGGTGGTCCAGCTACAGGTGACAGCAATGCGCTTGGACGGCAACAACAGGCTGGTGAGCGCGGAGCTCAAGGCACGCAAGGCTGCGGAGTCGCGCAAAATGTTGGTTTCGTCGAACGGAGAGCGTGCCGATTGCCCAAACGTGCGGGAGTTCACAACCAAGATGATGGGGAAACTGACGCCTGGAACGCCAGAACTGTTGTTCTCCGCGACGGACGGTCGGCAGGATGCGAACATTTCCGTGACCGTCATGGCGAAGTAGGCTAGCCCCATCGTCAAGCCACGGCGCTGCGCAACAGGCGCGGCGCCGGCGCTTGGACGGTGAGGCCCATGTGGCGAGGAACATTTGATGCAGTCCGACAGGAGCACAGGCGAAGCGAGTGATATTTCATCGCTTCCGGAATGGGTATCGCGCTCGAGCCATTGGTCATGGTGGCGCCGTTGGCTAAGCAATCCACCTCTCTGGGCATCCCGCCGGGCGGTGGCTTGGCGCACTCTGACAACCGAAGGCATGGCACCAACAGCGCGCTCGCGTTTCGTACGGGGTGAGGGGATATTCTTTGAGTCGGTAGCAAGGCTCGACGCGATTGACCTGTGCAGCATCGACGTGCTCAGGTATCACACTGACACCAACCGGTTCCGGCCGACCTCTATCTCGTGCCCCCACGGCCCGCTCACACGCTCGTTTGGAAGAACTGAGATATGGGCACGCTCGGGGCGCTCTATGACGGGCGCACCGATACCTTGGTGGACCACCAGATGCTGGCCTACCAGGCCCTCGGTTTCGGCCCGATGGCCGAGCATCAGCGGCGTTACGTGACGCGCTGGCTCAAGGAGCGGCTGGCAGGCCAACCGAGCAGCAGTGACTTGCTGCATGACTTGAAACGCTGGCTGTACGAGCATCGCATCCTGATCCCGCATGACCGGGCGCTGAAGCGGCTGATCAACCAGGCCGTGGACGCCTGCGAGGCCGCGCTGGCTGAAGCGCTGGTGCAAGCCTATGGCGAAGCTTCCCTCGACGCGTGGGGGACGTTGCTCCCGCGGCCCGAAGGCGACCGCGCGAGCCTCCAGCAATGGCTGTGGGCGGTTCCGCTGCGCAACTCCACGCATCAGATGGGCGAGCTGTTTGACAAGATCGACCGGCTGTACCAGCTGGGCGTCCACCAAGGCTGGCCGGCGGTCTGCAATGAGGCAGTGGTTCGCCACTATGCGCGGCGTTGTGCGAATCGCCCAGCGTCAGTCAGCAAGCGGGTTGCGCAACAGTCCCGCCGCCTGGAAGCCGCATGCTTCTTGCGCTATGCCTTGTGTGCGGCCACGGATCACCTGTCATCCATGCTGCGCCACTGGATTCGCAAGTCCGTCAACGATGCGGGACGCCTGATCGACGCCGGCCGGCCGGACCCTGGCGTTAAGCTCCGGGAATTCGCTGCCGCCGTCAAGGCGCTGGTTGCCGATGAGACGCAGACACGAGAAGCCCTTTGCCAGCAATTGGGCGCCCTGGCCGACGCGGCGACCTCCCAGAATCTGCCAAGCCGAGCCAGCCTGTTCCGCGCACAACTCCTGTCCCGACACCGGCAAGCCAAGGCCATGCTGGGCAGGCTGGTTTGCCTGCCATTCGCCGCCCAGTCGGCCCACCCGGTGATCGAGGCCATGGAGGTGCTTCGCAAGCTCTATGCGCGGAGGGCCGACTGGCTCCCTGATCGAGTGACGGCTCGATTGGGACGCGCCTGGCAGCCAGCATTAGAGGGCCAGGATCGCAAACGGGCGCTGGCCGCCTTCGAATGGGGGACGCTGTTTGCCCTACGGGTGGCGCTGCGTAATGGCTCGGTTTTCCTGGACCACAGCTTCGCATTTCGTAGCCAGGCGGCACTGCTGATTTCCAACGAGGATTGGCAGGCCCGGCGTAACCATTTCTACGGTCATCTCAAGCTGCCGCAGGACGCCAAGGCTTTTCTGGAGCCCGTGGTGGCACATTTGGATGCGGGGCTCGCCAAGTTGCGAGACGCGGCCTTGCGCGGCGAACTGAAGATTGATAGCGCGATCCATATCGATCCGCTCACGGCAACGAGGCCGGAAGCCTCCGTGGAGGCGTTGCGGCGCGCGCTGTTCGAGCGGCACCCCGGTGGGCAATTGCCGGAAATCCTGCTGGAGATTGATAGCAGCACCCACTTCAGTTGGCTCCTGCTGGGCCGGGAACCGCATTCGCGCAGCGAGCTGCTGATGGTCTACGCCGCGGTACTGGCGCACGGCACCTCGATGTCGGCGGCAGACCTCGCACGCATGGTGCCGGAGTTGTCGCCCAGCGCGATCCGACAAATGATGCATCGCATCGCGGACGAGCGCAAACTCCGCCAGGCCGCCGATGCTGTCCTGGTGCTTCATGCACCAGCATCCGATTGCCCAACACTGGGGGCGCGCCGATCTGGCATCATCGGACATGATGTCACTGGAGACCACGCGCACGGTCTGGCGGGCACGGGCCGATCCGCGCCGGCGCACGAAATCGATAGGCATGTACACGCATGTCCGCGACCGCTGGGGCATCTTCTACGACCAGCCGATCCTGCTCAATGAGCGGCAGGCCGGCGCGGCCATCGAGGGCGTCATCCGCCAGAGCGGATCGGAAGACGTGGCGCAACTGGCTGTCGATACCCACGGCTTTACCGATTTCGCCATGAGCCACTCCCGGCCGGCCGATTCGTGATGACGGAGAGACCAATCTCGTTGTAGCTGTCGTTGTCGCAATAGTGATATGCCTAGTAGTAGAAGTTCGGCGGGCAGATGGACGAGAATCTACCGGAGGTATTTTCATATGTGATTTCTAAGTATATTGAACCTCATGTGGTGTACAGGTAGGATTGCCCTTCGACGCGCGATGACAAGCGCGCACCAGCCAGAACTCGCGTTCGCGAGATAAGAGAGTCGGAGCACAAGCTAGGCTTGCTGCCACAGACTGCAGTCGTAGTCCCCAGGAAACATAGACGTTAGTCTAGGAGACGATGATGCTGAGTCCCCATGAGTTCGCCACACTCGTACTGGTAAACGAGACCCCCGACCAGGTCGACCTGGATGTCGAAGACGTGGCGGCGCTGCTGGAAAATCGGCTCGTCACCCTCGAGAACCTTGGGCCAAGCTGCAGACGGCCGCAAGTTACCCTCCAAGGGTATGTTGTCCTCAAGGCCTTCGGGCGTTCCCGCGGAAGAAGTTGTCAACCAGTTCCTGGCTTACGATGAGACCTGACGCGGCGCTCGTCGGAGGTGCCTGCCGAAACGGTCGCGCTCTCAAGATTTAGGCAGTCGAGATGCATCACAAGACCGCCTACCATGCAGCGGTCGTTTTTACCGAACTCGGTCTCAAATGTGCTGTCGTCGGATGGCGCAGGGCTGGGGTCGCACTAAGGAGATGAAAGATGAATCAGTTTTCCTCAGAGAAAATCGTGGAAGCGCAAAAGGCAAGTCTCGAAACCTTGGTTGGTCTGACGAGCAAGGCCTTCGATGGCTTTGAGAGATTGCTTGAGCTGAATCTCCAAACCATGAGGTCCGCGTTAGCAGAGACACGGGAAGGCATGAAGCGGGCCTTGTCGGTCAAAGATCCACAGGAGTTGATGGCATTGCAAATCGAGCTACTGCAACCCGTGGCCGAAAAGTCCTTGTCGTACCGCCGCCATTTTCTCGAGATCGCGGCGTCTACAAGGGCCGAGTTCGACAAGGTCGCCGAAGCCCACTACGAGGCCAACAAGCGTGGAGTCCAGAGCCTAGTGGAAAGCGTTGGAAGCGCCGGGCCCGCGGGCTCCGAGGCGGTGTTCGCTGCCGTGCAAACCGCTATCAATGCAACCAATACGTTGTACGAAACCGTGCAGTCGACGACCAAGCAAGCGGTGCAGGTTGCTGAGAACAGTTTCGATACCGCTGCAGATGCGGCGGCCAAGGCCGTGCAGCATCGTACGGCGCAGACATCCCGGGCAGCTAAGGCGTAACTAGCTATGGAATCCGCAGTTCCGTATATCACTACGGTGCTGCGGAAAAATAAGAGACTTGAGACATGCTGTTGGCTGGCCGCACGCTGGGGGCAACGGCGCAAGCGCATAGAGGGATGGAGATGACTAAGAGGATTGCCGTGGTAACGGGAGGCATGGGTCATGCGGTTATACACAACTGTCTCCATCATCGACGGATCGTAACCCTCGCAAAGTCTTCGCAGCGACATGAACTTCTTTCAGGCCAAGCCAAATCGTCTTCACGCCGGGCTCGCCATCGCTCTTGCGGCCGAGGAAGCCGCCAAGTCGTGCAATCAGGCGAAGCACCTCATTCAGCGTTGGCTTGGCAGGCTGTTTGACTCGGGTCAGCAGGTAGGCGCCTCGTATTTCATCCGGGTCGAAGAACAAGTCAGCGTCCAGATCCGGACAAGTGCGTCCGAGTCGCATCAGATGCGCTATGCGCCAAGCGACGACCATGAACAACGCCAAAGCGCGCTCAAGACGTTCTATTGCCGACAACTGGAGCGCTTCAACGCGACAGGCGTTCTTCAGGATGTTGAACAGCGTCTCTATCTCCCGGCGCGCGCGGTACCAGTCAATAAGCTCTCTCGCATCGTCCAGACCGGCTGCACTGCGATTTGTCAGGAGGCGCCACTCGATTGGCTTGACGCCGGCAGGCGCATCAAACTCACGTGCAATGATGCTCGTCGCTGCGACCGTCTTGCCCTTACCTGCAGGCAGATCAACCCGTTGCACCCAGAGTTGCTGGCGCACGGTGCGGGCTTTGATGCCATGGCGCGATCCCATTGTGAAAGCGATCTCGCCAATGGGCTTGCCGCTGACCGTGCGTTGCCACAGCTTCTCGCCATCCGGCAGGCAGCGATTGTGGGTAGCACGAATAAGCCAGTCAGCGGGCGTACCGAGTTCTTGGGTACGCAGCATCAACGCCATCAAATCTGCTTCACGATCAGCGACGTAGACCAAGCGTGTGCTGGGCAGCTCCACGGCCATTTCAGCAATGCGCTCGTAACCTTCAATCCAACGCAAGCTTTCCTTTGGGCCGCCGCGTTTGCCGAATTTATCCCGCTTCTCGCGCGCCCACATCCATGCGTCCAGCACACCAAGTGGTTCGCGTTGCGGCGTGACGGCGTAGGTAGCGGGTAAGAGAGCAGCGTCACCGCTGCTCCCTCCCCAAAGAACCGTACAAGCGACTTTCACCGCATACGGCTCGCGCACGGCTAAAGCACCGTTAAATCGATGCCGGCCTTGCCGAACAGCACAAGTCCTTCGCAGACGTCATATCGTGGTTTCATCCCATTACTGAGAGCAGGGCGCTGAACTACCGCGAGGCAGCCTCTTCCAAGCTATCCCTGCAACGAACCGGAGATATTGGCCTGCGACAGCCACACCTCGCGGAAGTCTGCGCCCTTTCGGGCCGGGGCAAAGTTTGAACCCCTATGCGGGCCATTACAGCCCGCCGTTCGCTTTCTCCGCGTTCTCTTACCCGCTTCCCCATCAGCTTCCCTTGCGGGGCACCTGCCACAGATCCGATAGTCTGAGTCCGTGGCGGAGAGACGGGCTTACCACGTTCCCGTTCCTGCCGGCCCAACAACAACCTTGAGCCTATCCGGTTAGCGCCTGTCTATCCCACGATGGCACTCTGGCGACGTACGTCCACATCCGAAGGAACGCAACCGGCCATTTACCTTTTGGTTTGAGCCTGTCAGCACCTTTGGCTCATCGTATCTTACGAGGGTTCAAACAACAGTTCACTTATGTTGCGCGTACGGAATTTGCCTAGCCTCCACACCGCCTTCGTGCTGGCAGCGTCGACCTCGTTGTCACCAACGCGGGCCTTCTTTCGAGGAGTACATTGTTCCCGGAGCTTCATACCCGATCGTTACCAATCACGCATGTCCGGGTAGGCAACTGCTAGTCGCATAGCAGGTCGCAGCTTCGACCGCCTCTTCAACGCTCAAACTGCGACAAGACAAAAACGAGCTTTGCTGCCCTTTTACTGCTTGACGCTCGACACGCCGCGGGCAGCAGAACGTGTCGCACCGGATGGAGATACATACCCCGCTGCGCCTCATAGCTAAGCGGCCCCAGTCCGGTCGCCCCTTGACCGTTAAAATCAAGTTCCGTTGTATCCTGCAAGCACAGCACGACTGGTTCAGCCCCCATTCTCTGCTGAGTCTGCTGCCAGTGCGGCGTCAGAATATCGCGCCAGTCAACGCTGTCGTTGCCAAAGAAGCGATACGCTCCCATGGTCTCGCTCCAGCCGTGGCACGCCTTCGGTACGCTGGCCATCGGATCGGCCGCAAATCGCTCCATCAACATCCTCGCTCGCTTGTCGAGGCGCGCATCACCGAGATCCAGGTGGGCAAACTCAGTCGCTGCCCAGTGTGTCGATTCAATCGTCAACGCGTCACCCAAAATGCGACAGTAAACGCGAGACTTAGAGAGTTTACAAGTGCCGCTTCAAGTCGTTGAAAGTAAACGTTTTTCGTAGGCGCTTCGGTCGCTTGGGAGTGTCAAAGATGTGTAAAACCGCATGGGCATGGGTGGGCTGGGCGAGGCTATCAGTACCAAACTACAGGACGCAGGTTGTACGGTGGTTGTGACCCATTCCCCTAGCAACCCCGGCGTCGCAAGCTGGCTGAAGCGGATGGCGGCGGAAGAGCGCCGATTCCATGCCTATCCAGTTGACGTTGCGGACCATGAGTCGTGTCAGGAATGTGTCGGAAAGATTCGAGAGGAGATAGGTCCAATCGATATTCTGATTAACAATGCAGGGATTACGCGAGACGCGAGTTTCAAAAGATGGAGAAAGTCGATTGGGATGCGGTCATGCGGACCAATCTCGATTCGGTGTTCAATATGACAAAGCCGGTGTGCGATGAGATGGTCAAGCGTGGCTGGGGGCGCATCATCAATGTGTCATCCATCATCGGCTCGAAGGGCGGTTTTGGCCAAACCAACTACGCTGCAGCCAAGGCTGGCATGCATGGCTTCACGAAGTCGTTGGCGCTCGAAGTCGCCAAGAATGGTGTGACCGTCAACACCGTTTCGCCCGGATTCATCGCCACCAAGATGGTGATGGCTGTACCCCAGGAGATTCTGGACACCAAAGTTATTCCACACATCCCAGTTGGCCGTCTGGGTGAGCCCGAGGAGGTCGCTGCGTTGGTCGTGTATTTGTGCTCCCGCGAAGCAGCCTTCTTGACCGGCGCAAACATTGCCATCAACGGTGGGCAGCATCTCCAGTAAGCTGGTTTGCCCGGGCCCAAACAGGGCCGGGCATCATTGCAACACCGCGCTGACCGCTGCTTAGGTTGCTATCGCGCTAGGCCGATTGCTCCGCGCCCTGGTTGCGCGAGGGAATTCTGCGACACAACCCTATCGGGTGCTCATGTATGCGGCAAACAGGGCCGGCTGCAAACCGCGCAATTCCTTGCGCCGTTCAACTAGCTCATGGTGGCGACCGTGCCGCTCCAAGTTCAGCAGTTCGAGCAGCAAGCGCGTCGCACGCTCAGGCGAGCTTTGAGTCGACTGCTGTGTCTGACGCAGTAGGTTCGCTAGGCCCGGTTTCTCGATCAACGCCCAGGCGGGAAACCACGCTAGATCCTCGACGGCACCATCGCCCTCGAAGCGAGAGTCGAACGCCTTGCGCAGCGTAGTCAGAGAGGAGTCCTTTAGGCGGTGCATCAGTCCGTCAAGTCGGCTTGCCGAAAGCCACGCGAGCTCGGCTAACAGCGGCCAGATGGCTTCCAGTCCGTGCTGGTGATATTGCGCCTCTGCCATCCAGCACAGCGTAGTGGGAATGCGGCGCCACGATGCAATACGTGCGACGGCTTCTTGTGCCGCGACCCAATCCTCGACCTTGAGCCACAACGGCACTGCATGGGCATCGTGCTCGTTGCGGCACAACGGCAAGTGCGCAGCTGCGTGCGCAAGCGCTCGCCAAAACGGCGCAAGCGCTCGCCAAAACGGCGCGAGCCATGCACTGCCGGCAGTGTCACCAAACACGCGGGCAGCAGCCGGCATGACCTCGCGGGTTATCTCGCCACGCGCATTTTGCAGCGCATCGTGGTCGCCAAAGCGCTCTGGCCTTTGTTCCCCAAGAGCCCGAGTCAGCGTACCAAGAGCGGGAAGAAGATCGTCGGAAGGATGTTCGCTGAGCAATAGCTGCAACGCACCACGCGCCGCAACTGCATTGCGGCGCTGCAGGGCGTCGGCAACATCATTGCGTAGCATCACATCGCGGCTGTCAGCAAAGATATCGAGTTGCATCGACTTCAACACCCAGAATAATGTGATCGTTCAAGGCATGAGGAGGGATTCTAATCCATCTGGCTGCTCAGGAGCAGATGGGGAGTGGCCGCATCCGCGGCGACCAGGCGGAAACCTTGCCAGCGCGGCCGATGGGGGATACGCGCTGGAGTAGCCAATGGGATGCCTCTACTCTGTCCATACCGAATCCACTTCCCGCATCAAGCGCCCGGCGAGAATATAGTCGCCCAGCTTGGATGCCTTTGCCTCGAGGCTCTCCAGCTCACCTGCAGGCAGCTCGGACAGATCAAATTGACAATAGAGGTTTCGCTGTCGAAAGGTCGTTTTTGGCCGCATCAGGCCAGCGACCAATGCCGTCGGCGATTTGATTGCGATGTTCTCTTGCCCGCGATATTCCACACGGATCCCTGCCTTCTGGCCGAGCCGACCAAGTTCAATCGCGTCCTGCCAGCCAGCCTCATAGTCCAGTTCCACCACGGTCACGCCTTCCGTGCCCAGGAGTCTTAGTGCCTCCCCTTTGGTGCCAGCTCGTGCTGTCGCCATTGACTTCTCCACTCACATTCTTGGCGCATTTGGGCAATACCCTGTGCTCCCACAGTATTGTAATCGCCGGCGGCGCCTCAAGCCCGATAGCCCTTTCCGGCGATTGACATCCGCAGGGCCCGTGGAATGTGGGGGCAGGCCAGGTGGGACACGAGGAGGGGAGAGAACTGCGATGTCGCCGCTCTGTCAGAACACACTCGATTCAGCTTGAGGGATGCCAGCCATGGCAATGGCATTGGGGATATGCCACCGGTGCCGCGGTCATAGCCGGAGCCATTGTAGGCTTCGAGTTCGGCAAATTCAGCTTGGGGCCGCCAAGCATCGCCGAAGAACTTGTTTGTGTGCACCTCATTCTGCACTTGGTAACTCGCATTCATTTCACCCATTCAGCTGCTATCGCGCCTTTCCTGACGGGGGAAGAATAGGCCGGGAGGGAGAAGATATCTCTGTTCCGGCTAAGATCATCCGGGCGGGCTAGATTCACAGAGTTAGTGAAAATATGGCGAAGTGCTGTAGGATAAGGATAATTGAACCGTTATCTATAGACGGAGACCGAGATGGCTACCTACAAACAATTGCTGGCAGAAAAGGAAAAGCTGGAAACGCAGCTGGCCGAGGTTCGTCAAAGCGAGGTCGCCGGCGTCATTGAGAAAATCCAGGCTTTGATGGCAGAGTACGAACTCACCGTCGATGACTTGGCGCCGAAACGACGCCGTGGACGCCCGGCGGCTACTGATAAGCCTAAGGCTGCGGCGAAAGAGAAGACCTCGCTGCCGCCAAAGTACATGGAACCCAAGACTGGGGCCACCTGGACCGGCCGTGGTCGGGCACCGGCGTGGCTGGGGAAGAATCGCGACAAGTTTCTGATTCCAGAGGCGTGAGCGGGAGCGCTAGTCTTACTGTGTCACAAATGTGCCATACTATAAACTTCTTGGCACAGTTCATGAAAAGCGATGAGCGCGAGCGAGCGATTTGAGCAATACATGGAGCATTTGGCGGCGGGACTGGGGCATGTGGACCGTCATGCAGGACTCAAGGGCTACTGCACAGGGCTGATGCTGCCGCTCACGCGAAAGAGTGTGGAGCCGATGGCGGCAGGAGTCGATCCGCTTCACGCAAGCGCTCGGCACCAGGCACTGCACCACTTTGTGGCCAAGGCCGACTGGTCCGATGAGGAGATGCTGCGCAGGATCTCTCAGTGGGTAGTGCCCAAGATGGATCTCTCGACTGGCGGCTTCTGGATCATTGACGACACAGGATTCCCGAAGAAGGGCAAACATTCGGTTGGGGTCGCGCGCCAGTATTGTGGGGTGCTGGGCAAGCAGGACAACTGCCAGGTCGCGGTCAGTGTGTCTTTGGCCTGTGAGCAGGCGAGTGTGCCTGTAGCCTACCAGCTCTATCTACCGCGGGAATGGGCGGAAGATACAGAGCGGCGTGAGAAGGCGGGAATTCCAGACGAGGTAAGGTTCACAACGAAGACGGAGATTGCTCTGCAACAGCTCGAATCGCTGTTGGCCGCCGGCGCGCCAAAGTATTGCGTGTTGGCGGATGCCGGCTACGGGGTGGACAACGCATTTCGCCAGCGTCTGAGTGATCTGGGCATGCCGTATGTGGTGGGTATCACGTCGGCGGTCGTGGTCTGGCCACCGGGGTTGGAACCGTTGCCGCCGAAGCCATATAGCGGCATCGGCCGCCCGCCGGTGATGCCGCGGCGCACTCGCAATCGACAGCCGATAAGCGTCAAGGAGCTGGCGCATTCCCTGCCGCCTACCGCATTCCAGACGATTAGCTGGCGCGAAGGCTCAAACGAAACGCTCAGTGGGCGCTTTGCCGCCGTACGCGTGCGTCACGCCGGTGGTAATAGCGGCAAAGCGCGTCTGCGCCCAGAGCAGTGGCTGCTAATTGAGTGGCCTGCTGGGGACGCTGACCCATTGAAGTACTTCCTATCGACCCTCCCGGCCGATATTGCGCTGGATGAACTGGTCGCCCAGGCGCACATGCGTTGGCGCATTGAGCGCGACTATCAGGATTTGAAGCAGGAGTTGGGGCTCGGGCATTACGAAGGCCGAGGGTGGCGGGGCTTTCACCACCATGCCGCACTGAGCATCGCCGCCTATGGATTCCTGGTCTCTGAACGAATTACCACCGGTGGTTCAGTCGGCGCCAAAAAACTTCATCGCACGCCAAACGCCTGCGCTTCCCGCAGATTACATCCCACGGGGCAGCCCAGCGCGCCCAACGACACGTGGCTGATTCAATCACCACGATCCGCCATCAACTCAGCATTCTATTGATCGGTAGACTCGCTATGTGTCCGTGCTGTCGGAAGCCGAACCAACGGTTTCTCTTATGACACAGTAAGACTAGGGAAATGCTGATCAATTCAGCCACGGGTCATCTGGCGGAAAGCGTGGCGCGTTGAAGGTGAAGGCATGGAAGACAAAGACAAGGATGAAACAAACGAGCTTTGCCGAAGTTGAGTTCGCGAAGAAGAAGCGCGTGACTCGGCGCGAGAAGTTTCTCGGGGAGATGGATCGGATCGTGCCGTGGGCACGGTGGACCGCGTTGATTGAGCCGCTGTATCCGACGAGCGGCCGCGTTGGGCGCCAGCCGATTGGCGTGGAGAGGATGTTGCGGATGTACTGTCTGCAACAGTGGTTCAGTCTCAGTGACGAAGCCGTGGAAGACGCCCTCTACGACAGCCAGGCGTTGCGTCAATTCGTGGGTGTGGATCTGTCGCAAGAGTCGGCGCCGGATGCGACTACGCTGCTCAAGTTTCGCCGGTTGCTCGAGAAGCACAAGTTGACTGCCGCGATGTTCGATGAGGTCAAGGCCGTGCTCAGTGAGCGGGGGCTGCTGATGCGAGAGGGCACGATGGTCGATGCCACCCTGATCGGGGCACCGAGTTCGACCAAGAATAAGAGCAAGTCGCGCGATCCGGAGATGCACCAGACGAAGAAGGGAAACGAATGGCATTTTGGGATGAAGACACACGTCGGCGCCGACGCCGACTCGGGACTGGTGCACAGCTTGCACACGACGGCGGCGAACGAAAGCGATATCGCTCACACCCATCACCTGCTGCATGGCGAGGAAAGCCAAGTGCATCTTGATGCGGGTTACACGGGTGTGGAGCGCAGGGATGAGATCAAACAAGCCCACAGGGCAAGGGACGATCCGCGCTGACATAAGCTGGCACGTAGCAGCAAAGCGCAGCAAGGTTGAAAAGATGCCGGAAGGTCGGTGGAAGGACCTGACGAAGGCAGTGGAGCGAAAGAAGGCCCAGATTCGGGCGCGGGTAGAACATCCCTTTCACGTGGTGAAGAACTTGTTTGGTCACAAGAAGACCCGCTACAAGGGCTTGGCCAAGAACACGGCACAGATGTTCAGCCTGTTCGGTCTCGCAAATCTGGTGATCGCCAAAAAGCCGTTGTTGGCGTTTCAGGGGAGCAATCCGTCTTGAAGATGCAAATCGAGCCCGAAAGGGCACGAGATGGGGGCATGCGGCGCGAAATCGGGCTCAGATCTCTCTGTTTTTCCGCATGGTGAAAATCAGGCACCAAACAGCCGTCGATCCCCAGCGCCGCTGCTATTGATCAGCAATTCCCTAGCATCCGATTGCCAAGCAGGGATTCCTTGGTCTACGGTGTGGTTGCCAAAGCTGTCTTTCGGCATCGATGGGCATCACCCAGACGTATCTGGGTTTTCCCGCTATCCACTAGCTTGGCGGAAGTGTTAACCTAGAAGCCGCAATCTTTAGGAATCGAATTGCTAAACGTTTTCTGCGTTCAGCTCGCGTACGACACGAGGAGATGCCGGAAATGATGAGAAGCGTGCAGATTAGATTGGCAGGACCACCACGTTGCCAAGCACCACGCGCAAAGCGGGGCCGGCTTCGAAGTCAGCTCGGCTTTGCCTCTGAATATCAGGACCCCAAGTCCGACGCTCGGCGGACGGGCTGCAGTGACTGAGAACGCAGCGGGCGCTGGGGACCGATTCATCCACCACCAGTCCAGTCTCGCGAGCGCTTGTGTTCATGGCTTTCTTCTCATGGGCGCCCGAAACCGGCGCCACGCGAAGTGTCACATCAACTATCCGTTGCTGTTGCCGTCACGGGTGGGTCGCCGTAGCGTGGTGGAGATCGATCTGTAGCCTGTCTGCGCTGGATCCGGCTTGGGGCGAACTACCGAGAGCCTTCTTCCTTTGGGGGAGCGCCGCGCCGTGCCCTTTTTCACGTGTCCAGCGCCATGTTGTACCCAGAGATTGGCTACAGCCACGCCGTAGTCCGGGCACATGCCAAGGTTGTCTGCTGCGGCAAAGGGGAGGATACTCAAAGTCGGGTAGTCCGCGATGGCTGCCCGATTTCTTCATTGGACGTTCGGCCCTTTGCCTACCCGGCTGAGGGCTGTTTCTTTTGCGCTGCACAAGTCAGGCGGCGCAGGGAGGGGCGCGGTGATCTAAGGCGATGGGGGCAAATGCAAGCCATTGAGGATCACCCTGGTGCGGCACGCGCTCACCGGGGAGAGCGGCCCCGCAAACGGCCGCCACTCGGGCGCGCCGCGCGCCAGTTCTTGCGCGACGCCACACCCAGCGCCAGGCCGGCTGCGGATCGGCTAGGAAGCTCTCGTACAGCAGCAGAGCGACGACAGCGGCTTGCCGTGCTGCATCACGGCCCGCAATAGCAGCCGCTCCACCTCGCGCCGATAGGTTTGCAAGATGGCGGGCGTATCGGCGTAGCGGGCCAGCCAGGCAGCGACAAGGCTTCTGATGGCGCGCTCTCTCTGCTTTCGCTCCCGCCATGCAGTGAATATCGGGGGAGCTTTCACACACAGCCGGGCCGAGCACGAACTGATCGGGCGACGGCGCGGCCCAACGATGAAGCTGCACCTGGTGCGGCACATCGGCTTTATCCGCATGAGCGGCTGCCTATTGGTCTATGCGCGTGGGCGAACCCTGTCCGACCATCAACTGCTGGTCTGCCAGACGCCTGGGTTTCGTTGGATGACGATACATCAGCGTGGGGCCCTCGCGCGGGCGTTACGCGACGAAGTGCTGCATTGCGCCGATCGGGAGCGACTGCTATCGTATGCCCGCCAGTGGCTGTATCAGCATCGACTGATCATCGTGCATGGGACGCGTTCAGGATCCTGCCACCAGTACTGCTTCGCCATCTCGGCACGGAACTCGGTATCAATACGCCCGATCTGGCGTCTTTGCGGGCGCGATGTCATTGCAAGGTTCCACCCGGAAGACCTTTCTTCACATTCTCCGTTCAGCCTGAAAATTGAAGATATCCTGCTGTACTGAATGTGGGGCAGCGTCATACTGGCATGTCTTGCGAATGGCGTGCGCTGTGGGGGCTAGCTATGTGCGGCTGGCCTGGCCCACCAGGGTTCAGGGGGCCAGTGGCAGGCGCACCGTCAGGGTCACGCCGCGTCCGCCGATGCCCGCGCTCAGGCCCACCTGGCCTTGGGCGGCCAGCACGATCTCCTTGACGATGGCAAGCCCCAGGCCGCTGCCTTCCTGGTTCGGCAGCGCATTGCGATAGAAACGGTCGAACACCTTGGGCCGCGCTTCGGCGGGAATACCGGGCCCGTTGTCGCTCACTGCGAGGATGGCGCAGCCCGCTTCGCGCGCCAGCGCCACGGTGACCTGGCCATGCTCGGGCGTGTAGCGGATCGCGTTGTCCACCAGGTTGGATACCACCGCGGCCATCATCCACTCATTGACCCCCACCGTGACGCTGTCGGCCGCCAGCTCGGCGCCCAGGTCGATGCCCTTGCGCTGGGCCAGCACCACCATATCCTCCAGCGCGGCGGTCACCACCGGCACCAGGTCAGCGACCGGTTGTGCCGCGCCTGAGCTGTTCGCAGCCGCAGCCTCGGCCTGCGACAGCAGCAGCAGCTTGTTGGCCAGGTTGGTCAGGGCCTGCGTGCTGGTCTCCATCGAGCCAAGGATCTCGCCCAGCCTGGTGGCGTCGTCCATCCGGGCGGCGAACTGTAGCTGCGCGCCCAGCACCGCGAGCGGGGTGCGGATTTGGTGCGCTGCATCGGCGATAAAGCGTTTTTGCTGGCGCACATATTCGTTCAGGCGGCGGATGCATTGGTTGATGGCTTCGACGATGGGCCGCAGTTCCTGCGGCAGGTCGGATACCGTCACCGGCACCAGATCCATCGGGTCGCGTCCTGCCACCTCGTCCTTCACGCGCAGCAGCGGGCGCAGTTCCACCGTGAGGCCTACCACCACCAGCGCGACCGCAAGCACCAGCATCACCACTTCGCGCAGCAGCGCCGGCATGCGCAAGGTGCGTACCAGCTCGTGGTTGCCGATCAGCGTCTGCCCGACGGTGACGGTGACCTTGCGCGCCTGTCCAGAATCGAACATGGTGCGCGAAGTTTGCACCACCCGCACCCGCTGCGCCTGGAACTGCGAAACGTAGAACACCGGATTGGAGGCGCCAGTCATCAGATGCTGATCGAAACCGGGATTGCCGGCGAGGATGCGGCCGCGGTCGTCAACCACGTTGTAGTAGACGTGGTCGGTGTAGGCCGAATCGAACGAGGACAGAGCCGACGGCGGCACCTGCACCGTGAGGCGGCCGTCCGCCCAGCCGATTTGGCCCGCGATGGCGTCGGCCGAGGCCTGCAGCGCGCGATCCTGCAAGCGGTTGGCGGTATCGGCCGCGCTCAGGTAAGACGCGTAGCTGCTGATGCCGATAAATACCGTCAGCGGCACCAGCAGCCACATCAGCAGCCGTACCCGCAGGCTGTGGATCATTGCCTTTGCTGCAGCAGGTAACCGAGGCCGCGCAGCGTCATGATGGTGGCCTGGTAGCCCTCGAGTTTCTTGCGGATGCGGTGGATATATATTTCGATGGCATCCTCGCTGGCCTCCTCGTCGAGCGAGTACACGCCCGACATGAGGCTTGCCTTGGACACGGTCTTGCCCCGCCGCATCATCAGGATTTCCAGTGCGATGTGCTCTTTCAGCCGCAACGAAAGCAGCTCTCCTGCAACGTAGAACTGCCGCGTGTCGGTGTTGTAGGTGAGGTCGCCGCAAGCCAGTTCGGCTTGCTTCTCTCCGGTCTGCCGCCGGGCCAGGGCTTTGATGCGCGCGACCAGTTCCCGCACTTCGAAAGGCTTGACGAGGTAGTCGTCGGCGCCAAGGCCCAGGCACTCCACCTTCTCGTCGACCGATGCGCTTGCGGTCACCACCAGCACGGGCACGTTGTTGCGGCGCGAGCGCAGCCGGCGCAACACGCTCTTGCCGGCCAGCCGCGGGATCTGCAGGTCGAGCAGCACCACGTCATAGTTCTGCGTCTGCAGCAGCTGATCGGCGTACTCGCCGTCCAGCGCGGTGTCGACCATGAAGCGCTCATCCTTCAGCAGCCTGGCGAGCCAGTGGATGAGCGAAGCGTTGTCTTCGATCAGCAATACCTTCATGGACCGCTCTGCTGAGGACCTGCTGTTACCGGAGCTTCCTTTTACCACTGCCCGCCCGGAGGGGGCGCCGTGCCGTATCGGGATATTCCCTGAGTGGCGAAAGCTGCGTGAAGGTTTTCGCTGCTTGGAATGAGCCCCCTGCGTTTCAGACGCGAGCGTGGTGAGAATGGGGCGCGCCGAAGACTTGCACCACACGCGCGAGCAGCCGCTCGGTCCCGGCACGCATGTCGATGGGCTCGACGGCTTGCCACAACTCGATCGCAGCCAGTTCCCTAGCAAATGGGCACATTGCTGCGCCGCCGACAGTGGCCAGTGCACGATCAGCGTGGCTGCGCGTTGAATCTCAATGTGTATTACCTCGGGCGTGGCCGGCGCTGGCGTCTCGCATCAGTCTGCGTCAGCAGGTTCCCCGGCTGCGGGCGAGGGCAGCACATGCAGTGGTACAAACGCGTTGCCGTTCTCCAGCGTTGCCAGCATCTGGCGCTGACGGCCTTCGCGCATCCATTGGTGCACCATGTTCGGGTTCAGGCCTTGGCTGAGTGCCACTCCAGCCACCTATGCACCCTCCTGGCGGATCTGTTCGAGTACCGTCGTCTTGAATTCGGCGCTGTACTCGCGCCTGCCGCCATGCGTCGGTGGCCACCACATAGATCTATCTCCAAAGTGATGAAGTCAAGCGAGCACGCCAGATAGATCAGGCCTTTGCTGCCCGGAAGCCAGCTCCTGGCGGGGTTCCCGAAAGCTTAGCGTGCAACATTGTCCGCTTTCTGGGGCCACTCCTCGGACAGCAAATTAAATAACGCAAATTGACAGCTGGATGAAAGCTATGCCGCTCTAGAATGCAATCCCGGGGATCGGCATGCTCACGGCCGCGGCACTGCTAGCGACGATCGGCGATGCGCAGGCCTTCCAATTGGGGCGGCAACTGTCGGCCTACCTCGGCCTGGTGCCGCGTAAGCGCGGCACTGGGGGCAAGGTGCGACTGGGCGCCATCAGCAAGCGCGGCGACTGCTATCTGCGCATGCTGCTGATCCACGGCGCCATGGCGGTCCTGTTCCGGGCCAAGGACAAGGGGTGCGGTGCGAACAGCTGGCGCGCCGAGGCCCAACCAACGTGACGGTGGTGGCGTTGGCCAACAAAGCGGCACGAATCGCGTGGACCGCACTGATGGGCAATGAGCCGTATAAAAGGAACCACGAGTTGAGGAAAGCCGAGAGGGCCAGGCAAATGGCGGGTTCCGCGCTAGCCCGGCTGCGCCTTGCGAACAAGATTATTGAATTCGACCAGAAGGTTGCACGGGTAAATGTGACAGTGATGGCAAGACAGGTTGGACCGCAAGAGCGACACCCTGTCGATTACTAGTGCCCTGAGCACGCCGAAAGGACGAGGGACGTTCTTGGCGAATTCCATCGGGGCCGCAGGCTTGACCTGCACTAGGCCGGATGTAAGTCTGCAACCAGCCCTAGTCGAACATTACGTGATTTTTACCTGTCAAACCTGCGCGTTCATATAAATAATTGAAGAAGGTCGCAGCCGCCATATGCTTGGTGGTAGATCACAATCATAAAATGATGGAGACAAAAATCAATGCATAATTCTTTGTGTTCAATGAATTCGGCCGTAATGCCGGCGAAACCAACGAGTACCGTCCTCATCGCGTCGGCTCAAGTCATGGCTGCCGACTCATCAAAAAAATCACCTTCAACTGCGGCATCGCCGAGATAATTAATTTTTCCTAAAATCAGACTGGCCGGTTTGGTTATTTCACAGAGAAATAACTGGATCTGGCGGAGCAGCGGGGATCGATGTCCGCACGATCGAGGGTGCGATAAAGACACTCAGTGATCTGCACTCAGCCTCCATCTGCATGTTCGACGCGCTTGGCTGAACACCAAAAAGCCAGGTTCTGCGCAAATACCGCGACAAGGCGCATTTAAATGCCAAATTTCATGAGCGAATGCGACCATGTAATTACGGCTAAATTGCAATACTGGCAGGCATGCTGTGCGCAATTTCAAATTAGAGTCAAAGGAGAAGCAAATGAAATCAATACCTTCCGAATATATATTGCCGATTGAGAAAAAACAACAGAAAAATTCTGGCCGAATGGATGGTGGAGGTTGATGGAAATGCGAGTTGGCATTATACCGTCGCCGGTGTACTTCCTGTTGCTGGCATTGATAACCGGATTTATCGCCACCGGCAAAGTGCCGTCCGATATTTCAGTATCGATTGCGTTGCTTGCGGTGGGTGGTTTTTCTTGCGCAGAATTGGGCAAGCGACTTCCTATTATGCGCAACATAGGTGCAGCGGCAATTTTTGCGACCTTCATTCCTTCTTACCTGGCATTCAAGCATCTATTACCTGGCATGGTCTTAAAGAACGTGGTCGACTTCACCAAGTCTACCAATTTTCTTTATTTATTCATTGCTTCGATAATTGTCGGCAGTATCTTGAGCATGGATAGAACGGTTCTCATCAAAGGCTTCATCAAGATCTTTGTGCCGCTTGCCGCCGGTTCTGTCGCGGCCGCTGTTGTCGGCACGGCCGTCGGCACTCTACTTGGCTTGGGCGCTTACCATACCTTTTTTACATCGTCGTTCCGATCATGGCCGGCGGTGTTGGCGAGGGCGCCATTCCATTATCGATTGGCTATTCCGGAATATTGCATCAGGCGCAAGGAGACGTCTTTGCGCAGGTCTTGCCCCTGTAATGCTCGGCAGCCTGACCGCAATCATGCTGGCCGGTGTGCTGAATTTTGTGGGTAAGAAATACCCGCACCTCACTGGCGAGGGCCGACTGCAGCCGGGCGAACATGACGAAATGCATCCGGCGGAGGAAGAAGGGGCCGGTAATACGGATATCGGTCATATTGCGGCCGCAGGCATTACGGCGATCTCGCTGTATATGTTTGGATTGATGTGTTACAAGCTGTTTGACTTTCCGGCGCCGGTCGCCATGCTGTTTATTGCCGTGATTCTCAAGCTGTCACGCGCAGTGTCGCCGCAATTGCAGCAAGGCTCTTTAGTTGTCTACAAATTCTTTTCCACGGCTGTAACTTATCCGTTGCTGTTTGCCATCGGTGTATCCATGACGCCCTGGGACAAACTGGTGTCCGCATTCAATGTCCTCAATCTCATTACTATCGTATCGACTGTTGCGACGTTGATGGCGACAGGCTTCATGGTCGGTCGATGGCTGAATCTGTATCCGATTGAAACGGCAATTTTAAATGCCTGCCACAGCGGCCAGGGAGGGACGGGCGATGTAGCGATCCTGACGGCAGCGAATCGTATGCAAATGATGCCGTTTGCACAGATAGCGACACGCATTGGCGGCGCGATTACCGTAACACTCACCCTGATTGCCATGGCTCAGTTGAAATAAGTGCCTGAAGAAAGATTTTAAGATGATTGAATTCAGGGTTTCCGCCATCTAGCTCAATCATATTGTCCGGTGTATTTTATTACTCAACTTTAGACATACGAATGGCCTGGCGGTTTCAAGTCCAAAGTGCAACACCCGCGTCAGTGAATTGAAGTTGGGGGTGAGAAACTTGTTTGAGCATACGAGCGAACACCTCCAGTGGGGAGTGGAACGCGTGCGTAGCGCGGGGTCGTTTGTTCAAGCTGTCGGCAATTGCGTCGAGTTCTTCTTGTGTGTGCACGGACAAGTCCGGTGCCCTTGGGCAGGTACTGGCGCAGCAGCCCGTTGGTGTTCTCACAAGTGCCACGCTGCCAGGGGCTGTGCGGATCGCAGAAGTAGACCTTGACGCCAGTGTTGGCGCTGAGCTCACTGTGGCGCGTCATCTCCTTTCCCTGGTCGTACGTCAGGCTCTGGCGCAGCGGCCCGGCAATCGAATTGAGCTTGGCAGAAAAGCCGGCCAGCGCCGAGGCCGCAGTAGCGTCATCCATCTTGGCCAACAGCACCAGACGACTGCTGCGTTCGACCAGCACGCCCACCGAAGACTTGTTGCCCGCGCCCTTGATGAAGTCACCCTCCCAGTGGCCCGGCATGACGCGGTCCTCGACCTCGGGCGGGCGCACATGGATGCTGACCATCTCAGGAATCTGCCCGCGTCGATCAACCCCGCGCTTGCGTGGCATGCGTGTGCTGCGACCATGGCGCAGGCAGGCGATGAGCTGGCGGCGCAACTCGCCCCTGGGCTGCGCGTAAATGGCCGTGTAGATCGTCTCGTGAGACACATGCATGCTGGGGTCCTCGGGCCACACTCGCTTAAGGATACCGGCGATCTGTTGCGGCGACCACTTCCAATCCAACAAAGTCAGCACTGCGCCCCACCGAGCGTGTTGCGGATCGAGCTTCGCTACCGGGCGCGCCTGAACCCGCCGCGCCTGCCTCATGGCCTGCGCCGGCAGGCTCGCGTAGCCACGCAGCGCACAACTGTTTCGCCTCAGTTCACGGCTGACGGTGCCCGCCGAGCGCCCGAGTGTGCGGGCCATGGCCCGCACACTCGAACCGCTCTGGCTCATGCTCGCAATCGTCATGCGCTCCTCAGGCTGAAGTTGTTGGTACGAAGTTCTGCTTTGCATCTGAGCACCTTACCCGAAGCAAGGTGTTGCACTTCAGATTTGAGGCCGCCCCTCCTCGCGAAGCGCGATGGAGGCCATTGACAAGGCAATATGGCGAACGAAACAGCGATGACAGGCTGTCTAAGACGTGCGCGGGCGACACTACGAGGTCGGTCGGGTATCGTTGCGTGGCGTCGGCCACTGGAATTTCTGGGACTTGCGGTTCAGGCCATCGCGAAACGCAAGTCCGGTAAATTCCATGCGCAGCCACTGCGTGACCAGGCCGGCCGTGACGGGCTGATTCATGCGCCATGGTGCGACCGAGTCCATCGGGAAGGTCTCGGCGAGCACCAGACTCAGCAGTTGGGTCAAGGTCCAGGCCATCGAGCGGATCTGCATCCACAACTCCAGCACGGTGCGCGACTGCTGCCAGAGATTGCTCATGCCAAACCAGCGCTTGAGATTGTGAAACAGCGGTTCTATGCCCCAGCGGCGCGCGTACAACTGCACGATCTCCTAGGCGCTCAAGTCCGTTTCGCTCGCCAGCAGCAGACGGGGCTTGGTCCAGACCTGTTTCTTCGCATCGAAGAACTGGCACCAGACGGCACGCACCAACGCGCCCTTGAGGAAGCCCGCTCTGGCCTCGGCAGAGCGCAGGCGAACCCGCTGCTCTTTGCCATAGAGCCGCATGCTCAGTTCGCTCGCAGGCAGTGCCTCGATGACCTCGGCACTCAGGCGCTCGCCATAGATGCGCTTGCGACCGCGTCTGGGTGTGGTTGGCAGCAGCGGCATGAGAAACAGTGCATTATCGATGCGCGACTGACCAATCACGTGCATTTGTCTGCGCAGCAACGGCAAGACCAGACGGGCGCGCATGAACCACGAATCGAACAGTACGCGCACCGGCTTGTTGGACACGCCCGCGAGAGCGCGGACCAGCGCCAGGGCGATCTTCAGCTTGTTGCGGTTGCCAGTGTTTGGCACCAGCCGCGAGAGAATCGGCAGCACCAGGTTGACCCCACCGTTGCCCAGCGCGCTCACGCCCAGGGTGACCCAGCACTGGGCCCGCATGAATTGCGGCCGATTGATCTTGCGGCTGTGGTCGTGGCGAAACGCGCAACCGGGGGCCTTCTCCGAGGAGCGCGGCACCAGCGTATCGTCGATGACCAGTGTCAGCACATCGCATGGCAGCACTGCAAGCACCAGCATGAACGATCTGCGGGCCAAACGCACGGTGCGCAAGCTGCCGCGCCCGAGAAGCTTGTAGTAGGTCGTCCAGTGCCTGCGTCGCGCGATTGTGCTGATAGCGCGCGTCACCCAGCCTTCTGGCGAAACCATGCAACCGCACAGCAGTTCGACAAAGCTCGCGCGAGAGCGAATCGGCACGGCCAGAAGCAGGAAGTTGACCCATTCGGACAGACACAGTTGTACACGGTTGGACAAAGACATGGGCAATCGCAAGAGGACCGAAAACGATCCTCATTGGCCGCCGCGCTGCTTGCGCTAAAACCCGCGCAAGCAGCGCGGCGGCCACACGATCATTGCCCCATGTCAAGCATTTTTCGATTTCTTGAATCCGTTTCCAACCCGCTCGTTGAGCGGGCCTGAATGTCTGGATTGAGACGAGCGACCTATACGGCACTGAGATGCGGCCGTTGACCACCGACGCCATAAACGACCGCTGCGTGTGTCCCACAACAGTACACATACAAAAAAGGAGGCAGCAACCGAGGAAAGCGGCCGCTGCCCAAAGTGGAGCATTCAGTTCAAGCGCATGTCTGCGTAGCGCGTCAGAAGCGCGTACGCATGCCTACTGCGAATTCAAACTGGTTGTTTGCGTTCGGTGCAGTCGCGACCCGATATCCCTGATACAGCTTCATGTAATCGGCGGCAAGATATACCTCTGTGCGCTTCGAAAAGTGATAGAAGACCGATGCGTACAAAGTGTTTTTGCGGCCGGAGCCGGTCGTGGTTGCGAGGCCAATTGGGTTATAGCCCTGAAGTGTCGCACCCGTGCTTGCGCTGTAGGCGGCGTTTGACGCGTGCATGATCTGATAGCCAAGCTCATAGTCGAAGGCGCCCCGCGGTGCGACCTTTACCGACATCGTGTACGCGTTATCCGTGCGTTGGCCGAGAGCGCCCTGTTCGCCAGAGTAGTGGAAGTAGCCGGCGTTCAATCGCAGTATGTCGAAGATGTAGTTTCCGCCGATCGAGAACGACTTGTCGGTGAACTGGTTGACTTTGGCCTGATCGTAGAACGCCGACACGTGGAAGTTCTGCCCGTTGTAGCCGAGCGCGCCGGTGTATGTCGTGTTGGTCGAGAACGAGCCTGGCACATTACCAAACTGGAAACCAATGCCGGCAAATAGGCCATTGTCCCAGAGCTTCTTCCAGACCGCGCCATTGTCCATTCGCGTACCGGTGGCACTCGACGCGTAGAAGATTAGCTGCTTGAAGTTATTGTTGTTGGTATAGCCGGTTTCTTCTGTCGACAACGAGGCGCTGGTGTATGGGTCGCTATAGATCCCGGATACGTCGCGAGCCAGTGCGTTTTGCCGGCCAAATGTGAGCTTGCCGAGGGTTTCGTTTTGCACACCGATCCACGCGTCACGATTAAAAATGACACCCGGTGTGTCCATTTCACCGGTGCTGGTCAGAAACTCGCTCTCCAGCTTGAAGATGGCTTTGGTGCCGCCGCCGATGTCTTCTGCTCCGGTCAGGCCCCAGCGGCTGCCGCTGAACCACGGCGTCGCGAATTGCACAAGATTGTGTCCTTGGCTGTCTGCGTGGTTGGTATAGCTAATCGTCGTATCGATCAGCCCGTACAGGTGCACGCTGGACTGCGCATGAACTGTGTTGCAGCAGGCCGCGCTAGCGATGGCCATAGCGGTAAGCAAGACTTTGCGTTGCATTGATTGGCTCTCCTCCAAGTTGATTGAATCCACAGGCCTTAATCTGTGTTCTGTACAGTAGAATGCAGTTCTATCTATACATTTCCAGCCTAGCGAGCAGCCATTTGCGATTACAACTCGGGTATTGGCGGATTGACGACGTGGGAGCCTTGATGGGCTTCCAAGGGGGACGCCACTTGAAGCGCAACACGTTTGTCGAAATTGGCGACAAGATCGATCGGCTTCCAGCAGGGTTGTGATGTGTGCGCGGCATAGCTGTTGCTTTGCAGAAACACCGTCAGGAGTGTCAGAGTGCTTGGCGGCGCCAACTGCCGAGGCGGGTTGGTCTGCCTAGCAGAACGAATGCGTAGGCGGCAACGGCAAAGTAGGGGTTAGTCCCAAGATTGACCTATTGGCAGCGACGCCCTACACTAAATTAGAACGTAGTTCTATTAGATGGAACACTCGAGGACGAGTTGTTGCGAGCGATGACGTGGCCGAGATTGTGATTGCGGAAGGACCAATCGCAGCAGGGCTGCGTTGAATCGCGCAGCTCGCCTTCACGTTGAGTGCACGTTGTCGCGGAGTGAGTATCAGGTTATGAAAAAAGATAGCTTCGACATTAAATGCGCCGTCGCAAGCGGAGGTGTTGCCGCACTCGACCGAGCGTTTGGCATTCTCTCGTCGTTTGTCACGGAGGATGAGATTCTTACGCTTGCCGAACTTGCCAGGCGCACCGGTCTGTATAAAAGCACCATACTGCGTCTTTTGATTTCGCTGGAGCATGGAGGATTCACCAGGCGCCTATCGGATGGACGCTACACGATTGGTCCGGAACCGCTACGGCTTGCACATATCTATCAGGACTCATACCGTATCCGGCACATCATCCAGCCGATCCTCCAGGATTTGTGCAGGGATAGTGGTGAGGCATCGTCGTTCTACGTGCGGGAGGGCAATAGTCGAGTTGTCCTGTACAGGGTTGAGTCGGCGCGTGCGGCGCGACGCGCGGTGCATGAAGGCGAGCGGCTCCCGGTAGAATGCGGCGCTTCCGGGAAGGTGCTGATGGCCTTCGCGACTCCGCAAAATGAGGGCCTGGAAGAGGTACGCGAGAACTTGTACTCCGTTTCCTTCGGTGAGCGCGATGCCGCTACCGCGTCCGCGTCGGCTCCCGCCTTCGGCAATTGTCAGGAATTAAAGGGCGCTCTTACCCTCTCTGGTCCCCGCGAGCGTTTCACGCCCGAACGTGTGAGAGTTGCGTGTCGAATATTGCTTGCCGCCGCTTCGCGCGCCAGCGCTGCGCTTGGCGGCAATCCGGCACTATTCTCGCGGGGCCTCGAGCGGCTCATCTAGATATCTCGCCACGCAGCATTGGAGGCACTGTTGCCTGCATGCCAACCATCGTCCCGCAAACAAGGCCTGCCCCAGAAGACACATTCTGGCTATGGCTCAAACTATTGGTTTCTCTGTACGGCCGTGGCAGCTTGCCGTCGCAGGCGATTCCAAACTCATATCATCTCACTTTGGCGTAGTACTCCCTGAAGTGGTGTTGGCCTAAAAAGCGGCGGTCGTCCTATCGGCCGCTTACTCACGAGCTTCCCAAGCCCATGCCTGTGCCGGGCGTTCGCGAAGAAACGACTATAAAGGGAACGGCAGCGCTGCGATGACCGACAAGCCATTGGTGCGAGCTCGCGGCGATAGGCCTCGCTGCTGGGTGAGCCCGTTAACGAGCCTGGTCCGGGAATCGTCGGCGACAGTGGTGAGCGCAGCGATGCGCATCCCGTTTGAGAGATCGAGTCGAAATCGACGCTTCCCATGGCGCTGCCGTTCACTGACGATCTTGGAGCAAGCCATGGCCATGCGCAAGCGAGAAGACGGGGTATTTCCCAACGCGGCGGGGATCGATGTCGGCGCATCGAGCCACTGGGTCGCCGTGCCCCGCCATGCGACTGACGACCCGGTGCGCGAATTCGGCGCGATGACTGACGACCTCAACGCCATGGCCGACTGGCTGATTGCGTGTGGCGTCGACGCGGTGGCGCTCTTCTGTTCGTGGCTAGGCCTGTGCCCCGGCACCAAGATCAGCGGTGGCAAGGTGCTGGCCTCGGGCACCAAGCGCTCGGCAAACCGGGCACGCCAGGCATTGAAGATGGCCGCCATGAGTCTGTCGCACAGCGACTCGGCGCTCGGCGCGTTCTATCGCCGGCTGTGCGCCCGCATGGACAAACCGCGCGCCAATACCGCTGTCGCCCATAAACTCGCGCGGATGGTGTACTTCATGCTCACGCGCGGCGAAGCCTTCGTCGACCAAGGCCAGCACCACTATGAAGAGCAGCAGCGTCAGCGCAGTATTGCCGCCCTCAAACGCCGTGCCAAGGCCCTCGGGTTTCAGGTCAATCCAGTAGAGGTGGCCGCATGAACACAGCCACCTTCACTTCTGTTTCTCAAGAGCCTTCCAATCCCTCCGCGGCGGGCTCAGCGTTGGCAGAGAAACAGAAATTGGCTATACCGGTGAACGGCAGCGCCGCGATGACCGACAGACCAATGGTGCGCACTCACGGCATGCACGCCGATGAGTGAGCCCGCGTGAGAGCATGGTCCGGGATTCGTCGGCGACAGTGGTGAGCGCAGCGATGCGCATCCCGTTCAGGAGATCGAGTCAACTTCGACGCTTCCCATGGCGCTGCCGTCCATTAACCAGTTTGGAGCAAGCCATGGCGATGCGCAAGCGAGACGACGACGAGGTGTTTCCGAACGCGGCGGGGATCGATGTGGGCGGGTCCAGCCACTGGGTGGCGGTGCCGCGGCATCTGGCCGAGCGGGCCGGCTGCGAGCCGGTGCGCGAATTCGGGCCGATGACCGACGACCTCAACGCCATGGCCGACTGGCTGCTGGCGTGCGGGGTGGACACGGTGGCGCTGGAGTCCACCGGGGTGTACTGGATCCCGGTGTACGAGGTGTTGGAGCGGCGCGGCCTGACGGTCTGGCTGGTCGATGCGCGGCAGATGAAGTATGTGCCCGGCCGCAAGAGCGACGTGCAGGACTGCCAGTGGTTGCAGAAGCTGATGAGCCTGGGGCTGCTGCGGGCGGCCTGGCGTCCGGGCGACGAGGTGTGCGTTGCGCGCCGTGGTCCGTCAGCGCGAAGTGTTGCTCACCGAGCAGGCCAACTGGGTGCAGCGCATGCAGAAGGCGCTGGTGCAGATGAACCTGCAACTCAGCGAGGTGCTCACCGACGTGATGGGCATGACTGGGCAGGCCATCGTGCGGGCGAGCGTGACGCCAAAACGCTGGCGCGGCATCGCCATGGGCGCGTCAAAGCCAGCGAACACGACATCGAGCGGGCGCTGAGCGGCAACTGGCGCGAGGAGCACCTGTTCGTGCTCGGGCAGGCCTTGGCGATGGTCGACAGTCTGGCGCAGCGGGTGCTCGAGTGCGAGGCGAAGATCGAGGCGTTGTTGGCGCCGCTGGGCCGTCACGAGGTCGAACTCGGCGGGCCGGGCAAGCGGCGCGGCAAGAACACCCCGGAGTTTGATGCACGTACCGCCTTGGCGCGCTGGGCTGGGGTCGACCTGACCCGCATCAACGGCCTGGCGGTCACCACAGTGATGACGATTCTCTCGGAGATCGGTCCCGATCTGGGACGCTTTGCCAACGTCAAGCACTTCTGCTCGTGGCTGGGGCTGTGTCCCGGCACCAAGGTCAGCGGCGGTAAGGTGCTCAGCGCGCGCACCCGGCGCTCCACCAACCGGGTGCGCCAAGCGGCTGAAGCTGGCGGCGATGAGCCTGTCACGCAACGACTCCGCGCTCGGCGCCTTCTACCGGCGGCTGTGCGCGCGCATGGACAAGCCGCGCGCCAATACCGCCGTCGCCCACAAGCTGGCGCGGATGGTCTACTTCATGCTGACCCGCGGCGAAGCCTTCGTCGATCAGGGCCAGCAGCACTATGAAGAGCAGCAGCGCCAACGCGCCGTCGCCGCGCTCCGGCGCCGCGCGACTGCCCTCGGTTTCCAGATCACCCAAGCCGTTCCACTGGCTTAAAAAACCCTGCGGCCCCAATTGTTTCTCAGGAGGCCTCAAGAACAGGCTGAGCGCCGCTGGGCGCAATCTGTTCCAGGCTGAGCCTTGAGATAGCGGAATCAAATCGCGCACCATTCCCGCCTAGCGATACGGTCGCTCGCTTGGCCGCACTGAGCAGTGTCGCCACTGCCGCAAACATGGGCGGCACTACGGCCAGCCTCGACAGGGGCCCGACAGGGTCATTGCCCCGATAAAATCGCCCCCGGCGCCGAACACCGGAACGGAGGCCGACGCGGTCTCCGGATCGCGTTCGCCATATGACACGGCCCATAAACGGTCGCGCACATCGTCCCATCGCTGGTCGTGCATTTCGGTGAATGCCCGCAGCACCTTGCCGGATGCGCCCCGATCGATCGGGAACTCTTCCCCAACCCCGATCGACACCCGCACAGCGCGCGCCGGCTCGGCACGATAGAGCACCAACCGGTGGTCGCCCTGGCGGACATAGAACGATGACGTCTCCCCGAGTTCCCGGCTGAGTTGCTCCAGCAGATGCTCCATGACGGGGCCCACACGATACGTTCTCTGGTAGATGGCCGCCAGCCGCAATGGCTGCGGGCCGATCGCGTACTGGCCGTCCTCCAGCTTGCGAATGAATCCGCCATGCTCGAGCGCCGTCAGCAGGCGGAGGACGGTGCTCTTGTACAGACTGGTCCGACGCGACAACTCGGTGAGGGTCAGCCGCTCATCGGTGGGGCCGAAGGCGCCAAGAATCGCAAACGCGCGATCCAGGACAGCTACGCCGCTGGAGCCCTCAGCGGAATCGGTGTCGGGTGCGGGCATGTTCTCTTCCTTTTGCGAAAGCCGCTCGTTGGCGGCGAAAAGTTCCATCTAGTAGAACACAGGTTCAGAAAAGATGGAAGGCGAGGGTATACCCTTATTATTTTGGTCTCTTGTCATGGTTAAAGTTCCTTGTGAGAGAACTACGTTCTTTTGAGTGAAACAACAAAGAGGCGCCAACGCCTCGTAACCACTCTGGCGGCTCCCTCCTGAACGCGAGTTCCCACAAGGCGAGACCCGACCGCATGGAGACATCGATGACACCAACATCCGCAACGACCGGCAGCGAGATTGCGATCGACTCGCATATCGAAGCGCGCGCAGTGAAGAAGGCCGCCTGGCGCTTTATTCCGCTGCTGGCGCTTGCCTATTTCTTCAACTACCTCGACCGCACCAGCGTCGGCTTCGCCTCCCTGACCATGAACCAGGACTTGGGCCTGACCGCCACGCAATTCGGCTGGGGGGCGGGGATCATGTTCGCCGGGTATTGCGTTTTCGAGGTACCGAGCAACCTGGCCCTCTACCGCTTCGGGGCGCGCCGGTGGATTGCGCGCATCATGATCACATGGGGGCTGATGGCGGCCGCCACCGCGTTGGCCACCGGGCCAACCAGCTTCTACATCATCCGGCTCCTTCTCGGGATCGGAGAAGCAGGCTTCTTTCCGGGCGTGATCTTCTTCCTAGCCGTCTGGTTCCCGGCGCGCTACCGCACGCGGGTCCTGGCCTGGTTCACCGTCTCCACGCCGCTGTCCTCCCTTGTTGGTGGACCGCTTTCGACGTGGCTGCTGCGGATGGATGGCGTACTGGGCTTGGCGGGCTGGAAGTGGATGTTCATCATCGAAGGGCTGCCGGCCTGCGTGCTCGGCTTCCTGGTGCTGCGTATGCTCGCCGACACGCCAGCCGACGCCAAATGGCTATTGCCGGAGGAGCGGGGTGCGCTGCAGAAGGCGTTCGAGCGCGAGGGAGCTGCCAGCGGCAAGAAGAAGGATTTCCGCGTCGCCCTCAAAGATCCGCGAGTCTATCTCCTTGCCATGATTTCGTTTGGCTTCACCATGGGCTCCTACGGCATCGGGATCTGGCTGCCGCAGATGCTCAAGGCTCACGGCATGAGCGTGATGGAAACCGGCTGGCTTGCCGCACTGCCGTACTTCTTCGCCACCATCGGACTGCTCTGGTGGGCCAAGCATGTTGACCGCAATGGGCGTCGCGTCGCCAATCTTGCCGTGGCGTTGGCGATTGGCGCGATCGCGCTGGGCGTCTCGACCTACTTCAAGACACTGACGCCTGCCATGGTCGGCATTACCCTGGCACTGATCGGCACGATCTCCGCGCGCACCATTTTCTTCACGCTGCCGGCGCGCTTCCTTTCAGGCCAGGCTGCGGCAGGCGGACTCGCGCTGATCAACTCGATCGGCGCCCTGGGCGGCTTCGCCGGCCCCTATCTGGTGGGCTACTTGAAGGACAGCTTCGGCACCTTCACTGCGGGCATGCTCGGCCTTGCCATCGTGCTGGCCATCACGACGCTACTCACGCTCTCGCTGTTCGCCCTCATTCGGGACGAATGACATGAAAGCTGCATTCAATCCCAAACGCCGGCTGCTGCTCGGTGCGGCCGCCGCCTCGCTCGCAAGCCCCGTGCTTGCCGATGCCCCACTTACAGCCGGCAAGGAAGGTTCCCATATGACTACCAGCAGCAACTATCTCCCGGTCCGTCCGGAATGGCTCGCCGCAGGCGCCGAAACAGCGCTGGAGCCGGATCTGCCGATCATTGACGCTCACCATCACTTCTACGAGCGTCCGGGCTGGCTCTACCTGCTAGACGATTATCTGGCCGACGTGCGTGCCTCGGGTCACAATTTCGAGGCATCGGTCTACATGCAGGCGCTGACCCGCTACCACACGAAGGGTTCGGTTTTCACGCGCCCGGTCGGAGAGACCGAATACGTTGCCGCTGTTACCGCGCATCCGACACCCGGCCAGCCCCAGGTTGCTAAAGGCATCATAGGTCACGTCGATCTTCGCCGCGGCGCCGAGGTGCGCGAGGTGCTCGAAGCCCATCTGGCAGCAGGTGACGGACGCTTTCGCGGCGTCCGTCACCTGACGACCTGGGACGCCGACTCGACACTGGTAAATCCGCTTAGCGCCGCGCCGCAAGGGCTATTGCTCGCCCCGGCCTACCGCGCGGGTGTGGCACAACTGGCACCGCTCGGCCTGTCGTACGACGCATGGCTCTTCTTTCCCCAACTGCCCCAGTTGCTTGACCTTGCCAAGGCGAATCCCGATACGAAGATCATCGTCAACCATTGCGGCGGCGTGGTGCGGATCGCCAGCTATGCCGACAAGCGGCCGGAGGTGTTCGAGCGCTGGTCCCGCTCGATGCGCGAACTGGCGCGCCTGCCGAACGTGTATGTCAAGGTCGGCGGCCTGGGTATGCGCATCAACGGCTTCGATTTCGAAAAGGCTCCGCAGGCCTCGTCATCGCTCCAACTCGCCGACACATGGAAGCCGTGGATGATGACCTGCATCGAGGCCTTCGGCGCGCAGCGATGCATGTTTGAGAGCAATTTCCCTGTGGACAAGGGTTCGTACCCGCTTGGCAACGGCTGGAATGCATTCAAGCGCCTAACTGCACAGGCCAGCGCCAGTGAGCGAGACGCCCTGTTCCGCGGCACGGCAAGCAAAGTCTACAGGCTGGACCCTCAACGATGACACATCACGGAGACAACATGACCCACGCAGTTCGCCCCGTTCTTTCAGCTACGCCGCAAGTTCGCCGTATTTCCTCGCTCACGCAAGCCGGTATGGTGGCAGGCTTGCTACTGCTGGGGACGCTGTTCACCGCTGGCACCACCGAAGCCAGGGCAGCCGATGCATATCCAAACCAGCCGATTCGACTAATCGTCCCGTTCCCGCCAGCCGGCGGCACGGACGTGTTGTCGAGACTGGTCTTCAACAAGATCGGCATGGCCACGCGCTGGAACGTGGTCGTGGAAAACCGAGCGGGCGCCGGCGGCAATATCGGTCTGGATTCGGTGGCTAAGGCGAAGCCGGATGGCTATACGCTCGGCATGGGACAAACCGCCAACCTAGCGATCAATCCCACCCTGTATCCCAAGATGCCGTACAACGCGCAGAAGGATTTCACACCGGTGGCGTTGGTGGCGGCACAGCCAGTCGTGCTCATTGTGCGCGCCGACACACCCTACAAGACGGTTGCCGACCTGGTGGCCGCGGCCAAGTTGAAGCAGTTGTCGATGGCGTCCGCTGGCACCGGCACGGTGGGACACCTGACAGGAGAAATGTTTGCCCGACGCGTTGGCATCAAGACGCTGCATGTGCCGTACAAGGGTGCCTCGCCTGCACTGACGGATTTGCTGGGCGGACAGACTGACTTCTATTTCGCCACGCCCCCCATTGCCATGCCCATGATCAAGGCTGGCAAGATCCGGGCGCTGGCGGTGACTTCGGCCAAGCGCTTACCGCTGCTCCCAGCGGTCCCTACGGTGGCGGAGTCCGGCTATGCTGGCTTTCAGGCGGAGGACTGGAAAGCCTTAGTTGCCCCCGCTGGCACGCCCCCGACGTCGTGGCGCGCCTGAACGCCGAGGTCAACAAGGCGCTGACGCAGCCGGACACCATCAACAAGCTGCGAGAAGAAGGCAGTGAGCCGCGCGGCGGTTCACCCAACAGCCTCGACGCCTTTATCCAGAGCGAGAACGCCCGTTGGGGCGACATCGTGCGTCAGTCCGGCGCGCGCGTCGAATAAACCATCCAGTCGCGCTACGGCGGCCGCACCGTCGTGGCGCCACGCCATCGGAAGCCAGTCATGCAAAAGCCTTTGCGCAATGTTCGCGTGCTCGACCTCACCAACGTGCTGGCCGGGCCGTTCTGCTGCCACCAGCTCGCCCATATGGGCGCGGAAGTGATCAAGGTGGAATCGCCCGGGACGGGCGACCTCGCCCGCCAACTTGGCGCCGACCCGGAACTCAATAAGGCGCTGATGGGCGTCTCGTTCCTGGCGCAGAACCCGGGCAAGCAGTCCATCACCATCAACCTCAAGCACGCACGCGGCAAGGAAGTCTTCCGCAAGCTGGTGCGCAGCGCTGATGTCCTGGTCGAGAACTTTCGTCCGGGCGTCATGGACCGCCTGGGCCTCGGCTACGAAACACTGAAGCAGGAGCATCCGCGACTGATCTATTGCGCGATTTCCGGCTTCGGCCAGGACGGCCCGCTGGCCGAATTGCCTGCCTACGACCAGATCATCCAAGGGATGTCCGGTGTGATGAGCATTACCGGCGATCCCGAGACGGCGCCTTACCGTGTCGGCTACCCCGTCTCCGACACCATCGGGGGCCTGACTGCCGCATTCGCGGTGGCGGCATCGCTGGCCGATCACCAGCGCATCGAGGGTTACTTCATCGACGTGTCGATGCTGGAAGCCACGCTCGCTACCATGGGGTGGGTCGTGTCGAACCACCTGATCGCCGGCCGGAGGCCGACCCCGATGGGTAATGAGAACATGACGGCCAGCCCGTCAGGCACGTTCCGCACCGGCGACGGCCTGCTCAACATTGCCGCAAACAAGCAGGAACAGTTTGAAGCGGTATGTCAGGTAGTGGGCCGGCCCGAACTGGCCACCGACGTACGCTTCGCGCAGCGCCAGGCGCGCCTGGCCAACCGCAAGGCGCTGACCGAGGCCCTGGAAGTGGAGCTGGCCAAGAAGGCCGCCGTCGACTGGTGGCCAATGCTCAATGCCGCCGGTGTGCCGGCGGGTCCGGTGCTGAGCGTTCCCGACACGCTGGCGCATCCCCAGGTGCGTGACCGCGGCATGATCGGCGAATTTGCCAATGCGCCGGGCGTTGGCCGCAATATCCGGGTAGTGCGCACCGGATTCAAGCTCAACCGCGAGGCGCCCGCAGTAGATTCCCCCGCCCGAACTTGGCCAGCACACACGCGAGGTGCTGGAAAGCCTGGGCTACAGCGACGCAGATATCAACCAACTTTGCGAGGAGCGTGCCATATGAGTGGCATCGACCATTCCCAGAACGCCGGCGACACCGGCATGGACGCCGGCCAGCGCCTCTCGCAGGACTGGTGGCGCACCAGCATCATCGACATGCGTCCCGGGGAGATCCGGTACCGCGGCTATCCCATCGAACAATTGATCGGCAGCGTGTCGTTCGCGCAGATGATCTGGCTGATGCTGCGCGGAGATTTGCCCAGACCCGCCCAGGGCGAGCTCCTGGATGCGGCGCTGATGGCCGCGGTCGACCACGGTCCCCAAGCGCCGAGCATCGCCATCCTTGCGGAGTGGGCCTGAATAATGCGATGGCTTCCGCCGTCAACGTCCTGGGCGATGTGCATGGCGGCGCGGGTGAGCAGGCGGTGGCGCTCTATGAGGATGTCGCCAAACGTATGAATGCCGGGAATACGATGGAAGACGCAGTCGCAGCAGCGTTACAACACTATCGCGACCATCATGGCAAGTTCGTCTCCGGGTTCGGCCACCGTTTCCATCCGCTTGATCCACGAGCGCCACGCCTGCTGGCATTGGTGGATCAAGCGGCGGCCAGGGGCGTAGTCAGCGGGCGTTTTGCAACAATCGCACGGGCCATCGAACACGCGCTCGCTGCCGGGCGCAGCAAGCCGATCCCAATGAATATCGACGGGGCCACCGCCGTGATATACGCGGAACTTGGTTTCCCTGCGCCACTGGCCCGCGGTCTGTTCTGCTTGTCGCGCTCCGTAGGCATCCTTGCGCATGCCTGGGAGCAGACCTGCCAGGGCGGGCGCAACAAGGGGCCGATCCCCCGTCAGTTCCTTTGGACCTACGACGGCACACCGCAACGAGATGTCCCCGAATCGCCAATCCGCTGAGCGCGCAAATAGCTCCGTAGATCGATTCGCCCACGCTCGAAAAGAGCGACGCGCATTGCCAAGCCATAATGAAGGACACAATGAAGTTGATGCGTTTCATCGCCGTCATTGCGGTCGTATGCCGTAGAACCAAGCAATTCTGTCACTCCGGAATCTGCCTGGAAGCTGCGCCGTATATAGAGGTCCGGCCGGTGAATTGACAATATTGCTTGCACTCCCCGCGAAGCGAAGTCGTCAATTCGTCCGGATTAATTTCGTCAATTGGCATCCTAGACTTCGAATCCCGCTCGTAAGGCATTGATCTTATGGAAGATTCTCTGCACATAGCGGAGCCGGTTGCGCTCGTCCGCCCGCGCGGCGCGCACCGCTTCGAAGCCTTCAGTCCGAAGCTGAAGCGGCGGCTCACTTTCTACCGACGCTGTGCGTTCGACCAATGGGTCTTGATCGAATCCGATCCGGCAATCGCCCACTTTTGTGAGCGTCCCGGGTTCATTCAGTTTCGCGGACGGCGATACCTTGCAGACTTCCTGGTCTCGCACTCCGATCGGCAGGAGTTGGTACTCCTGCCGAATCCAGTTATCGACGAAGAAAAGAAGGAGGGGCTCGAGTTGAGCGCTGATGTGCTCAATGTCCGGCTGGTCGACGCGGCCGAACAGGCAGCATCACGCATCTGGATCGACAACTGGCAGCGCATGCTGCCAAGTATCGTAGCCACGCGAGGTCTCGTGTCGGTGTCACTGCTCGACGCGGTCGAGCGCTTTGTCGCCAGTCCAAAGCCGCTTCTAGCCATCGAGCGCGAGTTCTCGAAAGGTGACCCAGTGCTTGTGCGCGCCGCCATCTTCAGTCTACTGCATACCGGTCGCGTGCATGCTGAGGAAATGCGGACCGACCCATTGTCGTGGATGACGAAGTTTGCAGTCGGGGAGGCCGGTCATGATTCGCCGCAAGCCTGAGTTTCAATCAATCGATTTGAGCGCGTGGCCAAGCATCGCGTGGACTGAGCTTGACGTCGCAGCGCGCGAGGTCACGAAGCGAAGAATAGAGGCCGTCGAGCGCTACGCGCGCGGCGAACGTGTAAAGGACATTGAGAAGGTAACCGGCGTCAACCGTCGACAGATCTATCGGTGGCTCGAGCGAGGCTTGGCTCCGCATCCTGACAGACGCATATTTGGATTCCGCGCCTTGTTGGCGCACGTGCGCGTCAATGAGTACGTCCGCATAAGTCCGGTCAATGGCCGACCCAGCGTAGACGGAAGTGGTAAAGCGGGCGCGTTCGCGCTTTTCTTAGAGCTCTTTCCGACGCTCTCGGGATGGCTGCTCCTAAAAGTAAAACAGCGCCGCGTGTCGCTCGAACAGGTTCATACCGATGGAAGACTACAGACACGCTTGGTTGGCCTGCATGTACTGCACGCGGAGTTTCTGTGGCAATGCCGGTCCCTCGGTCTGACGGCGGTGGACTACCCCTTCAATACGGATGGCCGTGCCATTCGGTCGCTATCCGCGCGGCTTAAAGTCGAGTTGCTGCGCAATTTCCGCACGGCGGCACGGGCAGCAGGCGCCACGCACCTGAAGGGGCTTCCGCACTACGACAAGTCGGACAGTCGGCCGGCCATGCGCCCCTATCAGGTCGTGGAGTTCGACGGTCACCGACTCGATATCCGGCTGAAGGTGGTAGTACGCGATGCATTGGGCTTTGAACATGAGTTCGAGATCGAACGCGTTTGGTTGCTCGCAATCATCGACGTCTGCACGCGTGCGGTGCTTGGCTATCACCTTGCGCTGGGTCGCGAGTATTGCCGCTACGACGTCATCAAGACCATCGAGTCGGCCCTGGAACCGCATCGACCGCGCGACTTCACGATTCCTGGATTGGTCTACGGTGCGCACGACGGCTTTCCCTCACAGCGCTTGCCGGAGCTCGCGTACACAACCTGGGAGTGGATGAAGCTTGACAATGCGAAGGCGAACCTCGCCAAGGAGACACTGGATGCCTTGTGCGAATTCGTTGGCTGTTGTGCAGACGCAGGGCCGAAGTACAGTCCCGATGATCGACCCTACATCGAACGCTTCTTCGGGACCATTGCGAGCAGACTGTCTTCCAGATTGCCTGGCTATACGGGTTCGCATCCCCGCGATTTGCGGCGCGCGCTGGCCGATCCCAAGGGAGAGCTACGCTTGTTTGTGTCGTTTGACGAGTTGGAGGAGTTGGTCGAATACGCGATCGCGAGCTACAACGGTACGCCGCATGCAAGCCTGAACAATGTCACGCCACTTGAGGCGATGGAGTATTTCATTCGGGGCAAGGAACAGTTGGTGACATGGCTGCCCGAACATCGGCGCCGCACGCTGTGCCTGATGCAATCGGCCAGGCGTTGCACAGTGCGCGCATACCTCGACCGGGGCGTTCGACCGCACATCAACTTGTATGGCGTGCGCTACACAAGCAGCATCCTGGCCTGCAGCACGGATCTGATCGGAAAGAGCCTGCTTATCTATCTGAATGCCGATGATCTTCGCTGTGTCCGTGCGTTCCAACCTGACGGCGTTGAGTTGGGGCTCTTGGAGGCGCAAGGGGGCTGGGGCGTGATGCGGCACAACCTGAAACTACGCCAGCAAATCAATAAGGAGAGGAAAGACAAGAAGCGGTCACGTGTGCCAGTCGAGGCGAATCCCATCGAGGAATACGTCCACGGAAAGCTGGCTCAGGCAAAGAAGACACGGAAGGCTGCATCCGAACTGGCGGAGGCAAAGCGAATTCTGTCATCTGCGCCGACGGTGCGAACTGCGCTGGGGCGGGGCGCATCTGCTGCGCAGCCCACAGCGAACGCAGCATCAGCGCCGACCTTAGACAAGACCTCCGAGCCGCAAACACCAACACGTCCGAAGAAACTGTCTATCGGTACTGGCCAAGTCTTTTAACCCTGACATTCGCGTGGGAGTCATCATGTCGATTCAAATACCGCGTCCGATCGATCCATCGCTGCACCCCCTGGTCACCGGCAACTATCGCATCGCCACGCCAGCCATCGAAGAACTCTACGAACTGGTCACTCGATGTCTGCGCTACAGGATGATGGGCGCGCTGATCTACGGCCCGTCGCGCATCGGTAAGACACGGGCGATCGAGTACGTGCGATTGCTGTTGGCACGCAATCATCCACGCATGACCAGCTATCACGCACGATGCGAACACAAACCGAGGCATGCCGAGGGACCGTTCTTCGCAAACCTGCTTGAAGCGGGCATCGCATCGCGGACGAGCGCAAACTCCGCCAGGCCGCCGATGCTGTCCTGGTCTTCATGCACCAGCATCCGATTGCCCAACACTGGGGGCGCGCCGATCTGGCATCATCGGACATGATGTCACTGGAGACCACGCGCACGGTCTGGCGGGCACGGGCCGATCCGCGCCGGCGCACGAAATCGATAGGCATGTACACGCATGTCCGCGACCGCTGGGGCATCTTCTACGACCAGCCGATCCTGCTCAATGAGCGGCAGGCCGGCGCGGCCATCGAGGGCGTCATCCGCCAGAGCGGATCGGAAGACGTGGCGCAACTGGCTGTCGATACCCACGGCTTTACCGATTTCGCCATGAGCCACTCCCGGCTGCTTGGCTTTGATCTTTGTCCACGGCTTGCGCATCTGCGCGACCGCCGTCTCCATGTGCCCAGGGACCACGACATATTGGCCGAATTGGCTTCGGTGACGGACACGGATGTCCGGCTGGATCTGATCGAGCACGCCTGGGACGAACTGGTCCGCATTGCGGCATCGGTGCAGAGCGGGCAATGCACCGCCGTCCAGGCGCTCACGCGCTTTGGCGCGGCGGCGAAGGGCCAGCCTGTCTATGAAGCGGGCGTGCATCTCGGCCGGCTGTTTCGCACCATCTTCCTGATTGACTATTTCACCATTCCTGCGTTCCGCCACGAGATGCAGCATGCCTTGAACCGAGGCGAGGCGGTCCACACGGTGCAGCGGGCCATCCACTACGGAAAGATTCCGCTCGAACTGACCCGGCATGATGCGTCGCTGGCGGCGGTGTCATCTGCCCTGACCTTGCTCTCCAATGCCGTGATGGCCTGGAACACGCTGCACATGCAGCGCGCGCTCGATGCCATCGAGGCGATCGGCGGCGAAGCCATGCGCGCCGAAGACCTGCGCCAAATTGCCCCGACTCATCTGGAAGGCATCAACCTGCGCGGCACCTTCGACTTTCCGATTGCACGCTATGCCCATCGCCTCCTGCCGAACGTCGCAACGGCGCTGGATCAATCAGCCCTGCATCAGCAGGCCAGTTAGAGGCAGCGGAACCGGGACCAGGCTTCTTGGCCCATCACGCTTCACCGGCCGTCGAGCTTCGCCGAGACGGCACGTGCCAGCGGTTCGATCACCGCGCGACGACGCTCAATCATGCTGGCCGGCCCTTCGCTGTAGACCTCGCAGTCAAGCCGGGCGCCACCGCCGGGAGCTGGCGTCAGGAGGATGCGGCCCAGCTTGCCGATTGCCGCATGCGACAGATGGTAGACGAAGGTGCCTCCTGGCATGAGCTCGCGCTCAACCGCTACATCCTACGGCCAGACAAATGACGAAGTGGCCATCGATTGGCTCCAGTTGGGGTTCGAGGCGGAATCGTGGAGGCGCTGCCGGAGGGACTGAGCAACGCGGCGCTCCCTATTGTAGAACGCCTACCGCCGGGCGCCTCGCTTGGTTGCAGCGCTACACCGGCCCTCTGATGTTCGTCTACTGGGACAGAGCCCAGATTTGACTAGAATCGGGAAATTTCCAGGGAAATTTTCGCATTGCTCCGATATCCCGGCGGACTCGATATCCAATGGGGGAGAAGGGTCGCCAGCCGCCGGGCAAACACCAGCCTATGTCCCTTCCCGGTCAGTTTCGGCCAGCCACCCTTACGCCGTCGGGCGGCCGAAGCAGGTCGGTAGCCGACTCTGGCGGGAGCCTGCTGACTTACACCATTGGCAGTTGCCGCACCGGCTTGCCGGTAAGCTGGGCGACGGCATGTGCCACGGCCGGCGCGATCGGCGGCACGGCAATTTCACCGACGCCGCTGGGCTCGGCCGTGCTGGGCACGAGGTGGGTTTCGATCACCGGTGCCTCCGCCATCTTCAGCATCGGATAGTCGGGGAAGTTGGCCTGCACGACCTGCCCGTCCTTGATCTGGACCTTGCCGTACAGCGCCGCAGTCAACCCGAAGATGATCCCGCTTTCCATCTGCTGCGCAACGATATCCGGATTGACCACCGTGCCGCAGTCCACGGCGCAGACAACCCGATGCACACGCGGCTTGCCATCCTTGAGCGACACCTCTGCCACCTGTGCCACCACCGAGCCGAACGAGTTGTGCAGCGCAAGCCCGCGCGCACGCGGTGCGCCGTCCGCGGCGGGTGCCAGCGGCCGGGTCCAGCCTGCCGCCTGCGCTGCGGTGTCGAGCACCTTCAGTTCACGCGGATGCGCCTTGAGCAAGTCCCGCCGCATCGCCAGCGGGTCGAGCCTGGCAGCGGCCGCCACGTCGTTCAGGAAGCCTTCCAGGAAGAACCCGGTGTAGGAATGGCCGACGCTGCGCCAGAACCCGATCGGCACCGGCAAATCGACCACCACGTGCGCAATATGCTCGTGCTCGATCTCATACGGCAGGTCGAACAGGCCTTCGGCAGCATAGCGGTCGATACCGGGCGACGGCGCGCCGAACAGGCGCTCCAGCTCGCCGGCCAGGATCGACTGCCCGGCACTGCGTGAGGCGATGGCCATCACCTTGCCATTCTCGACGCGCGCCTTCAGGCGTGCGATGGCCTGCGGGCGATAGAAGTCGTGGCGGATGTCGTCTTCGCGCGCCCAGATCACCTGTACCGGGCGGCCCTCGGTCTTGGTGGCGATCGACACGGCCTGGCCGATGAAATCCGACTCCAGCCGCCGTCCGAATCCGCCGCCAATGAGCGGGATGTCGATATACACCTGGTCCCGGCTCACACCTGCCGCGCGCGCGGCGACCAGTTGCGCCAGCGTGGCCACCTGAGTCGGCGCCCAGAGTTGCACGCGATCCCTGGTCACCTGCGCCGTGCAGTTGATCGGCTCCATGGCGGCATGCGCCAGGTACGGCACACTGTATTCGGCCTCGACGAGGGTTGCGCCACCCGTCTTGTCAAAGGCCTGCAGGCCATCGCCCATCGAACGGTACGTGAAACCGCCCTTGTCGCTGTCGAGCGCGCCGACGAGCTGCTGCCGGATGCCCGCGGAATCGAGCGAGGCATGCGGCCCGTTGTCCCAGACCGGTTCGAGCGTCGCCAGGGCCTGGCGTGCCTGCCAGTAGTGGTCGGCCACTACGGCCACGCCCGGTGCGCCACCCGTCGATCCCTCGAATGGCACGACATGGCGCACGCCGGGCATGCCAAGCGCCGCCTTCGACTGAAAGGTCTTGAGCTTGCCGCCAAACACCGGACACATGACGACCGCCGCATACAACATGCCGGGCGGCCGCGCATCGATGGCAAAGCGTGCGCTGCCATCCGTCTTGCTGGCGATGTCGTTGCGCGGTGCAGGCTTGCCAATCAGTTGATATTGCGCAGCCGGTTTGAGCGTGACGTTCGAGGGCGGCGCAATGTCGCGCGCCTTCCGCGCGACCGCGGAGAAAGGCATCTGCTTGCCGCCCGGGCCAATGAGCTGGCCTTCCCGCACCGTCACCTGTGCCACCTGCACGCCCCATTCGCGCGCAGCAGCTTCCACCAGCGTGGCGCGCGCGGTAGCGGCGGCCTCGCGCACTGGCTGCCAGCCGTCGGCCACGCTGCTGCTGGCGCCGGTGATGATGAGACCGATCTCTCGCGCGCTCTTGGCCATGATCCAGTGCAGCGCGCGCGCCCAGGTCTTGTCGGCATCGTCCGGATGCAGCGGTAGCGAGCTGTCGCCCATGGTGACGACATTGCCATAGATTCGTTCGATGGGTGACGACTCGATGCTCACCCTTGCCAGCGGAATATCGAGCTCCTCGGCGGCCAGCATCGACAGCGCGGTGTGGATGCCCTGCCCCATCTCCACCCGCGGCATGGCGAGGATGACGTTGCCTTCCGGCGTGATCTTGATCCAGCCGTTCAGGGCAATCTGGCCGGACGTCTCAGGAAATGCCGCGGGATCGCCAAGCCGGCTGCGCGGGGGCATCACGCCCCAGCCTACCACCAGCGCGCCGCCAAGGCCGAGCGCGCCCAGCAGGAATCGGCGCCGTCCGCGGCGCGGAGTCATTGCGTCGGCGTTCATGCGCGGCCCTCCCGCAGCGCCTTCGCTGCACGCTTGATGGCGGTGCGCACGCGCGGATAGGTGCCGCAGCGGCACAGGTTGGTGATGGCCGCGTCGATGTCGGCGTCGCTGGGGTCTGGCTGCCGGGCCAGCAGGTCCGCCGCCGCCATCAGCATGCCCGACTGGCAGTAGCCGCATTGCGGCACCTGTTCGTCAATCCAGGCCTGCTGCAGCGCGTGGCGCTTGCCCGGCGCGTTGGCCAGCCCTTCGATCGTGGTGATGCGCTTGCCGGCCACCGCCGCCACGGGCAGGACGCAGGACCGCACCGCCGCGCCATCCAGATGCACGGTACACGCGCCGCAAGCCGCGACGCCGCAGCCGAACTTCGTGCCGGTCAGGTTCAGGTGGTCCCGCAGCACCCACAGCAAGGGGTGGCTGGGTCACATTCAACGCTGACCGGCTGGTGGTTGACGTCCAGATTCATGTGTTATCTCCTTGCCCTTACCGAAATTCATGCCGGCTTGTCGCGCATGCCAGGCGCTTTGGCCGCGCTGTGCACAGACCATCGACGGTCCATTAGCCAGTCCGGACCGACCGGCGCCGGCTTGCCTTGCGAAGGGTAGTGACATCGCCGGTCGCCAGGGCTGGGCTTTCCAATTCCCCTGATCGTATCCGCGACAACACCCTGCTCGCATTGGTGGCGCAGTCAATTTCCTCAGGTTTCGCCTCGATCTCCGCCAAAAGTGCAACGAGGTGCGCCTTGCTCCGCGCAAGCCGTGCCTCCAGCGCCTCGATGTCCTGCACCTTGCCGCGGAGCGTTTCAATCAACGAGCCATGCTTCCACTGCGCCAGGTCGGGCGGTAGCAGCTTGCGGATTTCGTCGAGACTAAAACCGGCCTGCTGCGCAGTCGCGATCAGGTCGAGCACCAGCACCGCCTGAGGTGGATAGGTCCGGTAGCCGTTCCGCTGACGCTCGACCTCCAGCAGGCCAATGCCTTCGTAGAAGCGGATGCGCGACGGGGCAAGGCCAGTGCGCTCCGCCAGTTCCCCGATCTTCATGCTCGCCAAATTCCTCAACCAGCTTGAAGTTGCCCTCAAGAATCTCTGGCTCTATACGTCAGTTAAAACGCGCTACCCAACCTAGCGGCAGGGCTTGCATCAGCACGCCCACAAATGCCCACGGCCAGCCAGGAACACAAGCCTCATCTGGCTCGCGCTCGATGGCCCTGACCATGTATTGGCAGCCGAGCTCCTCCGGAATTTCAAACGGCAACTTCTTCGCTGCTGCGTTGAGTTCCGTACGGATATAACCGGGGAACAGGGTGCTGACCTTTATCGGTGTGTTCAGTAGTTCGGCGCGAATGCCTTCAGCCAGATGGGCCACTGCTGCCTTGCTTGCTGCATAGGCGGTCAGGTGCCTGGGCAGGCCGCGTTTCGCGCTCATGGACGAGATAACCACCAGATGACCGCCGCTCTGGCTTCGGAAGATCTCCACAGCCGCTTCGCATTGGGCAAGGGCTGCTATGAAGTTGGTCTCGGCGGTGCGCAGATTGGTGGCGAAATGGCCAGTACCAATGCGTCGTCCTTCGCCAATGCCGGCATTGACAATGATCCGATCCAGCCGGCCAAACATCTGCACAAACTCGCCAAATTTGGCGAAAACCTTCTCGTGATCATTGACATCAAGGGCACTGACCTCGACTCGCACGCCGAATGCTCTGCATAGCTCGCCCTTCAGCTCGTGCAGACGTTCGGTACGCCGCGCACACAGCGCAAGGTTGTAGCCGCGTGCAGCAAATTGCCGCGCCATTCCAGCGCCTAGTCCTGAGCTGGCCCCGGTAATCAGGACGGTCCTGGATTGATTTGTCATTTCGATCTCGTCTTGCCCGATCATTCAGCGCCAGGTCAGCAGATAACTGCGATCGCCGTGAAAGTGTGAGTACTCGTTCAACGTCATGAGCCTGCGCTTACGCTGGCTGCTCACCTGCAATGACGTCATGCTGGCATTGGCCAGTGTCCAGTTGACCTGCATCGCGGCTGCATCGCCAAGGCCAAGCAAGGCCTGGACAATCACCGCGATCACCCCACCCGATGTGACCACCAGATGCGTCTCATCCGGCCCGGCCAGCTTCAGCACCTGCTCCAGTGCAGCCTTGCAGCGCGCCTGGAACTGGCGCCAGGGCTCGTCATAGTCCCCATCCGCAGTGCCACCGTACCAGCGCGCCAGTGCCGCACCGAACATACCGAAGAATGCATCGCGTGGATTCTCCGCGGCGGCGAGCTCGCTCATCATCACCTCATGGTCGTTGTAGCGAGGCTCATAGCGGACAATCACCTGTTGGTGGTCGAATTCGTCAAAACCTGCGAGACAGTGCTGCTCAAGGTCCCAGTCGGCGCCCTGGAGCAATCCCTTTGCCGTTTGCCGGTGACGCTGAAGCCTTCCGGACCAGAGGGCATCGATAGTTTCGCCGCGCTCGCGCAGTACCTTGCCGAGGTGCTCCGCCTGCTCGTGCCCCTTGTCGGAAAGACAGTCATAGTCTGTCGCTCCGAATGAGGCCTGACTATGGCGTACGAGAATGACGCGAGTCATGGTCAAGCCCTCCCGCTTCGACGGATCAGACGCCGACAGCGTCGATGGAGCGCATATACCATCAGCCAGAAATGCCTGAATGCCGGATTCTTCGTTTGCTTGTGGTGATAGCGGTAGTAGATCTGCTGAATGATGACTGCCAGCCGGAAGAGTCCAAAGACCTCGTAGAAGACCCAGTTGTCGGTCTTGAGGCCAGTCTTGCCGAAGTAGTAGTCGACGACTTCTCTTCGGCTCAGCATGCCCGGCAAGTGCGTCGGTTGACGTCGCGCCGCTCGCATCATGAAGTTGTCATCGGCTTGCACCCAATAGGCCAGCATGGTGCCAAGGTCCATCAGAGGATCGCCCAGCGTGGCAAGCTCCCAGTCCAGCACACCGATCACCTGCGTGGGTTCCTGAGCGGACAGGACGACGTTGTCGAAGCGCCAGTCGTTATGGATGATGCAGGTTCGGCTGTCCTCCGGAGTGTTTGTCCGCAGCCACGCGCGCACGCTGCGAAAGCGTGGCACGTTCCAGGTAAGACTCTTCTCGTAGCGTGCGTCCCAGCCATCGACCTGACGCTTGCAGTAGCCCGCTCCCTTACCCAGCGAATCCAGGCCAGACGCCTGGTAATCCGTCTGGTGCAGAGCGATGAGCTGGTCCAGCACGTTCAGGCATAGTTCGCGCACACGCGGCGCCGTGAAATCGAGGTCACGGGACAGGTTCGCGCGGGGGATGATTCCTGCAATACGCTCCATGACATAGAAGTCGCACCCGATCACTGAAGGGTCCTGGCACAGGGCGACAGTGTCGGGCACCATCGGGTATGCCGGCTTCAGATGCTTTTGAATGAAGTACTCGCGAGCCATGTCGTGCGCACCGGCCGCCTTGGTGCCAGCTGGCGGACGCCGAAGAATGAGATCGCGGTTGCGGTATTCCAGCCGGTAGGTCCAATTGGAAGCACCACCGGCATACTGCGTGATAGTCGGCTGCCCCAAGAGGCTGCGGTCCTGCGCTTTGAGCCATCGATCTACTGCCGCTATGTCGAGCTCTTCCCCGGACGAACCGCTCCCGCTTGATCTATTGCTGTCATGCTTTGGCTTCTCCGATTTCAGCGTTAGGCCAGCGCCATCCTGGCTTGCTGGCTGAATGAGCGGGCATCTGTTAAGTGTTTCGTCATATCACCTCGAAGCGCAAACCAGCATGGCGCGCCAGGCGGTCGATAAAGCGTTCGTCGAATATCGTCGCCGGTGTCCAGAAGCCACCACCACGCCCGATCTTGCTACCGTTCTTGACGTGGTCCAGTGCCAGACTGGCAGGTACCGCGTCAGGATCTGACCAACAAAGCTGGTGGCGCCAAAGACGACGACGTCATAGCCTGGGGCGGTCATGGACGTTTCCTTGCGGCGCTGATAGCGGAGGGGCTGGAATTCAAGCCTTCCAGCTCACCTTCCAGCGGTCCGAATTCGATTTGTGCAAACCGCCTATCCATATTCATTGAGCTTCCTCGATGATTGACCCTGTATGCGGTGCCTGAGGCAGTGCCCGAGGCAAGCCGATTAACAGCCGGCAGCCAGCACTTTAAGGTTAAACTCAACTTGAAGGTCAAGCATCCAGACGCGGATAGGTTGGATTCATTCCGATCACCTTGTGGATCCCAACGCGGATATTGAAGGGACCGGAACCAAAGTAGACGTTCCGACACATTGAGAGACACGTGCGCCAGCAGTTCCTGGCACTTTCCGGCACGTTCCGGGATCAGCTCGCTGCGGGGCGACGGGTCTTACCCCGGGCTGGCACGACGGCCCCTTCTTCGCGGAGGCGGTCTTGCACCCACTTCGTCCTGTCAGAGCAGGGCATATCCGCAGGCCGGTTTTCGATGTTCCTGATGGCGGCGAGCAGATGGGTCTTGTTTTGTTTGAGGCGTTTTTTCATGTCCTCGATTTCGGCGACTTTCCGCTTGAGGGCATCCAGTAACTCATCGTGCTGCCAGTTCCCCGAACCGAGCGGTAGCAGATGGCGGATCTGATCGAGCGAGAACCCCGCACTCTGCGCGCTGGCGATGATTTCCAGAATCCATACCGCCTCCGGCGGGTAGTCGCGATAGCCATTCGCCTGGCGCTCGACCGCCAGGATTAATCCGGCTGCCTCGTAAAAGCGAATGCGGGAGGCCGTCAGACCGCTGAGCTTAGCCAGTTCTCCAATTCTCATACGGCACTAAGAAAGCATTGACATTAAGGTTCACTTTAATCCTACAGTGAATCTTGGCCCGGCAAGGAAGGCCGACCTGGCTAGCGCGGTGTCCCCGGCCACATTCCCTCCCCCTCATCTACCTATCTGGAAAGGAGCAGGACTCGACCTCCGCGCAGCAAATATCAGCGCGCACATCGCCGATTGAAGGCTTATGCACTACACAGCAGAAGCGAAAATGGGATACGTGACAACAAAGGATGGCGTTGAGATCTTCTACAAAGACTGGGGGCCACGTGACGCACAGGTGATTTTTTCATCACGGTTGGCCGCTCAGCGCTGACGACTGGGATGCCCAGACGCTCTTCTTTCTGGCGCAAGGCTATCGGGTCGTCGCGCATGATCGCCGCGGTCATGGGCGATCCAGTCAGGTCTGGGACGGCCATGACATGGACCATTATGCGGATGATGTGGCGGCGGTCGTGAACCACCTCGGCGTGCAGAAGGCTGTCCATGTCGGCCATTCCACGGGCGGCGGCGAGGTCATCCACTACGTCGCCCGCCATGGGGAAGACCGCGTCTCCAAGGCAGTACTCATCAGCGCCGTTCCGCCGATCATGGTGAAGACCGAGAAGAACCCAGGCGGCCTGCCCAAGGAGGTGTTCGACAACCTCCAGGCCCAACTCGCGGCAAACCGTGCGCAATTCTATTATGACATTCCCGCGGGCCCCTGCTACGGCTATAACCGCCCGAACGCAAAGCCGTCGGAAGGCGTCATCTGGAATTGGTGGCGGCAGGGAATGATGGGGAGCGCCAAGGACCACTATGACGGCATCGTTGCCTTCTCGCAGACCGACGTCACCGAAGACCTGAAGAGCGCCACGATTCCCGTTCTGGTGATGCATGGCGACGACGATCAGATCGTCCCTTATGCAGACTCGGGCCCGCTGTCGGCGAAGCTGCTCAAGAACGGTACCTTGAAAACCTATCCGGGTTTCCCGCATGGAATGCCCACCTCCAACGCCGAAACGATAAACGCCGATCTGCTCGCGTTCGTGCGCGGCTAGCAGCGACGGGTGCCAGAAGCATAGCCTTCTGGCACCTGGCTGCTCCCCTTCGCGAAGCATTTCAGGACGCTCGACCGTGCTGCAGTGGAGAAGACGCAGTTCTGCTCGCCACGAGTTTTGTGGCGGGCTTTTTCATTTGGTGGGTACCCGTCATTGCGAAGCGGGAGCCTCAGCCTGAAGTAGCCGCACGTCCGCGGCTCGGCGTCCAGTCCTCGCAGCCATGCCCCGCGACGCTCATACACCACCTCAAAAAAGGTGTTGATATTAAAGTTGACTTTAACCTTAAAGTCGAACCACGATCAAAACGAGGTGACGCCATGAACATGTTCGACAAGTTGATCCTTCGCAACGGTTCAACCGTTCCGAACCGCATCGCCAAAGCCGCCATGGAAGAGAACATGGCGGACGCTGACCACGCACCCTCCGAAGCGCTGATGCGGCTGTACAAGGCCTGGGCAGAAGGGGGTGCCGGCCTGCTGATGACCGGCAATGTGATGGTGGACAGCCGTGCCATGACGGGGCCCGGCGGCGTCGTGCTGGAAGACGCCAGGCACCTGGACCGGTTCAGGCGCTGGGCACGGGTCGGCCGATCCAAGGGGGCGCAGTTCTGGCTGCAGATCAACCATCCCGGCCGCCAGATGCCTGCCAATCTGGGGCAGCCCACCTGGGCTCCCTCCGCTGTGTCAATGAACCTGGGCAATATGTCCAGGCACTTCAACACGCCGCAGGCGATGACGCAGGAGGTTATCGAGGACGTGATCGAGCGCTTTGCCCGTACGGCGCAACTGGGGGAACAGGCAGGTTTCACGGGCGTCGAAATTCACGCGGCGCACGGCTACCTGCTGAGCCAATTCCTCTCGCCGTTGAGCAACCAAAGAACAGATGCGTGGGGTGGCCCGCTGGAGAACCGCGCTCGCCTGCTCTTTGAGATCGTCAAGGCCGTACGCGCCGTGGTTTCGCCCGGATTCGCAGTTGCCGTCAAGCTGAACTCTGCCGACTTCCAGCGTGGCGGCTTCAGCGCGGATGACGCCCGCCAGGTTGTGAAGATGCTCAACGAGCTTGCCGTCGACCTGGTCGAGTTGTCGGGAGGGAGCTATGAGGCTCCGGCCATGCAGGGTGAAGCACGCGACGGCAGCACGCTCGCCCGCGAGGCCTACTTTGTCGAGTTCGCCCGCGACATCCGCGCGGTGGCGAAGATGCCAGTGATGGTCACAGGCGGCATCCGCCGTCGGCCGGTGGCCGAGCAAGTGGTCAGGAGCGGCGTGGACATGGTTGGCATCGGTACTGCCCTGGCCATCGACCCCAATCTGCCGCGCGACTGGCGTGCTGGCAAAGACAGTGCGCCTGCGTTGCTGCCGATCAGCTGGAAGAACAAGCCGCTGGCCTCATTGGCCAACATGGCGGCAGTCAAGTTTCAACTGCGCAAGCTCAGCCGAGGCAAGGCCACGGATCCCAGGGTGTCACCGCTGCGCGCGCTGATCGTGCAGCAGGTTTCCAACGCATGCCGCGTCCGCCAATACCGGCGCTGGGTGGCTCAGCGCGTCCATGCCTGACCGGCCAGACAACGCTGCAAGCGCTGATGTCGAGACCATTCCGACCCCATGCCCAACTTAAGCACCCAAAGTATCGTCAAAATGAAAATCAGCAATCTTGCTGCTGCAGCAGGGTTAATCATGAGCGTCCTCTTGAATCCTGCATGGGCCGATGGCACATCGGAAACCAGGCAAACCGAAAGCACAACAATCAGCATCGCCGGCCATGAGGTCCCTGTGGTCAAAGGCGGGCTGTATGACCGTTATCGCTCCAATCCTCCGCTTTCCGTCATTGCGTCCGAAGCGCCAGACGTTGACTTGAGTTGGTTCAAGGAACTCAAGAAGGAGAAAGTGAATATTGGCTTTGAATCCTATTCGCCGAACTTCTACTACAAGAACAGCAGGGTGACGGTCATCTTCACCGCCGACTTGAACAGGCTTCGGGAATTGATGCCTGCCCAAGTCCTGGAGAAGGTTCAACCGCTCCAGGTCTGGCCGGGCAGAGGCCTTGTCGCGCTCACCGCCTACGCCTATGACTATTGCGACAACGACAGCTACAACGAGATTGGTCTCTCCGTCATCACGAATCGGCCGGGCAGCTCCAGTTTTGGACCGCTCACCTTGATGAGTCAGGCGATGTCGAACGACTTCTGGGGCTACGTACTGAAGCTTCCGGTCAATACCGAGCTCGCCAGGGTGCGGGTGTGGTTGGCTACAACCTGCCGAAATGGCTGACGGGCATCAACTACCGCGAGACCGACAAGTCGGTTGTCGTCGAGATCTTTGACAGCCAGACGGGCAAAGTCGATGTCACCCTGGAAACCAGGAAGCTGGCCAACCTTTCGAGCAAGATCTCCATGGTGACCAATAGCTTTACCAATGTCGATCAGCAAGGGCAATTGACCACGGGCTACGCAACTTCCCGTCAGCTCAGTCATGCCTCCAGCACAAGTGCGGAGGCGGTGAGCCTCAGTCTGACTGAAGGAAGTCTATCAACGTTCATCAAGTCCCTGAACCTTGGCAAGATGGTCAAGTACGAGTACGTGCCCGAATTCCAGAGCGCGCTCTACTCGCCCAAGCCGCTGTGATCCTTTCTTGTCGTCGCGTCGACGCCGGTAGCCCCACACAGGCATGTCTGGGGGCTACCGCCTTTATCCTTGTCATCCGAGCAGTGGGTGCCGGTGGCCCCGCCGGTCGCTGTGAAGCGTGGCCCCGCTCACGGCAACAGGGCTCCCCGCTGCGAGCCAGGCATCGCCAATGCAAGCCTGGAACCCCGGACCAGGCTTCCTCGCCTATCACGCCTTACCGGCCGCCAAGTTTCGCCGAGACGGCACGTGCCATCGGTTCGATCACCGCGCGACGACGCTCAATCATGCTGGCCGGCCTTTCGCTGTAGACCTCGCAGTCATGCCGGGCGCCACCGCCGGGAGCTGGCGTCAGGAGGATGCGGCCCAGCTTGCCGATTGCCGCATGCGACAGATGGTAGACAAAGGTGCCTCCTGGCATGAGCTCGCGCTCAACCGCTACATCCTTCGGCCAGACAAATGACGAAGTGGCCATCGATTGGCTCCAGTTGGGGTTCGAGGCGGAATCGTGGAGGCGCTGCCGGAAGGACTGAGCAACGCGGCGCTCCCTATTGTAGAACGCCTACCGCCGGGCGCCTCGCTTGGTTGCAGCGCTGCACCGGCCCTCTGATGTTCGTCAACTGGGACAGAGCCCAGATTTGACTAGAATCGGGAAATTTCCAGGGCAATTTTCGCATTGCTCCGATATCCCGGCGGACTCGATATCCAATGGGGGAGAAGGGTCGCCAGCCGCCGGGCAAACACCAGCCTATGTCCCTTCCCGGTCAGTTGCAGTCATTCATGAACTTGCTCCTGATCGTGCACACATGGCGGTTCGACATGGCGAAGCGGCCATTCGACTCTCACTCAGCTAATACGCCCACCTTTCTGATCATGGCTCACCGTGGACGTCTCAGAAAACGAGGCAATGCTTGCATCGTACCTGGCGCCTCTTCCGCCTAGCCCTGCCGTTGCCTGTTTGGCTCCATCCAGCAAAGCCTTAACTGCAACGTCCATCACGGACGGAGCATCGATTCTTCCTTTAGGTCCGGACAGAGTGAGCGCTCCTACAAAGTCACCGACTGCGTCGAATACCGGCACCGACGCTGAAGCCGTTTCAGGATCGCGTTCGCCGTAGGAGACTGCCCAAAGTTGGTTACGCACCTCTCTCCAACGCTCGTCCAGCGGTTCGGTGAAGGCGAGCAAAACTTTACCTGACGCTCCCTTTCCAATATCGAACTCCTCGCCGACTCGTATCGATACGCGTACGCTCCTCGACGGCTCCACGCGAAACAGGACTAGTCGTCGATCCCCGTGCCTCACGTAGAAGGACGCAGTTTCGCCGAGGTCTCGGCTGAGTTGCTGCAGTATTGGCTCGACAACCGGACCAACCGGGAACGATCGCTGATAGAGGCTCGCGAGGCGCAACGGTTGATGACCGATAGCGTACTGACCGTCGCTTAGCTTACGTATAAAGCCGCCGTGTTCCAAAGCCCCGAGCAAGCGTAGTACCGTGCTCTTATACAAGCCGGTCCGCCGCGACAACTCGGTCAGCGTCAGGCGATCGTCGGTCGGTCCGAAGGCGTTGAGAATCGAGAAGGCTCGGTCCAATACGGCGACGCCGCTAGATGACTCAGGCGCGTCAACAGGCGGCTCGGCCGCTGCGGCTTTTTGGGTAGGCACGCTAGTACAACATCCCGTAAATAGGTTGAATAATTAATTGGCTCGGATATCATGGCGGGATGAGTCGAGGCCGCCATGCAACGCCAGTGAAGCTGGCGAAGAAAGAAAGACAGGAACTGCTATCGCTAATCGAACGCAAGACGGCTGCGCAGCGAGATGTGATGCGGGCGCGAATCGCGTTGTGGGCCCACGAGGGCCACTCCAATACGGTCATTGCGCGGGAACTGGGTGTGTCGGTGCAAACGGTCTGCCTGTGGCGCAAGCGGATTGCCCAGCAAGGTGCCCAAGGCATTCGCGAGGGCGAGCGCAGTGGCCGTCCGCCACGCATCACGCACGAGGAGCGGCTACAGGTCATCGCACTGGCGTGTGAAACGCAGGAACCTGAGGGACGGGTCACGCCCACGCTCGACGAGATTGTGGCGCGCGCCGTGGAGCGCGGCGTCGTCGGGCAGATCAGCCGCAGCCAGGTGCAGCGCATTCTGCAGGCCGGCGACGTGCGTCCACACCGGGTCCGGCAATGGCTACACAGCCCAGATCCGGCCTTTCGCGAGAAGGTCAACGGAATTTGCAAGCTGTACCGTAAGGCGCCTCGAAACGCGGTGGTGCTCAGTATCGACGAGAAGACTGGCATTCAGGCCATCGAGCGCAAGTACCCGGGACGCGCGCCCGCGCCAGGGCGGCTGCGTCGTCGTGAGTTTGAATATATTCGTCACGGCACCCAGGCGTTGATTGCTGCGTTAGACGTGCATACCGGGCAGGTGCTGGCAGAATGCCGCGAGCGGCGCACCCAGGACGATCTGGTGGCCTTCATGGAGCGCGTGGCAAGCGCGTACCCAGACAAACAGGTGCACGTCGTCTGGGACAACCTGAACACGCATCGCGCCCACGCGGTCTGGCAGGCGTTCAACGCGCGGCACGATGGGCGGTTTCACTTCCACTTCACGCCATTGCACGCGAGTTGGGTCAATCAGATCGAACTCTGGTTTGCCCGCTACACGCGCCGAGTGCTGCGCCATGCGAGTCACATCAGCACCGCGCATCTGCGCGAGCGCACCGAGCAGTTTGTCCGCGCGCACAATCAGACGGCACGCCCGTTCAAATGGACTTTCCGGGGCTATCCGCTGCAAACCGGCGCATCGTAATCGAGGATCGACATGTCAGCTTTACCCGCCAAACATTACGCTGTCGAACTGCAGCGGCAACTACGCACCCTGCTCGGCCACGAGCAGATCGTCACGCAAGCCTACGGGCGTCATCTGCTGATCAAACGTCTGGACGACGAGGAGCCGACGGTGGTGGCTCGGCTGACCGAGCTCAGCCGCAATTGTTATGGCGCCGCCTTTCGTAGCCATAGTGGGCGTTGGGAACCTCTGCCAGGCGCCGGTACACTCGACGAGATGGCCAAGGTGATCGTCACCCTACTGGAGCCATATTTGCAGCCCGATAATTATTAAAGCTATTTGCGGGATGCTGTACTAGTCCTCCAAATGATATGCCTCCACTGTACAGTTCTGCGTAACAGAACTCAAGTTCTAAAATCGTGGGTTAACCCTCTTAACGGTGACCGTCGGTTGGCTCTATAGTTCTTTCTAGTAGAGCTAAGATCTGTGTAACAGAACTTACCGAAGGAGCGATCGTGAGTACACCCAGAATTTTGATTAGCGAGGTCGGCCCGCGTGACGGCCTGCAAAGCATCAAGAGCGTCATGCCTACCGAGGCCAAGTTGCTTTGGATTTCCGCGCTGGCTGCTGCGGGCTTGAAGGAGATTGAAGTCGGCTCCTTCGTGCCGCCCAAGCTCCTGCCGCAAATGGCTGACATACGCGAGGTCGTGGCTCACGCTCTCTCGATCCCCGGCCTTCACGTTGCGGTCCTCGCACCTAACTTGCGTGGCTGTCAAGGTGCGTTCGAAGCGGGCGTCCACAAGGTCACGTTGCCGGTCTCGGTCACCGACGAACATTCCACCGCCAACATCCGTAAAACCACGGCGCAGATGATCGAAGAAGTTCGCAACGTGGTCGGGCTGCGCAACGAGCGCTTTCCGAACGTGCAGATCGAAGCAGGAGTGTCAGTCGCGTTCGGTTGCACGATCTCCGGCACGGTGACCGATGACCAGACCATGCGTATGTGCTTGGCGATGGCTGAGTGCGGCGTGGACGAGGTTGGCCTGTCTGATACGAGCGGCTACGCCAATCCGGCGCAGGTTCGTCGGCTGTTTCGTCGCTTGCAATCCGAAGTGGGCCGAAAAGCGGGCGGCGCCCATTTTCACAACACGCGCGGCCAAGGATTGGCGAACGTGGTCGCCGCACTCGACGCCGGCGTGACAACAATCGATGCGAGCCAGGCAGGCCTCGGCGGCTGCCCGTACGCACCTGGAGCGACGGGCAACATCGTTACCGAAGACCTCGCCTTTTTGCTGGAAGCAATGGGCTACGACACGGGCGTGGATATCGACAAGCTCGTTGCGGCTCGGGCGATTCTGGCTGAAGCGCTGCCGGGCGAGGCGCTGTACGGGCATGTACAGGACGCCGGATTGCCTAAGGGTTTCACATATGCAGATGGGCGCGCGCCAAGCGCGCCTCAACCGGGAGGCTGTTTGTTGGGAGTTGCGCAATGAGCGAAGTTCAAGCGAATCAAAGCCTGCCGTACAACGGCGTGCGTGTCGTCGAGATGACGCACATGGTGATGGGACCGACGTGTGGGATGGTGTTGGCGGACCTGGGCGCTGAAGTCATCAAAGTTGAGCCCATCGCGGGTGACAGCACACGATCGCTGCGAGGCTCGGGAGCGGGCTTTTTCAGCACATTCAATCGCAACAAAAAGAGCATTGCTGTCGATGTGAAAGACCCGCGCGGCTGCGAGATCGTGCACAAGCTGGTTGCCGGCGCCGACGTGTTCAGTGAAAACTTCAAGAGCGGGACGGTAGACAAGCTGGGGCTGAGCTACGCGACGCTGTCGAAGTTCAACCCCCGTCTGGTCTACGTTTCGCACAAGGGCTTCTTGCCTGGTCCTTACGATCATCGCACCGCGCTCGACGAGGTTGTGCAGATGATGGGCGGCCTCGCTTACATGACCGGCCCTGAAGGCCGCCCCTTGCGAGCCGGGACGAGTGTCAACGACATTATGGGCGGTATGTTCGGTGCCATTGGTGCAATGGCCGCGCTCGCCCAACGTGAACGCACTGGACGCGGGCAGGAGGTTCAGAGCGCCTTGTTCGAGAACAACATTTTCCTCGTCGCGCAGCACATGATGCAGTTCGCCGTGACCGGGAAGCCTGCGGCCCCGATGCCGGGTCGTATCTCGGCGTGGGCTGTCTACGACGTATTCTCGGTCAAGGATGGCGAGCAGATATTTCTGGCGGTTGTCTCCGATACTCAATGGGCACTCTTCTGTGACGCCTTCGGATTATCGGAACTGAAGAGCGACGAGCGCATCGCCACCAACAATCAACGCGTGCAGGCACGGGACTGGTTGCTGCCGCAGCTTCGCGCTCACTTGGAAGCCTTCACTGCGGCCGAAATCGGCGCGGTTTTCGAGCGCTGCGGGCTTCCGTACGCGCCTATTACGAAACCCCACGACCTATTCGACGACCCGCATCTGCTTTCCACCGGCGGCCTCGCAGACGTCACGTTGCCGCCCGACGCGAGTGGGGCCGGCCAGCCAGTGACCACCAAGACAGCGCTGCTGCCGCTGACACTCGGCGGAGAACGCCTGCGATTGCGCGCCGCACCGCCTTCACTGGGTCAAGACACGCAATCCCTGCTCATGCAGCTCGGTTACTCGCATGAAGACCTCCGACAGTTGACCGAGGCAGGCGTAGTCCGGTGCCAAGCCTCACAGACAGGGGGCGCGACAAGCGCCTCGGCCAACGAACTGGCGAGTGCCTAACCTCAAGAGCACTAACGGATTGCAGTGCCGGGCGAGCCTGCACGGCTCAGTTCGGCCAGTGATTCGAAGGAGACGACAAACCATGACATCCATATCCTCCAATCTGGCGGGCGAGAAGTCCGTCGATTCGACGCTTGAACAGCAGGCGGTTAGGAAAGCCGCGTGGCGCTTCATCCCACTTCTCGCGCTCGCGTACTTTTTCAACTACCTTGATCGGACCAGCGTCGGATTTGCAGCGCTGACCATGAACCGCGACCTTGGACTGACTGCGACTCAGTTTGGCTGGGGGGCAGGCATCATGTTCGCTGGATACTGCTTGTGCGAAGTTCCGAGCAACCTGGCGCTGTATCGCTTCGGCGCACGGCGTTGGCTCGCGCGCATCATGATCACTTGGGGCTTTTTCGCCGCCGCCACGGCGCTCGCTGTTGGACCGACCAGCTTCTATGTAATTCGCTTGCTGCTCGGCATAGGCGAAGCCGGCTTCTTTCCCGGCGTAATTTTCTTCCTCGCGATCTGGTTTCCTGCGAACTATCGCACGCGAGTGCTCGCATGGTTCACCGTTTCGACGCCGCTCTCCTCGCTTATCGGTGGACCGCTTTCGACGTGGCTGCTCAAGATGGACGGGTTCCTCAGCCTCGCGGGCTGGAAATGGATGTTCATCGTCGAAGGTCTGCCGGCATGCGTGCTCGGCGTCCTCGTACTGAAGCTTCTTGCTGACAGGCCTGCCGATGCTAAGTGGCTTTCGCCGGAGGAGCGACAAGCGTTGCAAAGCGCCTTTGATCGTGAAGGTGCAGCGAGTGGCAAGAAGAAAGACTTCGCCGCTGCATTGAAAGACGTGCGTGTGTACGTCCTCGCGATGATTTCCTTCGGCTTCACGATGGGCTCCTACGGTATCGGAATCTGGCTGCCGCAGATCCTGAAGAGCCACGGGATGACCGTCAGTCAGACCGGATGGGTGTCCGCAATACCTTACTTCTTCGCCACCATCGCTCTGCTTTGGTGGGCTAAGCGGGTTGATCGCCGCGGCGGTCACATTGCGAACTTGGCCGCATGTATGTTCATAGGTGCGATCGCACTGGGCGTGTCGACCTACTTCAACCAATTGGTTCCGGCCATGGTCGGCATCACGCTGGCGTTGATCGGCACCATCGCGGGCCGCACCATCTTTTTCACATTGCCGGCTCGGTTCCTTTCCGGACAAGCAGCTGCCGGTGGCCTCGCGCTCATCAACTCGATCGGTGCGTTGGGCGGCTTCGCGGGTCCGTACCTCGTCGGCTATCTGAAGGACAGCTTCGGTACCTACACGGCCGGAATGCTCGGATTGTCGGTGGTGCTCGCCATCACAACCTTGCTGACTTTGTCTCTTTACGCTTTTAACAAGGGAAAATAAAAGTTGAAATCAAGACATTCACCCCGGCGCCGACAGCTTCTTAGTGCGGCCGCAGCATCGATCGTGATTCCTGCCCTTGCTCAACACAAGGTATTTGCAAAAGAGGAAGTCCACAGCATGAGTACAACCAGCAACTATCTTCCGGTTCGGGCGGAATGGCTTGCCTCCAACACCGAGGCGGCACTCGAGCCCGACATGCCTATCATCGACGCGCATCACCATTTCTACGAGCGACCCGGCTGGATATACATGCTGGACCAATACCTCGAAGACGCCCGGTCGGGACATAACGTCATTGCATCGGTGTATATGCAGGCGCTCACACGGTACCGTATGGATGGTCCTGAATTCATGCGTCCGATAGGCGAAATCGACTACGTGACGACCGTTACCGCATCACTGCAGAAGGCCAAACCGAAGGTGGCGAGTGGTATGGTCGGATACGTAGATCTTCGTCGAGGGGCCGAGGTGCGGGAAGTCCTCGAAGCTGAGCTCAAAGCTGGAGACGGACGCTTTCGTGGCGTGCGGCACCTGGTGACTTGGGATGCCGATACGACGCTGGCGAATCCACTGACTGCGGCTCCTCGCGGGCTGCTACTCGACCGGAGCTATCGGGAGGGAGTGGCTCAATTGGCGCCGCTAGGCCTGTCCTACGATGCGTGGCTGTTCTTCCCGCAACTGCCGGAGCTTCTCGATCTGGCAAAAGCATTCCCCAACACGCCGATCATCATCAATCACTGCGGCGGGGTGCTGCGTATTGCTTCCTATCAAGATCGTCGAAAGGAAGTCTTCGAAACTTGGTCTCGCTCGATGCGCGAGCTATCGCAACTGCCTAATATCTACGTCAAAGTCGGCGGACTAGGCATGCGCATCAATGGCTTTGACTTTGAAAAGGAAGCTCGACCGCCGTCGTCGGTCGAACTCGCCGAAACGTGGAAGCCGTGGATGGAATCGTGCATTGAAATGTTCGGTGCAGATCGCTGCATGTTCGAAAGCAACTTCCCTGTGGACAAAGGCTCCTACCCGTATAGCAACGGCTGGAATGCCTTCAAGCGTTTGACAGCTAACGCAAGTCCGACTGAACGAGAGACCCTCTTTCGAGGCACAGTGAACAAGGTGTACCGCTTGGGGCTGTGAGCAACCTCCGGCAACCGTGATCTGACGGCACGCCGACGCTCGCTCTATCATGAATCTTTTGGATCTGCCGGTGAGCGCGGGTCAGCTTGCTCGGCGAGGATTTTCAGCGGGGAAACGGAGATTCGTCAGCTTCCGCTGAACATCCGGGACTCGTCATTTCTTCCGGGCGTGGGCTGCTCGCCGCTGCGGATCGCATCCGTCGCGCCCTCCAGCAGCAGCCTCTCGATAATTAGGAATTCACCATGAAGTACTCAACATTAGACATGCGAATGGCTGCCTCACCGGCTGCGACGGTGGTCGTCAACGAGGCGATTTGGCAATGGAAACAGCGATGAGACGCCGTCAGAAGCGCGAGCGGGCAATCCTACGAGGTCGGTCGCGTGTCGTTGCGTGGCGTTGGCCACTGGAATTTCTGGGACTTGCGATTCAGGCCGTCGCGAAACGCAAGTCCGGTAAATTCCATGCGCAGCCACTGCGTGACCAGACCGGCCGTGACGGGCTGATTCATGCGCCATGGTGCGACCGCGTTCATCGGGAAGGTCTCGACAAGCACCAGACTCAGCAGTTGGTTCAAAGTCCAGGCCATCGAGCGAATTTGCATCCACAACTCCAGCACGGTGCGCGATTGCTGCCAGAGATTGCTCACGCCGAACCAGCGCTTGAGATTGTGAAACAGCGGTTCTATGCCCCAGCGGCGCGCGTACAACTGCACGATCTCCTGGGCGCTCAAGTCCGTTTCGCTCGCGAGCAGCAGACGGGGCTTGGTCCAGGCCTGTTTCTTCGCATCGAAGAACTGGCACCAGACGGCACGCACCAACGCGCCCTTGAGGAAGCGCGCGCGGGCCTCGGCAGAGCGCAGGCGAACCTGCTGGTCTTTGCCATAGAGCGGCATGCGCAGTTCGATCGCGGGCAGTGCTTCGATGGCCTCGGCGTTCAGGCGCTCGCCATAGATGCGCTTGCGACCACGTCTGGGTGTGGTTGGCGGTGGCGGCACGAGAAACAGCGCGGTGTCGATGCGCGCCTGTCCAATCACGTGCATTTGTCTGCGCAGCAAAGGCAATACCAGGCGGGCGCGCATGAACCACGAATCGAACAGTACGCGCACCGGCTTGTTGGCCACGCCCGCCAGAGAGCGGACCAGCACCAGCGCGATTTTCAGCTTGTTGCGGTTGCCGGTGTTTGGCACCAGCCGCGAGAGAATTGGCAGCACCAGGTTGACCCCGCCGTTGCCCAGCGCGCTCACGCCCAGCGTAACCCAGCACTGGGCCCGTATGAATTGCGGCCGATTGATCTTGCGGCTGTGGTCGTGGCGATACGCGCAACCGGGCGCCTGCTCCGAGGAGCGCGGCACCAGCGTATCGTCGATGACCAGTGTCAGCACATCGCATGGCAGCACTGTGAGCACCAGCAAGAACAATTGGCGGGCCAAACGCACGGTGCGCAAGCTGCCGCGCCCGAGAAGCTTGTAGTAGGTCGTCCAGTGCCTGCGTCGCGCGATGGCGCTGATAGCGCGCGTCACCCAGCCTTCTGGCGAAACCATACAGCCGCACAGCAGCTCGACAAAGCTCCCGCGAGAGCGAATTGGCACGGCCAGAAGCAGAAGGTTGATCCATTCGGACAGACACAGTCGTACACGGTTGGACAAAGACATGGGCAATCGCAAGAGGACCGAAAACGATCCTCATTGGCCGCCGCGCTGCTTGCGCTAAAACCCGCGCAAGCAGCGCGGCGGCCACACGATCATTGCCCCATGTCAAGCATTTTTCGATTTCTTGAATCCGTTTCCAACCCGCTCGTTGAGCGGGCCTGAATGTCTAAAGTTGAGCATGAAGTACTACCTGTGCAAATTTATCCCGCCGCGCGCGGATTTCCTGGCAACGATGTCGGCTGATGAACAGAAATGGATGAAGCAGCATGGCGACTTCTTAAACGACCTTCTCGACAAAGGTCTGATCGTTGCCCACGGCCCCGTCATGGACGAAACGGGTGGTTACGGTGTCTCGCTCTACGAGATTGCCGATGACCTGGATATTTCGGCACTCACCGCCGAAGATCCCATTGTGAAGAACGGTGCCGGCCATTACGAGCATTACACGATGCTTCATTTGAAGGCGCGTGGCTAATACCGCCAGACAGAAGTTGTGGAATTGTGCACGTTATGGACGGTGAACGGCATCGGACTTCGGTCAGACCAACATGCTATCGTTTGTTCAACGCATTCTCCCGCGGAACGAGCCTATGAAGATCGGGGAACTCTCGCAGCGTACCGGACTAACTCCCTCACGCATCCGCTTTTACGAGCGCATTGGGTTGCTGAAGACCGTCCATCGTCAGCCCAATGGGTATCGGACCTATCCACCCGAGGCCCTGCTGGTGCTGGATCTGGTGTCGACTGCGCAAAAGGCCGGCTTCAGCCTCGATGAAATTGGCACCCTGCTGCCGCTTGATCCGACGCAGTGGCGACACGGGAAGGTGCTCGAAACACTCCGCCTCAAGGTGCAGGACATCGAAGCGTTGGAGGCACGGCTGGCGCAGAGCAAAACCCATCTCGTCTCGCTGATTGCGGAGATCGAAACCAAGCCAGCAGAGATCGATTGCACCACTAATGCCCAGCGACTGCTGTCGCGAATGCGCCGGGGCGAAATGACAAGCCCTGCGCTGGCCTCCGGCGATGTCAAAGCACTGCGCAAGCCCCGCCGCCCACGACCGGAAACATCCCGCTAGAGCAGGGCCATTCCGACCTACCTTCGTGATCCTTCTTCCGGTCGCTAATCGATACTTAGGCACCTAAAGGCCTTGACCTTGAACTTTACTTCAAGGTTATCGTTGAGCCAGTCGAGCGTATCGTGGGCGCCGGTGTATCTGACTGCAGCAACGCCGCAATGCGTCCGCAATGTGCGCCCAGGAATAGTGAAAGGACGTTTGAACATGACAAAACGCATACTGCAGGTCGTCACTAACGTCGGCAATTATGCCGATCAGACCGAGCCTACTGGTTTGTGGCTATCGGAGCTAACCCACGCCTGGCACGTTTTCGGCAAAATGGGATACGAGCAGCAGATCGTCAGTCCGAAAGGCGGTGTTTCGCCGCTGGAACCGCGCTCCCTCAAATGGCCGCTCGCCGATGCTTCGGTGAAGGAATGGCTGAGCGACAAGCGCCGGCAGGCGCTGCTTTCGGCAACCGCCCGTCCCGATCAGATCGATCCGGCAGACTTTGATGCGATCTATTTCACGGGTGGCCACGCCGTCATGTGGGACTTTCCGGATGATGAGAGCCTTCAGCGAATCACGCGCGGCATCTATGAGCGGGGCGGAATCGTTTCGTCGGTCTGTCACGGCTATTGCGGTCTGCTGAACACGAAGCTCTCCGGCGGCGCGCTACTGGTCGCCGGACGGCGGCTTACCGGCTATTCCTGGGTCGAAGAAATACTTGCGGGGGTTGCCAGCAAGGTGCCGTACAACGCTGAGCAGGAAATGGTGCGCCGCGGCGCATTGTACGAGAAGGCATTGCTGCCATTCGTCTCAAAAGTGGTCACCGACGGCCGCCTGGTGACCGGTCAGAATCCGCAGTCGGCCAAGGCGACGGCAAGCCGGGTTGCAGCACTTCTTGGTAACTGAATCCGTCTCCGAGCGAGTCGGTCGCATCCAGCTAGAATGGCATCACAAGGGAATCGCCGGTGTGCCGGCGACCTGATTGGCGGGCAAGTTTCAGCCGGACTGTAACGAGCGAATGACGGCTGGACTCCATGAGCGGTCGTTGCCCTCCGGCGAGTTTATCGGCCGTAGTGGGTCGTTCTGAGCCATTTGATTCGGGCCGACAAGGCGCCGCGTCACCTGCACAATTGATCCGCCGCTGGCCGGGGCGACAAGCCAACGATCTCAATACATAGTCTCCTTACTGGACTGAGAAAAGGCGTCTGCGGCGCGCACGGCCGCGGCCCGCCAGCGCGAGCTGCGACGTTCTATGCCGCGCTCGGGATTGCGCTGCCATGACAGACCAGCGATACGCCAGTCCGACAGATCACTGCGGCACATCCTCGGTAAACGTGGCATCGACAAAATCCCGCAGCCGGCTCAGGTCGGTTTTCGCATAGGCGGCAGTGGTCTGCACCGAGGCGTGCCCGAGCAACGCCTACGCGGCGGGCAGCGGCACCTGATGGTCGACCACCAGTGTGCGCGCGTAGGCGTGCCGCAGCCAGTGCGGCGAGGCCTTGCGTAGCAGCAGCGCCTGCGCCGGATCGTTATCCGCCAGGCCGGCCGCGACCGCCGCCAGCAGGGTCTTGAGTTCCCGGTACAGGCCGGCCGCCTGCAGGGCCTCGCCCTTGTTGCCGTGGATCAGCGGCAGCGCCTCATGCGCCGGCGGCTCGGCCGGTAGGCCCCGCGCGAGCCGGTAGGCGCGCACGATGGCCACGCACGCAGCCGGCAGCGGAATGGCGCGCCGCTTGTCGCCCTTGCCGCGCACGTACAAGGTCCAGCGTCCCAGGGTCTCGGCTTCCAGGCGCGGCAGCCCAGCCTCGGCCGACCAGGCCAGTTCCGCCAGGCGCACGCCGGCATAGCGGAACAGTGCCCAGATGGCGCGCTGGCGCCGAGCGACCAACGCGTCAGCGCCGTCTGGCACAGGGATCGCGCACCACGCATCGCAGGCGGCCATCAGTGCCGGCGGCAGCCACCGCGTCGGCGTGAAGCCGGCGCGGGCGCGGCTGCCCGCGGACAGGCCCGCAGCCGGGTTCGCGTGCAGGTAGCCGGTGTCGTACCAGAAGCGGTAGCAGCTCGCCACCACCGCCAACGCGCGGCTGCGGGTCGCCTCCGCCAGCGGCCGGTTGCCGGGCGCGACGGTATTGCCACGGTCGTCACCGTGCTGCAGCGCGTGCCGGTAGGCGAGCAGGTGCTGGCGGCTCAGGTCGGACAGCGGCCCCAGCTGACGCGCCTCGCACCAGGCCATCAGCCGACGCAGCTCTGCGCGATAGGCGCGCCGCGTGTGGGCTGAGCGGGCGGCCCGGTCGCGCAGGAAAGCGCCAGCGCCTGGGCGTCATCGGTCGCGCCGAGCGTGTTGGTGGCGGCATGCGGCTGGGCGAAGCGCCCGGCGCGGGCCAGCCACGCCAAGGTGCGCGCGTCCTGATCCGCGAGCCACGGGCCCGGTGCCGCCGGCGCGGACGTTGCCTTCAGCGTCGTCGCAGTCGGCGCTGCCGCGCGCTGAAAGCGGCGCCGGTGGGTGTGCAACACTCGGGCCAGCACCGCCTTTGGGCTTGGCGCCTGCGCCGCCGGTAGAGTGCGCAAGCGCCCGCGCTCCCAGTACTCAACCGCCGCGTCGTGTGCGAGCAGCAGCTTGAGCACGGCCGGCTGCGCGGCCTCGGCCTCGGCCAGCGAGCCGTAGCGGCGCTTGACGCGCGCCAGCGTCCAGTGCGCATAGACCGGGTGCCCCAGCACCTCGGCCAAGTAGGCCAGTGCTGCCTCCACCGTCGGCGGCAGGGGGCGCGGCGGGATCGTGGCCGTGTCGATCCAGTCGGCCGGGTTCATGACTGGGCCCCTCGTTTGGCGCTCGCCTTGGGCGCCGATTTGGCCGATCCGGGCCTGGCGGCCTTGGCAGCGGGCGCCGCGGCCGCGAGCGTGGCGTGCAGTAGCTCGTCCAGTTGCGCGCGCTGGCTGGCGGTCACCGCCTTGAGCGCGCTCGCCTCGCCGGCAGCGGTCTGGCGCGCGGCGCGCTCGCTGGCCAGGTCCGCCTCGAGGCGCCCACGCACGTCCTCGAGCGAGGCCAGGCGCCGCTCGGCGAACTTCAGTTGCGAGGTGAACTGGCCGCGCTCGGCCTGCAGCGCGTCGCGCTGGTGCGCGGTCTCCTGGAGCAACTGTTTCGACAGCGCCTCGTAGCGCGCTTGCGCGGTGGCGATGGCCTCGGCCTGGGCGCGCTCACCGGCCGCCACGCGGTCCTGGGCGGCGCCCAGCGCCGCTTCCAGCTCGCCGGTGCGCGCGGCGAGTTGCTCGGCGCGGGTCCGTTCGGCCGCCAGGCCGGCGCGCGCCTCGGCCAGTTCGGTATCGCGCGCAGCCAGCTGTCCGCGCACCTCAGTCAACTCCTGGCGCAGCAGCTCGACCCGCAGTTCGGCCTCGGCGCGCGCGGCCTCGGCCACCTCGATCGCGGCCTGCGCCTCGCGTTTCAGGCGCACCACGTCGTCGAGCTGCACCGCGACCGCGGCCTGCCACAGCGCGCGCATCTGTTCGGCGATCTCGGGCGGGAGGTCCGGGATGGCGACCTCTGCCAGGCCCGCGCGCACCACTTCGGCCTCGATCGCATTGAGCGTGCGCGACAGCGTGGCCGGGTCGCCGCCGCCCAGGCGGTCGCGCAGCTTGCGCACCGAGACCACGCGGCGAAAGCGCGCGGCGGTTGGCGGCGCCGCGTCGCCGGCCTCGGTCAGCATGGCGAGCACGGTGGCGCGGATCTGGTCGGTCGGGGTAATCGTCCTTTTGCAGCAGATTGATACGGTCAGGCTTAAAAAACGTTACAGAACAATGACTTAGTGATCCTTCGCTTCGCGCTGCACCGTCCTTTCTTTGCCGATTGGTACGCGGTCAGCAGGCGCTGTCTCGCTTTTTGTGCAACGTCGATGTTGACTGTGGCCGTCCGCGTGCGTATGGCCACGCGGGCTTTATCATGTCGAGTTTGAAACATCCCCCTGGTAGCCTCTCGGCCAACCACCTACTTGACGAGACCATGAAAGCAACGATGCCGACCAAGCTAAGCGCCGCCAAACAAAGCCGCCTCGAGGTCATGGACGCCATCCGCCGCGCCGCAATCCGCGAATTCAGTCAGCACGGCTTCGCCGGAGCGTCGACCCAGGCCATTGCGGAAGGCGCCGGAATTTCCAAGTCGGCGCTGCACTACTACATCGAGGACAAGGAGGCGCTGTACTCGCTGATCCTCAGCGAGTTGATGAGCAGTTGGGCCAAGCTGTTCGAGTTCGACAAGAAGGCCGGCACGCCTGCCGAAATTCTGTCCGACTATCTACGCCAGAAGCTCACCTTCACGCTGAAGAACCCCGAACTGTCGCGGATCTTCACCACTGAGTTGCTCAGCGGCGGGCACCGGCTGGAGCGCCTGTGGCCGGACGCGGTGGAGAGCACCAACAGCCGCGTGGCAGTGATCGAGCGATGGGTAGAAAGCGGCCAGATCCGGCCGCTGAATGCCCGCCTGCTGATCATGCATATGTGGGCGATGACGCAATACTACGCCGACTATGCCATCCAGGCCGAGCAGATGATGGGCGCCTCGCTGCGTTCGCGCAAGACGCAGAAGCAGATACTGAATGAACTGATCGCCTTTGTGTTGGCCGGCTGCGGGCTGGAACTTGCAGCCGTTGCTGTGCCCGCTTCCTGATAGAGCGAATTTACCGCCCCGTTTCCGACCCAATTTCCGGACCTGATCCCTCTTTTAGGGTGCGCCGTGCCCCCCGAGTGCGTGGCGCACGCCTACTTCCCCGCCCTTGGCCGCCGTGTATACGTGGCCGCCGCCCCCATTCCCGGCTAAAACTCCCGCCCCACCTGGTTTCCGATCACCCGTCCGGGCGTCATCGGCGTCCATGGCATGCTCTTTGCTCTAGAACAAATAATTAAACCATTCGGTCAAACCATTTGTTCAATGAATGAGCCTACTATGGACGTGATGGTGACCAGGACGGTCGCCCTGACCGCGGAGGTCATCCAAGTTTTCCTGAGCCGCCCGGACGGGAAGGCACTGCCTGCCTTCGAGGCTGGTGCGCATGTCATGGTGACGGTGGCCCCCGGCATCACCCGGGCTTACTCGCTGTGTGGCGATCCTGCGGACACCGGCGAGTATGTGATCGCGGTCAAGCGCGAGAGCGCGGGGCGTGGCGGCTCACAAGCGCTGCACGCACGCGCCTGCGCCGGCATGACGTTCTCCATCGGCGCGCCGCACAACCTGTTCGCGCTGGCCGGGCAGGCGCCGCATCACTTGCTGATTGCCGGAGGTATCGGCATTACGCCGCTGGTGGCGATGGCGCATGCGCTGCATCGACGGAGGGAAGCGTTCTCGCTGCTTGCTTTCAGCCGCAGCCGGGCGCTGCTGCCGTTTGCGGAGTTGCTGAACGCGGGGTCGTGGAAGGATCGCGTCGCCACGTATTTCAACGATACGCCGCGTGCTGATCTGGCGGCAAAGTTTGCCACTATGCCCACCGGCACGCATGTTTACTGCTGCGGCCCGGATGGCTTCATGCGTCAGATGCGTGAGGCATGTAAGACGATTCCCGATTCGACCTGGCATCAGGAGAGCTTTGGCGGAAGTTTGCCAGCGGTCGACGCAAAGCCCCAAGCCTCCAGGCCCGTCACCCTGTTCCTGAACCGCAGCGACCGCCAGATCATCGCGCCGGCCGGCGCCACGCTGTTAGACGCGTTGCGCCACGCCGGCATCGCCGTTGACAGTGCCTGCGAGCAAGGCGCGTGCGCCAGTTGCGTGGTTGGCTACCGCGACGGCCAGCCTATCCACGGCGACACCTGCCTAAGCACCGAAGAGCGCCTGGAATACGTAGCGCTGTGCTCGGCCACGTGCGCATCGCCCACACTGACGCTGGATCTCTGAACATGGCCACCCAACTGATCCGCGCCGTGCGCCTGCCGCGCTGCCTGCTGCCGGAGGCTTGGCCAGAAGCCGACGCCAGTCCGCTGTTGGCAGACCTGGAAGTGTCCGGCGGCCGCTTCCGCGCCGTGCGCCCGCATGTGCCGGGGCCGACTGAGACGGACTCCATCGACCTTGCCGGTGCTCTCGCGCTGCTCGGCTTGCTCGAAGCCCACGCGCATCTCGACAAGGCTTTCACCCGTCAACGCCTGGGCAAGCTGGAACCCGGCCTGCTCGCAGCCATTGCCGCCATGCAGCGCGACCGCGCCCACTGGACCGACGACGACCTGCGCGCGCGTGCCGAACGCGCACTGCGCATGGCCTGGCACGCGGGCGTGACGCATCTGCGCACGCACGTGGACTGGTGGAGCCTGGCCGCGCCGCGCTCCTGGCACATCCTGACAGAGCTGGCATACGAATGGCGCCACCGCGTGCGCCTGCAGCGCGTGGCGCTGGTGCCGCTGCCGTTCTTCGCCAGCGCGGCGGATGCGGCCACCATCGCTGCGCAGCTGAAAGACGAACCGTACGCCGTGCTTGGCGGCTTCGTCCACACCAGCAACTACAGTCACGCCGCGCTGGACAACCTGCTGCATGCCGCGCTGTCGGCCTCGCTGGACCTCGACCTGCACGTGGACGAAGAACTCGATCCGCAAGCGCACGGGCTGGAACATGTGGCGGCTTGGGCCATGCAGCATCGCTACATCGGCCGCATCGTCTGCGGCCACGTATGCACGCTGGCATCGCGCGACGAAGCCGAAGCATTGGCGCTGCTGGACCGCGTTTCGCGGGCGCCGATCACGCTGGTGACGCTGCCCGCCACCAACCTGCTACTGCAGGACGCCAGCCTCGCGCGCACGCCGCGCCAGCGCGGCCTGACGCTGGTCAAGGAAGCGCACGCGCGCGGCATCCCGGTACTGATTGGCAGCGACAACGTGCAGGACGCCTTCTGCCCGCTCGGCAACTTCGATCCAGTGGAAGCGCTACGGCTGGCCGTGATGGCGGCTCAGCTGGACGATACCTTCGACACTTGGGCAGCCGCCATCTGCCGCGACGACTGGCTTGCCCCCAAGCCTGCGGCCCGCCGCTCGCTGGTGGGCCTGCCGGCGACGCTGACAGTCTTCCCCGACGCCGATCCCCACACGTGGCCTGCCAGCACCGCCCGCCGCGTGCTGCGCGGCGGCGCCCATTCCCTTCTCACGTGGAGCTAGACATGCCCCCCAACCCGAACTGGCGCAGCCGCTGGCACGCTATGCTGCCTATCGCCGCGCCGGCGATTTCATCTTCCTGTCCGGCGTGATCGCGGTGAACCCCACCAGCGGCCTGATCGTCAAGGGCTTCGACGACATTCCCGCCGACGTGGCCGACACCCTCGGCCGCACCGGTGAGTTCTCCACCGACATCAAGCAGGGCCCGATCCTGGCGCAGAGCTGGTACGTGCTCGACAGCATCCGCCGCACAGTGGAGGGTGCGGGCGGCCAGTTGAGCGACGTGTTCAAGCTGGTGCAGTACTTCACCAACCTCGACCACTTTCCGTACTACAGCCGCGTCCGCAAGCTGTTCTACCCCGACGTACCGCCCGCCTCCACGGTGGTGCAGGTTAGCGCCATGCTGCCCACCGCCGACATCATGATTGAGGTGGAAGCCACCGCCTACGTTCCCCAGCGCTGAGCGCGCGTCCCTGTTCCGCTGTCCCAACGCCACCAACCAGAGACCCACACCATGCTCCACGGTTACACCCCGCCCCAACGTTTCCTGCCTTACCTTAGCTGGACCGAGATCGACGCGCTGCCCGACCGCGCTAACACCGTGATCGTGCTGCCCGCCGGCGCCATCGAGCAGCACGGCCCGCACCTGCCCTGCGCGGTGGACAGCGTGGTAGCTGCCGGCGTGGTCGGCAAGGCCATGTCGCTGCTGCCGGACGACGTGCCGGCCTACGCGCTACCGCCGATCACCTACGGTAAATCTGACGAGCACCTGCATTTCCCCGGCACGATCACGCTGACCGGCGAGCTGCTGCTGCACACCGCCATCGAGATAGGCGAGTCGATCTACCGCGCAGGCTTCCGCAAGTTCATCATGGTCAATGCCCACGGTGGCCAGCCGCAGCCGCTGGAGATGGCGGCGCGCGAGCTGCGGCTGCGCCATGGCGACTTCGTCATCATCGTGCGCTCGGCCTGGAGCGTGCCGCACGAGGCGTCGTACCTCCCCGCGCATGAACGCCAGCTGTCCATGCACGCCGGCCACGGCGAGAGCGCCATCATGATGGCGCTGGCTCCGGACACCGTGCACATGGAACGCGCCGAAGCCAACATCCCTGAGCCCTTCCCTGCCCGACGCTCGCGACCGGCCGCCCCGCCGCGGCCTGGTGCGCGCGCGACTTCGGCGCCAGCGGCGTGATCGGTGACCCGAACGGCGCCACGCTCGAGCAGGGCGAGGCCCTGCTGGAAGCGCTGGGAACGCAGTGGGCCAACGCCATCGGCGAAGTGCATCGCATGCAGTGGCTGGTGCGCGAGGCTGCCACCTGGGGACGCGGCCAGTACTGCGGCGACATCCAGTCGCGCACATAAGCACGCCGCCTCCCAACTGCTTTTGCCCCCAACCCGCCCAAGCCCCGGAGCTATGTCATGGACACATCCAAGCTGCACCGCATCCTGAAGCCAACCCGCACAGCCCTTGCCACCAGCTGCACTATCCTCGCCACCGGCGCCGCGCAGGCCGCCACGCCTTTCGTCTTCGTCACCAACTGGTATGCGCAGGCCGAACACGGTGGCTTCTACCAGGCGCAGGCCGACGGCCTGTACCAGAAGGCCGGCCTCGACGTCTCGCTACGCATGGGCGGGCCGCAGGTCAACGCCGTGCAGCTCCTGGCCGCCAATCGCGCGCAATGCATCATCAGCGACGACATCGCCACCATGAATGCGCGCGCCAAGGGCGTGCCAGTCGAGCTGGTGGCCACCTCGTTCCAGCGCGATCCCACGGTGCTGATAGCGCACGACGACGTGGCAGACTTCGCTGCCATGAAGACACGTACGCTGCTGGCCTCCAGCAATGCCAACGCCAGTTGGCTGCCATGGGCCAAGGCCAAGTTCGGATTCAGCGACGAGCAGGTGCGGCCCTACACCTTCAACATCCAGCCCTTCATGGCGGACCGCAAGGTGGTGCAGCAGGGCTACCTGACCTCCGAGCCGTTCGCTCTGGAGCAGGCCGGTGCCAAGTTCAAAGTGTTCCCCCTGAGTGATGCGGGCTATCCCCCGTATGGCAACGCAATCGCCTGCCGCAGCGATTTCGTCGCGCAGCACAAGGACGTGGTGGCCGCCTTCCTGAAGGCCACCATGCAGGGCTGGAAGAGCTACCTCGCCAATCCTGCCCCGGGCAACGCGGCGATCCAGAAGGAAAACCCCAACATGAGCACGGCCCAGCTCGACTATGCGGTGGGCAAGCTCAAGTCCAGCGGGCTGGTCACCGGCGGTGATGCTAAGACGCGGGGGATCGGCGTGATCACCGCCGAGCGCGTCAAGGCCAGCTGGACCATGGCCGTGGCCAATGGCCTGATCGACGGCAAGTTGCTGTCGGTGGACAATCTCTACAACACCAGCATCATCGACCATATCCAGGTGCTGCCATGAACGTGGTGTTCGTGAGCCCGCCGGCGGCTTTGCACAATCCGGCCAATGCCGCGCCGCAGGGCGCGCACGCTCCCTACGCGGTGGAAGCGCTCTCGGTGGAAAAAATTTACGCCAACGGCACGCAGGCGCTGCGCCCGGTGGATCTACGCCTGGCGCCCGGCGAATTCGTGACGCTGTTGGGGCCGTCCGGCTGCGGCAAGAGCACGCTGCTGAAGATGGTGGCCGGCCTGATCCCGCCCAGTAACGGCCGTCTGCTGATCTGGCGCAAGCGGATCGACCAGTTGCCCGAGTCCGGCCGCACCCTGTCCTTCGTATTCCAGGAGGCCACATTGATGCCCTGGCATACCGTGTTCCGCAACGTGCGGCTGCCGCTGGAACTGGCCGGCGTGCCGCGCACGGAGGCGGACCGCCGCGTGCGTGAGGTGCTTTCGCTGGTGGGCCTGGCACGCTTCGAAGATGCGCTGCCACGCGAGTTGTCGGGTGGCATGCAGATGCGCGTATCGATCGCGCGCGGGCTGGTGGTCAAACCGGACCTGCTGCTGATGGACGAGCCGTTCGGCGCTCTGGACGAAATCACCCGCTACAAGCTGGACAGCGACCTCCTGGCGTTGTGGCAGCGGCACAACCTGACCGTGATGTTCGTCACCCATTCGATCCACGAGGCGGTCTTCTTGTCGCAACGCGTCGTGGTGATGGCAGCGCGGCCCGGCCGCATCGTGGACGACATCGTGATCGACGAACCGTTTCCGCGCACCACGGAATTCCGCCTGTCGGCACGCTTCAGTCAGCACGCGATGCGTCTGCACGAGAAGCTGGCAGAGGCCAGCGCGGATCAGGAGGAGGACGCATGAGTACCACTAACACTCAGCCACGGCGCGCGCTACCTCTGATGGACTCGCCGCGTGCCCGCCGTATCCTCGTGCCGCTGCTGGCGGCCGTCGTGCTGGTGCTCGCCTGGCAGGCCGCCGTGGTGGTCTACGAGATACCGTCGTACCTGGTGCCGTCGCCGGCGCTGATCTTCTCCACGCTCGTGCGCGACTGGGCGCTGCTCAGCAACGCCACGCTGTTCACGCTGAAGATCACGTTGCTTTCGTTCGGCATGTCGATCGTGATCGGCGTGCTACTGGCCTTCATGTTCGTGCAGAGTCGACTGATTGAGACCGTGTTCATCCCCTACGCGGTGCTACTGCAAGTCACGCCCATCGTCGCCATCGCCCCGTTGATCATCATCTGGGTGCAGAACACCACGCTAGCGCTGGTGGTGTGCTCCACGCTGGTGGCGGTGTTTCCCATCATCTCTAACACCACGCTCGGCCTGCGCAGCGTGTCGCCCGGGCTGCTGGCCTACTTTAAGCTGCAACGCACCTCGCGGCTACAGGTGCTGCTGCGGCTGCGGGTGCCCACCGCGCTGCCATACTTCTTCGGCGCGCTGCGCATTGCCTGCGGGCTGGCGCTGATCGGCGCGGTGGTGGCCGAGTTCGTGGCCGGCACCGGCGGCAGTAATACCGGGCTGGCCTACCAGATCCTGCAATCCGGCTACCAGCTGAACATCCCGCGCCTGTTCGCAGCGCTGACGCTGATCTCGGCCGTGGGCATCGCGCTGTTCGCGCTGATGTCGCTTGCTTCCAGGCTAGCGATCGGCCGCTGGCACGAGAGCGAGGGCGACCGTCCGGCCTGATGACGACCTGATGCCGGCTCCCCGTAACCAACGACTCCAAACGCTCATGACCCAATATTCCGAACGAATCGACGACCTGCAGGCTGCCCTACCTACGCTCGCCTGGAGCACCGCACCGCTGCAGGTCAAGCGGCAGTCGCGTGACTTCCACTGGTTCAGCCCCGTGCTCAAGCGACAACTGGACAGCAAGCGCGCCGACGCCTCCGTGTCCCCGCGCAACGAAGAAGAACTCAAGGCCGTGGTGGCCGCCTGTGCCCGCGCCGGCGTGCCGTTGACCATGCGCGGCGGAGGCACCGGCAACTATGGCCAGGCGGTGCCGCTGGAAGGCGGCGTGGTGATCGACATGACCGCCTGCAACCAGCTGCTGTGGGTCAAGGACGGCGTGGCCCGGGCGCAGGCCGGCATCAAGCTGGCGCCTCTGGATGAGCAGCTCAATCCGCACGGCTGGGAGCTGCGATGCATTCCTTCCACCTTCCGCATCGCCACGCTGGGCGGTCTGTTCTGTGGCGGCTTCGGCGGCATCGGCTCGATCAACTACGGCCCGCTGGGCGCGCCCGGCACCATCCTCGGCATCAAGGTCATGACGGTGGAGCCCACGCCTCGCATCCTGGAGCTGCGCGCGCCCGAAGCCATGCTGCACGCCCACACCTACGGCACCAACGGCATCGTGCTGGAGCTGGAAATTGCGCTGGCGCCGGCACAGCGCTGGGACGAATACCTGCTTGCCTTCCCTGACCACGTCAGCGCGTTTGCCTGTGCGCAGGCACTGGCCCAAGCGCCGGGCATCTCCAAGAAGAACGTGGCGATGTTCTCCGACCAGGTAGTGCCCCACTTTGTCAAGCTGGCGCCCAGCCTCAATGCCGGCGAGCACGCCGTGATCGCCGCGCTGGCGCCGCAAGCGCGCGAACCGCTGGTCAGCTTCTTGGCCGCCCACGGCGGGCGCATCGCCTGGCAGCAGGACGCGGAGGCGGCCCGCGCAAGCCAGCACACGCTGCTCGAATACTGCTGGAATCACACCACCCTGCACGCGCTGCGCGACGGCAGCGCCATCACCTATCTGCAGACCGCCTACGCCTACGGCCAGGAGCGCGAGCAGCTGGACCTCATCGCGCGCGAGGCCGGCAGCGAGGTGCTGGACCACCTGGAATTCATCCGCGACATACAGGGCCGCGTAACCTGCGTGGGCCTGCCGCTGATCCGCTTCACCACCGAGGCGCGGCTGGCCGAGCTGATCGCCCTGCACCGCGCGCACGGCATCAAGATCAACGATCCCCACGTCTACACGCTGGAGGACGGCAAACACGGTGGCTCGCTGGACCCCGCCATCGTCGCCTCCAAGCGCGCGTTTGATCCGGATGGCCTGCTAAATCCCGGCAAGGTGCGCACGGTGATGCCGCAGTTGCCTTCCTAATCCGTATCCGTAGTAGTTCCCCCGTTGTACGCAGTCGCCCTGGCGCCGCGCTCCGCGGCGCTGCCCCCTATTGTCCAACACCACGAGAGATATCAGATGCACGGCAGTCAATTCACCTTGATCAGAAGCACCCTCGCCTGTGCCGCGATGGCGGTAGTCCTGGGGCAGGCCGCAGCGGCACAGGCCGCGGATGCGGAAACGCAATCGACCATGACCGCTGCAATCCCTGGCGGCTCGGAAGGCGCGGACAGTCCGCCGACCACGGCGCCCGTGGCGCTGCCGACCGTCGTTGGCAATGAGGCTACCTCGTTCTCAGAGGTCTTCACCAAAGGCCGCTTCTCGGGCAACTTCCGCACCATCTACTTCTCATCCCACAACGCCTTCTTCACCCCGGGCAAGAACCAGGACACCATCAGCTACGGTGGCAACCTGGCCTATCGCACGTCCAGTTACTACGGATTCTCCGCCGGTGTCAGCGGCTTCATTCAGCGTGGAATCAACCATTCGGACAACCCGGCGCAGGTCGACGGCTATCTCGGCCCCAACCTGCTGGGCATGGGCGAGGCCTACCTGCAGTACGATCGCAACGGGATCAAGGTGGTGGCCGGCAACCAGCAACTGGATGTGCCGTTCGCCTCTACCTACGACTGGCGCATGGCGCCGCAGCTGTTCCAGGGCGTGTCGGCGCGTTACGGCGACAACGACAACTTCCTGACCGCGTTCAAGATGATTCGTTTCAAGTCATATATTGACAACTCATTCCGCAAGGGCACCACGTACAACGTCAATGTGGACTCGTTCTCGTCGATCGGCAATACGGAGACCAACGGATTCTGGGGTGTGGGCGGCGCCAAGATGCTGTCGCTCGATCCGCTCTCGGTCAATTTGCAGGGTTGGTACATGACGTACCAGGATTACGCGAAGCTCGGCTACGTGGAAGGCAAGGTCAGCGGTAACGCGGGCAGCCTCCAGCCCTTCGCCGCGGTGCAGGTGTTCCACGAGACCGGCGACGGCCGCGAGCTGCTGGGGCATGTCAACAGCCAAGTCTACGGGCTGCAGCTCGGCGTCAAGCGCCAGTCGCTGACGGCCACGCTGGGCTACGACCGCATCGTGCCGAACCACGATTCCTACCTGAACGGCGCGCTGGTCACGCCCTACGCGCACAACGTGTCATCCGGCCCGCTTTTCGCGCAGCCGTTCCTGAGCAGCACGCAGGACCTTGGCGCCGGCAATGCATACGCCTTCGACGTGAGCGGATCGCCGATTGCCGGGCTGGTGCTGGGCGCGCGCTATTCCTTCATGGATTTGAAGTCGAGCGCCACGTCGGTGAGCCAGAACCAGTCGGAATATCTGGGCTATGTGATCTACAACCTCGGGGGCAAGCTGAAGGGCTGGAGCATCGCTGACTTCCTGGCTCTGCAATCGTCGCCGGCCAGGAGCGCGCGCTTCATCCAGAACCGATTGACGCTGCAATACGCCTGGGGCACTTGAGGGGATAAGGCGGTGTGGAGGGAGGGCGGCGATGCGGATGCGCCTCTCTGCGCAGCCCGCCCTTTTTGTTTAAGCTGAAGGTACTGCTCGGCTTTGGCGAGCAAGTCGGCGCTGGCGTGCTACATGGATGACCGCTACAAGCATTTGCGCCTCGTAGGCGGAAAATGCATGCCGTGCCAAGTCGGTGATCTGGCGCTGGCCGGGAATGAGGAGGCAGCGATCGTAGAGCCATCGCTGGGCGGTGGCGACAAGTTCATCCAGGTGTGGCGCTGCGGCAGCTTGCACGCGGAGCATCTCCAGCAAAGCGGCCTGGCTGGTGACATCGAGCGCCTTGATGCCAAGGTGCTCCTTGACCCATTGCTGATGCTCGTACAACGTCCGGCGTCGCTGGTACAGCGTCTTCAGGCTGGCAATCGACAGCAGCAGCGCGAAGAAAGCTTCGCACAGGTACCGAAGGAGATTGCGCGGAACGGCAGCAAACCGGTCCAACGGCCGACCAAAGTCCCGGAGGCAAACGAGCTGTAGGCCGACCGCGGCGAATCTGTCGGCCCGAAACCGCTCCCGTATTTGCCACGATGTTAGCTCTGGTGAGCTGAAAAAACTGCCACAGGTCAAATTCTGTCAAGCGGGCAGGCAACTCTTCCCCTGCCAACGTAGCGATACTAAAATGCCGAAATCTACACTTTTCGTTGGTGTCATTCGGGGCAAAACTGTACGACAAGCCTCGCATGGCTGCAATAGGGTCAGGCGAGTGAGTTGCAACGGAGTTCGGGGCTGACTAATAACCGTATCAATCTGCAGGAAAAGGACGATCACCCCAACAAGCTCTACGGCCTGGTGCGCAAGGGCAGCATGGGCACGCCGACCGAGGTGCTGGCGCAGTTCTGGCAGGACCTGCGCGACAAGATGCACGTGACCATCGCGCACCCCGAACTGCCGGACGCGCTCAAGGCGATCGCCGCCAATGCCGTGCAGTCGATCTGGCAGGCCGCCAACGAGTCCGCTAGCGGCGAACTGGCCGCGCTGCGGGCCGAAGCGCGGTTGCAGGCGAGCGAGGCGGAGGCGCAGCGCGACCAGGCGCGCGCCGCGGTGGTAGTGGCCAAGCAGGAGACCGTCGCCGTGCAGGCCGAGCGCGACGCCGTCCAGTGCGCGCGCGCGGCGCTACAGGGGGAGCTGGAGGCCGAGCGCCAGGCTCACGCGGCCGCGCAGGCGCGTCATGACGAGGGCAAGCGCCAGGTCGAGGCGCTCGAGCGGCAGTTGCTGGAGCTGCGTACCCAGTTCTCGACGGAGCTGGAACACACCCGCGAGCAGGTGGCTGTCGCGCAGGAGCGGGCCAGCGCCACCGAGCGCCGCGCGCTGCGCGAGATCGACCAGGAGCGCACATTGCGCCAGAAGGCCGAGCAGGCGCTCGCGGAATTGCGCGCTGAGCTGGCGGCGGCGCAGGCGAGGGCGCAGGACGCCGCCGTCGCCGGCGCCGAGGCGCGGGCGCGGTTGCAGGCTGAGCGCGATACGCTCAGCCTGCGACTGGCGGAGACAGAGCAGGCGCTCGGGCGAGGGCAGGCGGCTCGAGACGAGCTGCGGGCGCAACTGGAAACGGCGGTACGGCGCGCCGAGCGGGCCGATGCGCAAGCCACCGCGACGCGCCGCCTGGTAGGTGCCAAGCGCCGGGTGCCTGTGACGCGCACCAAGTTCAAGCCCGGGCCAGCCTGAAGGCGTGGGCGGGGGCAGGGTTTGTCCACCGCGCCACGGGATAAGCCTGTGGACAAGCCGCGCGGGGGCAGACAGCCGACGGCCTCTCCGGATTTGATTAAAATTTAAGCAAAAGATAGCGGCCACATCCTCCCGCCGGCAATGATTCCCACCGCAGCCATCACCTGGAGCAACCCTGAAATCCAACGCTCCCACCAGAAGGCACAACGCGGGATCCGGCGCTGCCCCAAATTTCTTCACCTACACCATGTCAATCGAAATCGAGCGCGCGCAAGCGATTACCTGGATCCGCATCCAGATGGCCCAGCATGGGCTGAGCCTGGCTGACTTGCAGGCCGCCGGCTGCTTTGCCGAGCCGCCGCCGACCCCAACGCCAGGAGCGGTGCGCTACCGCAATGCGCACGGGCAGGGCTGGGACGGCCGCGGCGCCATGCCGGACTGGCTGCAGCGGGCGATCCACGCCGGGCAGACGGTGGAACACTTCCGCGTTGGCTGACGTGTCGACCTGCTGGATTAACGATAAAGTGCACTGGTCGCCACCCGAGCAGTAGTTCCGGACTTTTAATCCGTTGGTCGCGTGTTCGAGTCACGCACGACCCACCAGCATTGCAGAAGGCGTAGCGGGCAACCGCTACGCCTTTTTTGCGTTCTGCAGCCAGCAAAAATTCGCCTTTGCCGGAAATCTGCCGGAATCGCACCATCCAGGCCTGTATCAACATTGCTTGTTTGGAGCACCCGGATGGCTTACATCGCCCAGCGTGGCGCGTACTGGCGCGCAGAGGTTCGTCGGAGAGGGTTCAAACCGACCTACAGGACCTTTGACACTCGGCTTCTGGCCCAACAATGGGCTCGCAAGATCGAGTCGGAAATGGACGCCGGCATATACATCGACCGCTCAGAAGCTGAGCGCACGACGCTTAGGGAAGCGCTCGAACGCTACCGCCAAGAAATCGTACCCTCCAAGCGGCATCCGACCCAAGAAAACGGCCGAATTCAACGATGGCTCGCGACGGAGCTTGCCTATCGCGGTATCACTTCGCTGCGAGGCGTTGATTTCGCTCGCTACAGGGACGCGCGCAGAGGCGAGGGTAAGGCGGAGAACACGATCCGTTTAGAACTCCAACTCCTGAGCCATCTGTTTGAGACTGCACGGAAGGAGTGGGGGATGGAGGGCTTGGCGAACCCGTTGAAGAACATCCGAAAGCCAGGAGGGAGCGCTGCGCGCGACCGCAGGCTCGGCGACGGAGAGTACGACGCGATTCGCGCCCAGCTCGAGTTCAGCACGAATCGATACGCAGCACCAGCGTTCGACCTGGCCATCGAAACTGCGTTGCGGAAAGGTAGCCTCTTCTCCCTCCGTTGGGAATGGATTGATCTTCCTAGGCGGATGATCCGCTTTCCGGCGGAGGCTCGACGCGCAGCGAACAAAGGAGTCCCACCAGTCCTGCCTCTGTCAAGGCGTGCTCATAGCGTTTTGACGACGCTGCGCGCGTCCTGTGGGCTGGGGGCAGAGACTTGGACCGATAGCGACCACGTTCTCAAGACCACGCCAAACGCCGTATTGCTCGTTTGGTCTCGTGCCTTGGCGAAGCTCCAGATCGATGATTTGCGATGGCACGACCTTCGCCACGAGGCAGTCTCGCGTCTTTTTGAGAAAGGTCTCCATCCCATGGAGGTGGCGAGCATCAGCGGTCATCGGAGCATGCAGATGCTCAAGCGCTACACGCATCTGAAGCCAGAAAACCTCTTAGACCGTCTCGGCTAGATACCGGAAGCATTTGCAGTCTGTGCAATCGACTTCGTCGGCGTGGCTCGGCGCTGGCGCAAAGCGGCGAGCCTAGTGGCAGCCACCACAAGACTCGCCTAACCACAACCCACCTTCTGTGGAGGTCTGTTATGGCTAACCCAATTCTACTGTCTCACCCTCTGCGCAGTCTGTCACAGGACAGCGACCTGTCCTGTGTCCTCGATTTGGAGGACCCCTACCGCATGTCCTTGGCGCGACTGGAAGAGATCATCGCGGTCCAGCCGGCTGGCGAAATCCGTGCCTATCTGTTTGGGCTGTATGACATGCGCCGCGCCGCCGTCTATGCAGGGGGCATCGAATGAAGAAACTCCTAGCCGTCGCCGTTGCCATGGCGGTCTCCGCACCGGTATCGAGCGAGACCGTCGCGGAAATTATCGATGCTGGTATTGCCATGTCAGAGGCTTACAAGACGAGCCAGCGTTCCGCAGCGGAGGCTGCGGAACGCGCTCAAGAAGACAAGATGTACTGGACATGCAGTTGCGTGGGGGGCAACCCGGTTTGGGGATACAAGTCGTTGCGGATGCTCCGGGCAGAGAACGGCGGCAAGGCCCAACGCTCCCAGGTGCTCTTTGAGTCACATCCGCAAATGAGCCTGCAGCTGAATACCCCGCTTTCCACGCTCTGCAAATGAGCCACGCAGAGGGGCAAGCCTCGGCTTGCCCCTACGAAGGGCACGAGCGCATGCTCGCGCGATTGAGCCTGCGCGTCCTTCTGCCAGATGGCTATGCGGCAGAGGTGACCAATTCCATCGCTAGTCCCGTTTCCGAACCCCCGCCTCGCAGGCACATCCCTTTGAGCCATCATCAGCGGGCTTGGATCTATCTGAAGGCATGGGCGCGGCGATAACCGTAACTATTGGGGGCCCGCTCGGCCCCTTGATACGCCGGTCACCCGCAGGTTCCAGCCCTGCGGCGCGTGTCTCAGCGATCGCCTTCGCGATGCCGCGGCGCATGTCTGCTTGGAACCGATCGCTCATCAAATACTGGGTCAGCTTAGAGTGCTTTGGGGTCGCCATACACATTTCCGTTTGCTCCAGCATACATGCCCAGTTGACTCGGGGCATGCAATTTCCGAACGGATCATTCAAGAAAGCTACGCCCGGCACAACGGGGACAGAGTGGCTTTGCCCAGAGCTGGAGTATCGGTATCATCGTCGACAAGCCGTTCCGAGGCGATTGTCGGGTGATGTGAAAGCAGACGATCAGGCGCCGCTAACGTCCTGCCAGTCAACTGACGCTGAGTTTGTCTTGTGGCTACAACCTCGCCCTGCCAGCGCGACTGGCAACGGCCGCTTCGTCACGGGCTGTGACATCACATAATCAACGCATTCTCTAGCAGACGCGCAATGCACATCGATCAGGCCATCGCCGCAGCACTTCGCAACGTGGCCGAACACGGCGACACGGACATTTTCTCGTTCCCGTTCGAAAACCTGTTGTTTCGTGACAGGGCATCGGACTCGGTCGCATTGATACAGGCCATGCACGCCAAGCGTGACCACTGGCTTTCGGTCTATCCGCCCGAAACGATGCGCAGTTTGACTCAGGTCGGCTACGCCGGGTTTCGTTGGGCTACGCTAATCGATCCATTCTGGAACTGCTATTACTTGTCACTGGTGCTGTCGATTGCCGGCAAGATCGAGTCCGTTCGCGTACCAGAAGCCGACAAAACGGTGTTCTCTTACCGTTTTCAGTGGCAGGATGCCGATGCCAAGATCTTCAAAGACAGCACATGGATCGACTTTAGGAATCAGTGTCTGCTGCTCAGTAACGATTACCCTGTGGTTGTGCAGACGGACATTTCCGACTTCTATTCCCGAATTTACCATCACCGTATAGAGAACGCACTTCAGCGGCTGCCTGGCGTGGGGGATCAGCCGAAGCGACTCATGGACCTGCTCAAGCAGTTCTCGCAGAATGTGTCTTACGGTCTACCCGTAGGTGGCCCAGCTTCACGAATTCTGGCCGAACTTTCGCTCGATGGAGTCGACAAGCTCTTGGTCCGCCGCGGCGTGCGCTTTTGCCGCTACGCCGATGACTATGCCATCTTCTGCGCCGACAAGGCCGAGGCCTATCGTACACTTGTTTTCTTATCTGAAAAGCTCGCAAACGAGGGGTTGGTGCTTCAGAAGAAGAAGACACGCATCCTCTCCGCGCAGGAGTTCCGAGAGACAGCGCAGTTACTGGACCCAGCTGAGGCCGCAAACGCGCTGGCCACCGAGGAGCAAAAGCTACTGAGCATCTCGCTGCGTTTCGATCCCTATTCACCCACCGCCGAGGAGGACTACGAGGAGCTCAAGGGGGCCATCCAAGAAATCGACATCATCGGAATCCTGGGCCGTGAAATCGCCAAGACCACGATCGACTCCTCTGTGGCTAAGCAGGCTGTTCAGGCTATCCTCGCTCTCGATCCAGTGCAGCGGCTGCAGGCGGTGGGCATGTTGCTCGATGGCGACAACGTTATGACGCTCGCACCCGTGTTCGTGACAGTCATGCGTGTCGTACGCGAGATCTACACGAGCTCAGCCTCAGATGCGCGAGTCCGCATCGACGAAGCTCTCTGCAATCTGTGGAACAGCCGGTCGCCGTTGTTGTCGGTGGAGGTAAACCTCTCCTACTTCATCCGAGCCATGGCCGGCGACCAAACACAACAAAAAGAGGAGATTCTGATCAGGATCTTCGAGGAGAGCGCCAACCCGATGATTCGACGCTTGGTCATCCTGGCGATGGCCAAGTGGTCCTGCCACTATTGGCTCTCCGATGCGAAAACAAAATATGGCGCGATGTCGGTTTTCGAGCGCCGCGCCTTCATCATCGCGTCTTATTTCCTCGGGGACGAGGGCAAGCACTGGCGAGATCACGTCAAAGCCAGTTGGTCCGAAGCTGAGATGCTGATCCGCGACTGGTTTTCCAGTCGATTCCAGACCAACAAGAGCGTTCCGCTATGATCTCCGAGCGCGTCTTCGCGAAGTCTTTCAGTTCGTTCTGGCAGGAACTAGTCCCCTTGTTGACGCCGCGTTTTGTTGGCCTGTTCAACGAGGCTTATCGGAAGGATCTTGTCGATAAATCTGGAAGCCTGCTCGAAGCCATTCCGATCGAGCCCGGCACACGGGCCGACATCGTTGCCGAGTTTGCCTTCTGGGGCGCCAGATTGCTGCACGACAGCGGCCGAGAGGCGGAAAGCCTGCTTGACCAGCCCGAAATAGTGCAAGAGGCAAGCGGCATGGCCTTCGAGGTAGTGCAAAAGTACGAAGGCGTAAAGCCCGACGTGATCGCGCCGCTGTCGCCCTCCGAATTGCGTCAAGGCTTAGCACTTACGAAAAACTATGCGTCCCTTTATCGTGCCTGCCTGCCGGCAGACCACATCGAGTTCAGCCCGCGGTTTCAGGGTTGCGGCTTCCTGAACGCCGCTGAGGGTGATCTCGGCATCGACGGGACATTGGTGGAAATCAAGACGACGACGCGTAAGGTTTCCGGAAAGGATTTGAGGCAGCTCATAACCTACCTCGTACTTGACGCAGGAGCCGGACGACAACGTTGGAGTCACGTTGCCGTTTTCAACCCCCGACGCGGTACGTTTCATCGTGCCGAGGTCGATGCGCTACTACTTCGGATTTCTGGCGGAAAGCCCCGTGTCGATGTTCTCGGGGAGGTAGTGGAGTTCGTCCAGGCGACAGAGTTGGTGAACGACCGAGCATTTTGAACATCGGGGCGGTCCGAGTCTAGCGGCTGGATTGTCAGGACGAGTTACCGCTCCTGGCTGACTGTTACCGGGACGTCAACTCCCCATCCGAGACCGGCTGCTCGCCGGCCAGACCCGGAGTGGCCGTCTTGGTAGACGACTTGCCAGGCGGCACGAAGGTTCGGATGGCGGTTGTTGTTAAGGATTGTTCGACGCCTGCCCACACGCGCCGCTCCCTCTCACAGTCCTGCAGACGAGGGCAGGCATCAGACAACCCTTAACAGCACCTGTCACTCGCGGACTCACGGCTAAACGACTGCCGCCGCCGAAAGCAGTCCTTTGACAAAGGGCAAATCCTCCGGAATTGGGATGTTCCAGTGGCCCCTCGGCTAGCGCCTGCAGCTTATAGGGGCCAACTCCGATGCATCAGGTGACGCGGTACTCACGTGTCAAATTATTTTCCGCTTTATCAACCTCATTTTGAGGTAAAATTTCCGGAAACGTGAAAGGAGTCACCGTGCGCAATTTTGAGCTGACAGCCCCCAACCCCTTTTTCGCCGTGCCACGATCGTCGATGATCCGGCGCTGGTGGAAGCACGGCTGCAGGCACTGCACCCGGACTTGAAAGCTATTCTCCTCAAGGATGCCATCAGGGGCGGTCTGGGAGGGCGCAACGAGGTCACGCGCGCATCGGCTCCGACGGCAGCAGGCGTGCAGCAGTGGCTGAAAACCGTTGAAGATCTGCGCACCTTGCTCGCGGCGCTCCAGTGGCATATCCACGAGCAACAGAACTGCCCCTTCATCAGTTCGCCCGATCGTTCCATCTCCATTGTGGTGATGACCGGTAACAGCGAAACGGGGAAGAATGGTTTCGAGGATCCCACGAACCAGGCCGAGAAGGGGTCCGTGGCGGAGAGCTTCGTTCAGCAGAACAGCCAGTTGGAGATCTTCAACCGTGACTCGTTCATGCTCGCAAAAGAAAAGCAGAAGGAGACCCAGGTTTGGGCTCTGCTGTACCACTACGACAAGGTGTTCAACGAGGTCCGTTTCGAGCTGTCTTTGCCGACCGCTTTCAACAACAAGAAAATCACTGAGTGGGGTGTTCGCTTGATTCTGGGCAGCATCCCCAACAACCCGGCTGACTTCACTATTCGCAAGGACGAGCCCAACGCGCCTGCCACGGTGGAAGTCGAGCCCAAGACAGGTACGTTTTGAGTAGTTAACCATGTCCGAAATTAACCCCAAGCAGATCACATTTGCCAGGGTAAGAAGGCGCTTGACCAAGGCGCAGTTAGCCAAGGAGTTGGGTGTCACCAGCCGTAGCCTGCAGAACTACGAGACTGGGGCATCTGCTCCCGACCTGGAACTTCTGGCCCGTATTGCAAAGCTGCTGAAATTCCCTCAGCAGTTTTTTTCATTGACGAAGACATGCCGGAGATCAAAGAGCATGCGGTGAGTTTTCGCAAGCTCTCGAAAATGACGGACGGCATGAAGGCATGCGCGTTCGCAGCGGGCGCGATTGCCTTCAAGGTCAACCAGTGGATCGAAGACCGCTTCAGCCTGCCGCAAGCGGACCTGCCGGACTTGTGCGACCTGAGCCCTGAGGAGGCTGCAGCTACCCTGCGAAGGGCATGGGGGCTGGGCAATGCACCCATTCCCAACATGGTCCATCTGCTTGAGTCCAAAGGGATCCGTGTGTTTTCTCTGACCGAAGAAACCCGTGAGGTGGACGCCTTCTGCACCTGGTACGAAGGCAAGCCCTTCGTCTTTCTCAACACCATCAAGTCTGCCGAGCGCAGCCGCTTCGATGCTGCTCACGAGCTCGGACATCTGGTGCGGGACATCTACACCATGCAGCATGGTCAGTCCCATGGACCGGAGATGGAGCGCCAGGCCGATGCATTTGCCTCCGCTTTTCTCATGCCGAAGGAAAGCGTGGCGGCCAACCAGCCTCCCACCTACACCACTAAGTACCTGATGAGGCTGAAGCACTATTGGGGGTGTCGCTGGCCGCGCTGGCCTACCGATTCAACTCCCTTGGGCTAGTCAGTGAGTGGAACTATCGAAGCCTGTGCATAGAGATTGCCAAGAGTGGCTATCGTACGAACGAGCCTGAGCCGATGGAGAGAGAAACCTCTCAGCTCCTTACCAAGGTGCTCGACATTCTGTATAGCCGAAAGCAGGGGCGCCGTGAAATCGCAGAGAGCCTTAGTCTCAGCGTGGATGAGATCAATGCGCTGACCTTCCAACTGACCAACCTGTCCGTGGTTTCAGGGGCTGCTGATGTGGGTTCTGCGCCAAGAGTTCCGCCGAAATTGCGTCTGGTGTAGGCGAGTCGGCCGCGATCTATCTCAGTTTAATGTGAACCCCAGCGGCGTAGGAGTGGTAGGAGATCCTGCCTGGGAATTCTCTTGTCTGGACCAACGAGAACCTGTATGAAGCTTCAGACCATTCGCCTCCACAACTTCCAGTCATTTGGAGATGCGTCCACAGAGATCGACCTTAACGATGTCACCTATCTAATTGGTCCTAATGGATCCGGAAAGACGGCCGCGCTGATCGCGCTTTGTCGCGTCTTCTCGGTCGACCCAGCCCTGCGTCGTGTGCAGAGATCCGACTTCCACGTTCCCGCTGATGAGGAGGACGAGCCCGACGAGCGGCAACTGTGGATCGAGCTTGACTTTAGTTTTCCAGAACTTCTGGAGGCAGACGCTGGCGCGACCGTCGCCCCCCATTTCGGCCACATGCGCCTCGATGAACCAGACGGCATTCCGCGGGTTCGGTTCCGGCTCAGCGCCACCTTGGGGGCCGATGGCGATATCGAGGAGTCGCTGGTCTACGTACTTGACGTGGACGCTGATGGAACGCCCCTGAGCACTGCGGTGGTCCCGCGGACTGAGCGAAGCCATATCCAGGTCCACTATCTTCCTGCACGGCGCGATCCAGCAGATCACATCACCTATGGTGCAAACGCGCTCCTCGGTCGTCTCTTGAAGGCCGTGAACTGGGACGCGGAACGCGAGGAGATCAAGGGCCTGACCGACCAGATCAGTGAGAGCCTGGCCGCCAACGCCTCGGTGAACTCGTTCAGCCAGTCCCTGCACGAGGTATGGGGCGGACTTCACAAGGGCAGTTTCTTCTCCGATCCAAAAGTCACATTCGTGGCGTCGAACATTGAGGCATTGTGCCGGCATCTCTCCGTCTCGTTTTCGCCAGGCCACGATGAGAAGTTCGTTGATTTCTCTCGCCTAAGTGACGGACAGAAGTCAATCCTCTATCTATCCCTGGTCCTGTGCTCTCAGGCCATCGGGCAGGCTGTCCTCGCCGGCAAGGAGAAGTCCTTTGATCCGGTGAAGCTACGGCCACCGGTGTTCACGATTGTGAGTGTGGAGGAGCCCGAGAACAGCCTTTCGGCCCACTATCTGGGACGGATTGTGAATGCGCTGACCAAGATGGCGCGCAATCCTGATGCTCAGGCGCTGATCGCCACGCATGCGCCGTCGATGCTCCGACGCGTCGAGCCCGAACAGATCCGGTACCTTCGTCTGTCAGCGGAGCGGGTGTCCCGAGTTACATGCATCCAGATGCCAGCCAAAGCCGACGAAGCACACAAGTTTGTCCGTGAGGCCGTACAGGCCTTCCCGGAGATCTACTTCTCCCGCCTGGTCGTGCTGGGTGAAGGCGACAGCGAGGAAGTTGTGCTGCCGCGAGTTCTTAAAGCGAAGGAGGCGCCAGTCGATGAGTCTGCGGTCACGATCGCTCCGCTCGGCGGAAGACATGTCAACCACTTCTGGCGCTTGCTGTCGGCGTTGGAGATCCCGTACATCACTCTGCTCGACCTGGACGTCGCCAGACACGGAGGTGGCTGGGGCCGCATCAAGTACGTCAACGACCAATTGCAGATCTTCGCTCCCGCGAAAGTCCTGCCAGCGGATCAGGGAGTTCCATCCTGGAACGACGACAAGCATTTGGTACGGAACTATCCGCACTACCTAACTCTCATGGAGCAGCGGGACGTCTTCTTCTCAGCGCCAATGGATCTGGACTTCGCCATGCTGGCGGCGTACGCTGCCCAGTACGATGCGCCCGGCGCTGCCCCTCCCCCGGCCCCAGCTATCCTGAGCGCAGTACTTGGACCGTCTCATCACAATTCGGCGCAGTACGACGCGGGTGAACTTCAGCTGTTCGGCACGTATCACCAGAGGTTCAAGCTGGGAAGCAAGCCAGCAGCGCATATCGATGCTCTGGCGAAGCTGACCGACGCACAGTTGTTGGCAACACTGCCGGCCTCCCTGGGGCGACTTGCGGATGCAGTGATCGCCAAGCTTGCGGAGCTGCCAGAGTGATTTCAGCCCACGAATGGGCTCCGGCCGACGGCTTGACTCTGGAGCCGAACGCACTGCGGGCCGCCAAGGAGGAAGTTCGCTGCCTCGCATTGACGGCCGGCCCTGGCGCCGGAAAGACGGAGATGTTGGCTCAGCGAGCTGACTTCTTGCTGCGCACCGGTTCTTGCCGGTATCCGAAGCGGATTCTGGCCATCTCTTTCAAGGTCGATGCCAGTAAGAACCTCAAGGAACGGGTAGTGCGCCGCTGTGGCCTGGATCTCGCATCCCGTTTCGACAGCTACACGTTTCACGCCTTCGCCAAACGCATCATTGATCGGTTCAGGCCCGTACTCACCGGCAAGGACGCCCTCGATCCCGGCTACAAGCTCGGCGACAAGCGGGTCGAGCGCAAGCAGATCGAGTTTGCCGACCTGGTACCGCTCGCCGTCAAGATCCTCAACACCTGCGCGATGGCCAGGCACGCAATCCGCCAGACCTACAGCGATGTCTTCTTGGATGAGTTCCAGGACTGCACGGGCGACCAGTATGAGTTGATCAAGATCGCCTTCCAAGGGACTGTCATTCGACTCACAGCGGTGGGAGACACGAAGCAGAAGATCATGGGCTGGGCCGGAGCGCTGGATGGCATATTTGCCACATTCGCGACGGACTTCAAGGCCGTCCCCTTGAATATGTATCGGAACTTCCGCTCGAAGCCGAAGCTGCTGCGCCTGCAGAACGAGATCATCCGCGTGCTTGATGCGTCCTCTGTGATGCCCGAGGAGCAACTGGCGGGCAATGAGGGCGAGGTCTTTGGCTGGCGCTTTGAAGACTCGCAGAAGGAGGCGGACTATCTAGCCGACCTGATCGCCACGTGGGTGCGCAAAGAGTCAGTACCGCTGCCGGAAGTCGCCGTCCTTGTCTCCAAGCAGTTGGACCTCTATGCCGACCGCCTCATGGCCGCGCTGGAAGCTCGTGGAATTCCTTACCGCAATGAGCATCAGCTTCAGGACCTGACCGCAGAGCCGGCGGCGCGACTCGTCGTGGACTATCTGGCATGCCTTTACGGCGAGCGTGAGCCCAAGGCATGGGCACGGTTAATCAATCAACTCGTGCCGTTTGCCGATGACGAGTTCCAGTCCGATGCCCGACGAGACGTACCGAAGGTACTGAAACAGCAGCGAGAGAAGGCTGCCATTGCTTCCATCATTGGCGACCCATACGCGGATTGGTGGGGATATGTCCGAGAGTTCTTGAACCACATGGGGAAGGAGATGCTGGTAGCCCTGTCACCAGACTACGAATCAGCGGAACGCCTGCGGGAGGTGATCCTGAGCACCAAGCAACGCATCGAGGAACTCTTGAAGGTTGAGCCAGATCTGCCCAAAGCGCTACAGCGCCTGTCGGACGATCAGGCAGTTCGAATCCTTACCATCCACAAGAGCAAAGGGTTGGAGTTCGATTCGGTCATCATGCTGGCCGTCGAAGAGGAGATTTTCTTCGGAGATCAGGATGCCAACCGGTGTGCGTTCTTCGTCGGAGTGTCACGAGCCAAGCGGCGACTTGTTCTGACCCATGCGGACCAGCGGGAACGACCGGCCAGCTACGCCAAGCGGTGGGACGTTGCCCGGAAGCCGCAGTCAGAGTACTTCGGCTACGTCATGCCCTTTGTCAGCACATGAGGGACCGCAAGGATCTCTAGCTTACTGTCCGCTTTAGGGCTGCAATTGCGTGGTCACCGTGTGGCGGCGGCCGGCCGCAATTGTTAAGGATTGTTTGATGTCTGCCCTTGTCTGCAGGACTGTGAGAGGGAGCGGCGCGTGTGGGCAGGCGTCGAACAATCCTTAACAGGAATAGCCGTCTGCGGTCGTCCCCCCAACGGCCGCTTATCGGTGGCTCCGTACACGGGCGCCACGCTGACGCGCACTGGTATGCCTGCATTAGTGAGTTCCCGGATCGTGCGCAATCTGCGTGATGGCGTAGCAGCGAGTGGCTCCAGTGTGCGTGCGATGTCGGCACCCAGTGTGGCGATGGTAAACGACACTTGCTCACAGCAGCAAGTGGTCGACCACTCCAAGGCAAGACAGCACCGGCTCGATTTGTGTTTGCGTAGTCGTCCATGCATCCGTATATTAATCGATACAGAATCCGTTCATACTGCAACAGACTCGAGGCGAACGATATGTCAATGGATATGCTTTTCTTGGGGCAAGCGCGGCAAAACACGCGCATTGCAAACGAGAATGCTCTAGCAGCAAATGAGTGGGCCGCGTACGCTCGCCAACTCGAAGGCCTGCTTCTGGAAGCGAAAGCTAATCTGATTGGAGCCCGTGCTGTACGGGATGTCGCCTTGACTGAGCTCGGCAAATTGGATCCTCAGAATTATCTGCTTGTAAAAGAGAATCGGGTACGCATCGGCCAAGCTGCCTACAACGAAGAAATGCACTCATCTCGTCGCGCGTGAAAACCGACGGCACATAGTAAAGGGAGCCCGCAAATTGCGGGCTCCTTTTTGCTGGGAGGAACCTACTCCACGTAGCCCTTCGGCTCGTGCCCCTTTGAGCCCGTTGACGGCCGTGGCTCAGGATTAGCGGCTCGCTGGGCGCGCTCGCGCCCAACAGAGCCTCGCGCCGCATCACGGCCGTGCCCGACGCCGCCCAAGAAGACCTGCTTAGTACGATCATCTGTATCACGCCCTAGGCTGCTCGACATCTGCCCGCCGATCCAGGAAAACACTTGGTCCGGAACGATGTGAATCAGGTTAAAGCAACCGTGGATAGTACTCAGGCAGAGTGACAGGTAGACCGCGATGAATCCGATGATGCTTACCAGGCCGGTTGTCGAATCAAACTGAGCGTTCGCCATTGCGACGCCAAACATCGTGTTCAGCAACGTCCCGAGGACCATGACGCCTGCGCTGCCGAGGGCAAAGCCAACCATCATCAGCGCGGGCCGCAGAAGAACATTCAATAGAAAGATGTAGCCGTGCGTGGATCTCTGGCCCAAGCCCTCCCCATCGCCGTCTAAGTGCGTGAGGCCCCAGAGAGGCGAGGCGATCAACGCTTCGCCCACAACAGCGAACCACGACGTTACCCCGCCAAACCAAACAATGAAAGGCACCAACGGAATATAGATCGACAGCATCGCGCCAAAGAAAAACAACGAGAGAACCGCGATCACGATGAAGGGTGCCAAGCCATCCAGCACGCCTTTCAGCGTTGCCTTGATCGCACCCGCGATACCGAGTGTTGCCACGTCGGCTGCAGCGCTCGCAATCTTCCCGGCGTTCGATTCGCTTGCACCCTCAACCGCTTTGATGGTGGTGTATGTGCCAAGCGCGGCCCATCCACCCGTCAGGATCGAGTCACCGAGATTCTTCATCCCGATCATGGGATTCTTCGAACCGCCGTTTCCGTTGTTGGAGTTCAGATCGACGGCCGCCTTTACCCATTCCTGCCCACTGAAAATCGTCGAGAGCAAGCCCTTTGCGTCCGATGATCCGGTCTGCAATGTTGCTACCGCGTTCCCTCCCGAGCTGTGAGTCGCAGCATCCAGGCGCACTTGTTGCTGATAAGCCGCAAGCACCTTGCGATAAAGCTGCGGGTACGCGAGATTCTCCGGATCGGTACCGGCGACTGCGGATGCGGTAGCGTTCGTCAGCGCTGACACTTGAGCATTTGTTTGAGCAAAGGTCTGATACCACGCCCCTGTCATGATCCAGCCATCGCGCTTGAGGTTCTGTTCGATCTTGCTGGACAGACCCTCAATTGATCCGCGGGATCCGGCCACGGCGTTCTTTATACCGTTCTCGTACGCCTGCGCAGCACTGTTCAGGGCGGTTGACACATTCGGAGGTGTTGTGCCGGCATTCACGGCCGCCACGTACTCCTTCGCCAATGCGCTGACCGTCACCTGCGTCGAGCTCAGTCCACTCTGATGGGCGGCGAGCATCGGATCGTAAAGTGTAGACGTATCGAGCGAGTACGCTGCCAAGCCTGCTTCGGGGCCGGCCACCATCGAGGGCGGATCAGGCAAGGCGAGGGATGCCCCGCCACATGACTGGCCCCGCCCACTCCTGACGAGGATTTGCTTGCCGACCATTGACGCAGTGAAGCGTTCCGCCGCGTCAGCGCTAACGCCGACTTCGGCTGGCATGTTGTCGATCGCTCTGTTGACCGCTTCACCGCAAAGGTTCGCTTCAAATAGCGTACGCGCGAGTGTGTTTGCGGTCGGTGATGCTGGCGTACTTACCATGGAGCCGCCGCTCTTGATCACCGCAATGGTCGCGTCGAGTGTCAGGTTGGCGACTCCGACGCCCATCATTGTGGCCCACAGCATGACAACCTGCGCTCCGCAGTAACCACCGAACACCGGTACCAGGGAGCAGAAGCCGACGCTCGTGCGGATGACATACCAGGGAGAGGACTTCTTCTGTCCAAGGAATTCGCCCTCTTGACCAGTAGAGATCAAAGAAGAAACGAAATGGTAGATCGCCCAAATCGTCGCAATCGCGAGAATGCAAGAGCTGATGACCATAAAGATAGTTGACAACATGCCAGAACCCGCCCCACCGGAGGCTGCAAGCGGATTGTGGATGACGTTGCCGAAAACCATTTCCAGCATCGCCATGGACTTGTCGCCAGGGCGGTTCGCCGCGTTCTGGATTTCTCCGATGCTTGTGTTCTGTGCCCATGCCGCGGCAGCACACAGCGGCAGCACACTGCCGAAAACGCCGTGCAGGGAGCGACGCAAAGTCAGCGTATGCGTGCGGCGGCACGCTTCTGTATGAATGTTACTGTCCATACAACCTCAGTCAAATAGTTGTGGATTGAGGATCCGCCTGGCCGCACCCGGTGTGTGGAGAAATTGCTGGACGCTGGGCAAGGCATCATCAGGCGAGGCCTGCCCGACATCTATTTGCCAAGATTGATGTGCATACTTCAGTGCACTCAATAGGGACAACGCCGTAAAAGGAAAGCCGACCAGTGCCCCGAACGGATTGCCCGATACCAAGCTAGATGATGAGTACACAAAGGAAAGAAGGGCGACGACAATCGCCACCCGACGGTTCGTCAGGCACGCAAGCTGAATTTCGGCCAGTGGCATAGCGTCTCGCGAACGAGCCGCCATCGCTTCCTTGAAAGTGCGGATCTTCGGATTTCTCCGGCGCTCTCTAAGCTCTGCGTCCATATCCGCAATCGTCTTCCAGCCGCTCTCGACAGCACGCTTCATCGATGCCAGCGGAGCCAAGGGATTGATAAAGCTCCCCACCCTGCGCAAGACCGTCTTCTTTTTCACTTCCCGCTCCTTTCAGTTGGTTAATAGTTTGCGACGCGTAAACGACGCCAAAACGACGCGTAGATGCACAGTAGGCATGAATGCAGATGCTTCTGCAGTGGATTCGACGCGAAGTCGACGCGAAGCTGCATTGCCTTCGGGTCGACTAAAACGATCTCGGCGACGGGCGACGAGGTTCGCCACTGCCTTCTTTCGCGTCAGCCTGGTCAGCGTTGCGCCTTCTCTTGAACTCTCGATAGGCATCCAGCACCTTCTGAGCTTCGTCCGGAGAGAGATCCATGAGAAGCCCTTCCTTTTCCTTCGCTAGCGCTTCCGCGAATCGTCTCGAATCCATTTCAGCCACGCGAGCCAGTTCAGCAAGCCTCTCTGCTTCTCGCCTCTTACGCTCCGCCTCCTTATGACGCTGCTCAGAAAGTGAAGCGCGCATCCTCGCGGTATCAAGGGCCTGGGATCGGACGAAGAGAGGCTCAATAACTGATGCGAACACTTTTTCGGTTTGTTTCTGCACCCGAGCGCCATAGGCTGACTTTCCCTCCAAGATTCCGGTCTGTGGGAGAGACTGCTTCGGTATTCTCGGCGTCTCTCCATCGACCACCGCATAGAACCGCTTAACTCGAGCATGCTTAGCCTTTGAACCGACTACTCCGCGTTCCAGGCCATGCTTCTTGGCCACTGCCAGATGAAAGTCTGTTTGCAGCTTGGCGAGCTTCGGCCGCCCATCCAGGAAGTGTGCGGCCGATAGCCTCACTGCAGCGGCCTCCGCATATTCACGGATTTCTCTCCGCTTTTCCCCATTCGGCTCCGTCCCGACAATGACTGATCGCTTTCGGACTCGCGCAGGCGTCTCAACTAAGGGGACCGCATACACAACCAGATGAGGGCTTCGCTCATCGAGCTGCAAGTTGGCTGCAACGATGTTTTGCGGCCCGTGCACTTGCTCGAGATAGGCCAGCGCATCGCCGAAGTAGGCCGAATCGTCGGCAAGTCCCTTCCCCTTTGAGTGCCTGGCAAACGCTTCCGGGCTCGCAGTGATCAGATACTCAATGCAGATAACGGGCTTCTGCGCTTTTTGGTCGGCCAGTGCCAGGCGGCTACGGACTGCAGCGACGAGAGCGGATGCGCTGGACACCGGTCGCAGGTCTCGGTTCTTAGGGGTCCTAGAAGGATCGGCGTTCGGCGTAGCACGTTCCCGCCATGTGTGTTGCCCGCTCGCATTGAGGTTTCCGTAGCTGGATAGTTTCCTAGCCCGTAGGATTTGGTATCTCATCGTGGAGGGTTCCTGTCCCGTCTCTTCAAGAAGAGACGTACTCACTACGGTGCTTGTACGACGCTGCGCGTCTACAAGCACCTCCGTTCGGCAGGGAGATCCCTGCACCCCCGCAAGCCATCGGTACGCTGGAGTTTGCGGAACTCCCGCGCCCGCCCGTGGACAATTGCGCTGTCCACCCCTGGCGGCGTGGACAGCCCGCTAGGGCGGGTTCCGCAATTGACCACCGGCTCCCCGCGGCGTAGCCCTTCGGGCCTGACGCACGCCTGCGGCGTTTGCCCGAGCCTGAGTAGCCGAACCCCAATTTCCTGCATGCCAGGCGCATGAGGGTCGACAAGGGCTCGCGCGCGCCGCGCGCCCGGGTCGAGGCGTACGGGTCCCCGCGCCGAGAGGCGCAAGGGAGAGCGCCGACCCGAAGGGGCGACCCGGATCTGCGCATCTCCGTCGCCAGGTTTTTGGGATGTGCGACCAGATAACCCCGGAGTGGATGCGCGACCAATTCACCCCGAAGCGCGACCAGATAACCCCGCAGTGGATGCGCGACCAATTCACCCCGAAGTGCGACCAGATCGCCGGACGCCTGCCAATCGGTTGCCAAGGATCGTCTCCCGGGCCACCGCCACACCGCCGCCTGGCTACCTTGGTGCATAGCCCACCTCCGCCAGCGCCTTTGCCACCCGGTCAACCGCGGCGCGGATCAAATACGCCTCCTCGTCGTCCACAGCGCAGGCCCGGAAATCCGACCAGGTCACGCGCTTGACGAACTGTGCCAACGCCATCGCGTGCACGTCTTCCAGCTCGAGCTCAACTGATACGGTAGTCATGCCTTCTCCAGATAATCAAACGGAATCGCCACCAGGTCGCCGGCCGGCGAGCTCCACCAGAGCCACGGCAACGGAAGTACCGCGCTCCGCACCGGGAGAGACCCAATGACAGTCAGGCCAATATCCACAGTTGGCGGACTGTGACTATCAGAGGGGTATATGAAATAACTACCGTATCTGTATAGAGCGGGGTGATTTGCCGTCATACGCCCATCGGATCGGTGTGATTTGCCGTGCGGAAACGGGGCGATTTGCCGTACTTCCATGGGTGATCCTCCGTGGATAACTTGCGGTGTGCACAGGCTTTTCCACCGCAGGAACCCGTTCTTCGGGCGTCTCCAGCCTGCGCAGACTGGCGCGGCAAAGGGTGCCCAAATGGTTAGGGTCAAGATGACCATCCCGACCTCGTCACCTTCGGTGCGACGGGGGTGGCGAGGAGAAGATTTCAAGCCCCCATCTGTGTACCTCTACCCGTGCGCTTGGATAGACCGCAAGTACTTGGCGAAGTACGCGTTTCATCTCCTTGCGGAAGTTGTCCGCGTTTCCGTACTCTTGGCCAAACTGTCCGGTGAGCGCCGACCAGGAGATCCTGTCCGGCCTACCAACATGTACCTTCCGAAGGCGATGCGCGAGCCAGGTGTATATGTCCAAGCCTAGCGCTGTCCCCCTTAGGGCTAGTAGCGCGCGTTGGTCCAAAGGCACAGAGAAGCCCCTTAGGGACTCGAAATAGCTTTCCGAGAGAAGGACTACCCCGGGCCACAGCGTGCGCTGATCCACTGATCCCTTTGGCCATGCGTAGAACTCCTCAACGGGTTGTCCGTTGAATGTCTTTCCTAGATATCCCAACTGCAGCCGACAGGCAGCAAGTGAGTGCATGGCTCTTCGAAGAGCAGCATACCGAGCACCACCTTGATTACCGTGGCCGAGCTTCTGCATAAATTCCGCAGCACTATTTCCTATCGGGACCTCTCGCTTCTTCTCGCGAATCGCGTAGCTATTGATGTACGAGATGGCCAGGCGCGGCAACACCCCATATGGGACTGTTTGACGCACCGGCCCCCGTCCTTCATCCAGATAGCCGGCGGAAATCGATACCCAGGCCTCGCCCCAACGACGCATAAACTCGGTGGCGGAAACTCCGTTCTGGTCGAAGACTTCACTGCGCGGGAGCGCCACTTGGCAAAAGACTGTATGAGTAAACAGAATTTCCTCAGGCGACGGCGGCTCGCTCGCGATACTCTCGCCCGCGGCGAGCAGCCGGTCAGCTGCGGTTACGCGTAAGCGTTCAACGCCTCGAGGGGGAAGCACTTGTGGGCGGCCGAAGGGGGCTTGCGCACCGTTCGGACCAGAATCTGATTGATTCTCAGTGGTCCTTCCACCTGGGCACGACCCCAACCCCGTCACCATTGGAATACCGACGCCGCCAAATGCATGGGTGTCGGTTCGCGAATCAAGGGGGTCTGGCAAGTGCATGTTGACTGCCCAACCGCCATCCGTTTCAGTCATGCCTCGGCCTCAAACAGCTTCGACAGGTTTTCTTGGTCGACCGATACGTCGGACATTGGCCGGCAGCGCGGGTCCCCCCGTCACTCTCTCAGCCGGGCGAACGAATTCTTGATCGTCTTGGGCTGCCGGTTCCCCCGCTTGTCGAAGCCAGGTCCGCACGGTGCCCACCAGCCAACGGTTGACTCGGCGGCTCGGGAACACCGTAGGTGGCAGCTGACCGCGACTCTTCATCACGACGATGTTCTTTTCGGAGGTGCACAGCAGCAGCGCGAGTTCGCGCGTATCGATCCATGCTGCAGAGTCCATCCTCGCAAATAAAACTCGAAAGTCCATGTGACACCCTGTAAGGTTCTGAAGGCAGGGGTATCTTTGCGGCTCACGACAGCAGTGTCTAAGGCAGATTTCTGCGCAACGGGATGGGAAGTGAAAACGGACTTGACGACTCAGCGCAGGTTGGCGGCGCAAGCATTGGCGGAAGAGGCCATCGAGTATGGTGCGCAGCGGGGTATGAACCGCGTTTCCATCGAAGAGCGTCTGGGATTGGTTGGCAACCCGCTTGGCCAACTGCTCAGCGAGTATCTGAGGGGAGAGACTGCACCAAGCCTCAGAGGCCTCGTGAGAATGGAAGCAAAGGTTGCGGAGCTAGTGGGCCGACATCCACGCCGCCTGGCGGTTGCTGAGTTCGATCCAGCCTACAGCCGCTTTTATCGCTCCGATTTCGACGGGGCGAGGGGATGTTTTGCTCGCGAATATGAGGCTTGTGCTCCACTTTTTGAGCTTCGGCATCTGGCACGGGCGGACGAGGCGGTTTCCTCACGAGCATTGATGAGGAGGATGAGTGAGTCCGACTGGTGCTTCGTACAGATCATTGCGGATGGCACCCCTTGCTTCCTAGGTTCGATCCACCGCAGAGGTGCAGCAAGCTGCCGGAATTCTGCCGGAATTCAGATGAGATGCTGGGCAATTTGGTGTAGCACCCTGCGACGTCAGAGGCTTGTCTTGCCATGTAATCTTGTGTAGTCTTTCTGCACCCGCCCTGGATGGTTTCCGACTTTTAATCCGTTGGTCGCGTGTTCGAGTCACGCACGACCCACCAGCATTTACAAGGGCTGCAGAGCAATCTGTGGCCCTTCGTCTTTTCCGGGGTTAGGCGGGGGTTAGGTTGCAGCACAAACGGCCATTCCCGTGTGCTCAATCGAACTCGTCCTGGACTGACCACCTCAGTCCCTCGGGGTGCTCGATTTGTCCGAGCCAGACGGACGCTGCCTCCCTAATTCAAGGGGGGAGGGGGCAAATTCCTTCGCGCCGAGAAGGCCTTTGAGGGCTTCCGATGGTGGCGCGCATTTTCCAAAATGGATTTTGGCTGACCCCAGCCCGATCTCTCCGGCCGCTACCCAACCTGGGTGGGGTATGGCGCCATCAATGCCGCATCGCCTTATCCTGGGTCACCTTCGCCGCTATACTAGCGTTCCGAGCTTGCCGACCGAGGTCTCGTTGCGCGGGGGCTCCTTGATGAAACCAACGATAAGAACCATCCAGGGCAATCAATGCGCGAGCCGAGCAATTTCAGCTTTCTAGCCGAGCACTCACCACTGCTTGCCGGTCTAGGCGCAACTGCCGAACGTATCTTCGCCTTCGACCCGTCCAGCTGCGTAGTCAAGCTGCGCCTGCTTGCCGAAGCGCTCGCAGCCACCACCACAGCAGACGCAGAGCGACCTATTGCGCGCCATCGATGGACGCTTCAACCTCGATGCGCAGGTCCGGCAGCTTTTCCATCTCCGCTTAGCTCGACGTCTTCATGCAGAACCAGTGCCAGGTAAAGTAACGCACTTGCCAGATTTTCTGGCCCATCCGAACAGAATCGCGAAGCACTAATGTTTGAACAAGCCTTCAGAAATATCGATGACGCTCTCTGGAAGGAGAGTGGCTGTACCACCGAACTCGACTACACCGAGCAAACCTCTTGGCTGCTCTTTCTCAAATATCTGGACGCTCTGGACCAGGACAAGGCCGCCGAGGCGATGCTCGAAGGCAAGGCGTACAGCTATATCCTCGACGCCCCCTACCGTTGGGAAGCCTGGGCCGCGCCTAAGGATGCAGAGGGTAAGCTGGATCACAACAATGCGCTCACCGGGGACGATCTCGTCTACTTCGTAGACCGCAAGCTCTTCCCCTACCTGCATGGCTTCAAGCAGCGAGCCAGCGGCCCCAACACCATCGAATACAAGATCGGCGAGATCTTCAGCGAGATTAAGAACAAGATCCGCAGCGGCTACACCCTGCGCGATATCATCGACCACATCGACGAACTGCGCTTCCGCTCGCAGACCGAAAAGCACGAGTTGTCGATGCTGTATGAAGAGAAGATCAAGCGCATGGGCAACGCCGGGCGCAATGGCGGCGAGTACTACACCCCGCGCCCGCTGATCCGCGCCATCGTGCAAGTGGTGCAGCCCAAGATCGGTGAGCGCATCTACGACGGTGCCTGTGGTTCGGCCGGCTTCCTCTGTGAAGCGCACGACTACCTCACTACCAAGCCCAATCTCAGTACCGCCAACCTCAAAACTCTGCAGGAGCGTACCTTTTACGGCAAGGAGAAGAAGAGCCTCGCCTATGTGATTGCCATCATGAACATGATCCTGCACGGCATTGAGGCGCCCAACATCATCCACACCAACACGCTGGCCGAGAACCTCGCCGACGTTCAAGACAAGGACCGCATGGACGTGGTCCTTGCCAACCCGCCCTTCGGCGGCAAGGAGCGCGCCGAGGTCCAGCAGAACTTCCCCATCCGCACCGGTGAGACTGCCTCTCTGTTCCTCCAGCATTTCATCAAGATGCTCAAGGCTGGGGGCCGTGCCGGCGTTGTCATCAAGAACACCTTCCTGTCGAACTCCGACAACGCCTCGGTAAGCCTCCGCAAGCTGTTACTGGAAAGCTGCAATCTGCACACTATTCTCGACTGCCCCAGTGGAACTTTTCAGGGTGCAGGCGTCAAGACCGTCGTGCTGTTCTTCGAGAAAGGCGCGCCCACCCGTAAGACGTGGTACTACCAGCTCGACCCTGGCCGTAGCATGGGCAAGACCAACCCGCTCAACGATGCCGATCTTGCCGAGTTCGTCGAACTGCAGAAGACCTTTGCTGATTCTCCGAAGAGTTGGGGGTGGATGCCGCACTGCTTGATACAAGCAGCTACGATCTCTCGGTGAAGAATCCCAATAGCGGCAAAAAAGTGGCCCACCGTAGCCCGCTGGACATTATGGATGACATCGCCGCGCTGGATGCCGAAAGCGCAGAAGTGCTGGCTAGCATTAGGGTGCTGCTATGAAGGCGGCGTGGCATACCATTCGGCTCGGGGATATTGCTGACATACAAAGCGGTGGCACTCCGCTTGTTTCAAACAAGGCATTCTGGAATGGCGAGATTCCGTGGTATTCGTCGGGTGAGTTGAATGACTTATTCACGAGAGCTTCGGAAAGGAGTCTTTCTGTCGCCGGACTTGAAGGATCTAACGCGAAGCTATTTCCAGCCGGATCGCTTTTGATCGGGATGTACGACACGGCAGCCTTGAAAATGTCCATCTTGGATCGAGCGGGCGCGTTCAATCAGGCGATTGCCGGTGTAAGGCCAAATGATAAAACAGATTTGGCATTCATTCGATATGCAATAGATTCAAATCGCGATCAAATTCTCGATCAAAGGCGAGGGGTTCGTCAGAAAAATTTGAGCTTGGCGAAGATTCGAGATCTTGAGCTGCAACTGCCGCCGCTTCACGAACAACAACGCATCGTTGCTATTCTCGACGAAACCTTTGATGGCATCGCCATCGCCCGCGCCAACGCCGCGCAGAACCTCATAAACGCCCGCGCGCTCTTCGAGGGTCATCTGGATGCTGTCTTCAGTCAACGTGGTGAGGGTTGGAGAGAGGCAACAATCGGCCAGCACATTCGGTTTATCGACTATCGAGGTAAGACGCCCCAAAAAACCGAGAGTGGAGTTCGGCTGATCACCGCAAAAAACGTGAAGATGGGCTTCCTTCAAGAAGCGCCCATGGAGTTCGTTGCTCCGGAATCCTACGACGATTGGATGACTCGGGGCATCCCTAATCGTGGTGATGTGCTCTTCACGACGGAAGCTCCTTTGGCCAATGTTGCACAACTTGATACCGACGAGAAGGTTGTATTTGCGCAGCGAATCATTATCATGCAGCCAGATGCGTCAACGCTTGATAGTACATTCTTGAAGTATCTCTTGCTCTCGCCACCTGTTCAGAAGCAGATTCACGACAAAGGCACTGGCGCTACCGTAAAGGGAATCAAGGCGAGTCTTCTCAAGGCCATCGAGGTTTCATTCCCGTCATCCGTGAATGAGCAACAGCAGCTTGCTGAGAAGTTGGATGAGCTGGCAGCTGCGACGGAGAGTCTTGAATCTCTCTATCAGCGCAAGATCGAAGCATCAGATGAGCTGAAAGAATCCATGCTACATCAGGCCTTCAGCGGCCAGCTCTAGGAACGCCACATGAACGACATGTCCATCTCGGCGGCAGATTCACAGTTGGTGGATCTACTGGATATGGAATTCGAGTGGTTCTATCTCACAAAAGAAGGGCTGAGCGAAGCCGCCGTGCTCACGGGGTTGCTGGATCACGGACTTTTCGCAGAAAAGGTTCCTCCCTGCTTCGCGACTGTAGGGTTGGCGGCCATCGTGACTGAATCAATGGCTGGTCTTCCTGAAGAGCCCGACCCGGCTAAGCTCAGGAGCAACATAGACAAATGCGCGCACGACTACATCCGCTACGAGTCGCTGCGCGACATCAACATCCCAAGGCACCTTGGCATTCCCCATCCAGAGGCCTACGCAGTTCAGGCGCTCGCGATCTCAAAACACTGGCAGGAGATTGCCACCCACAGTAACAAGCCAAAGCCCCAGATCAGCCAAATCTATGTCCGGCATGTCGGGGATGGCTGCATCTTTGAAATGAACTACAAGGGAAGCGAGCGCTATCAGTTGGAAGAGGAAGAGATTCAGTGGCGGGCGGGCGCTCAGTTCGTAGTCAAGGCTGATATCGCCTCGTGCTTTCCTAGCATTTACACGCACTCCATTCCGTGGGCACTTCATGAGAAAACCAAGGCCAAGAAATCGGGAAGCCTCACTGCACTGGCAGGCAACCTGCTAGATAAATGCACGCAGAACACGCGTGATCGACAGACCAACGGATTGCTAATCGGGCCGCACGCCTCAAACATCGTTTCAGAAGTCGTTCTGACCCGTATCGATGCCGAGTTGCAGGCGAAGGGCTACAAAAAGCTTACGCGGCACGTTGATGACTATACGTTCTTCGCCGATACCTTTGAACAAGCCGAAAAATTCGTCAGAGATTTGGGTATGTGCTTGCGCGCCTACGAAATGTCGCTCAACGACAAGAAGACGCGCATCCTCGATCTGCCAAGGCCTAGTACGGAGAACTGGATTCAGGTGCTCAATCGCTTCGCCTTTCCAAACGACGAAGAGGTACGGTTTCCGACAGTCCGATCCTTTCTTGATCTTGCCTTGGAATGCTCGCAAGTAGCAGGCAAATCTACCCCTCTAAACTACGCGATCAAGACACTGGCCGGCAGCGAGAGCCCGCGTAAACTGAATTCGAGAGCAAAACGATCGTATGTGCAAGAGGCCGTGAATCTTGCTATCGCGTATCCTTATCTCGTGCCTCTACTCGATAAATTTGTGTTTGACAGATATTGGCATGATGGAATAAAGCAAAGGATTGCTGAATTTTCGACCTCGCTTGTTCGGCTAGGACTACGGAAACTCTACCCGGATACGATTGCCCACGCGCTGCATTATGCGCGGAAGCACGGCGTAAAACTCGCCTTGGATGACGCGGACTTGATAGAAGTTGTGGCGTTGGACGACTGCGTCACAAATGTATTGCTCTTGGATTATGCGACGCAACACAATTATGGCAAATTTAAGAAAGCAATCAAGAAGCGATCTGATGAACTCAAATCGGCAGATCTTCGAGAGAAGGACAAGAATTGGCTCTTGATCTATGAGATGTGGTCGGAAAAAGATCTTAAAGGAAATGGCCAGGCATTTCTTGCTAACTTGAAGAGTAAAGGTTTCAAATTTCTTGTCGCGAACGAACCTGAGAAGGATCCAGCGACGAAAGACAAGGCTGGTATTCCAGCGATTCCTTCGCAACCTCAATATACGGTCAATTCATAATGAATGAAGCCGAAACCCGAGCCGAGCACATTGATCCCGCGCTAGCCAATGCTGGCTGGGGCGTGGTGGAAAGTAGCCGCGTCCGGCGGGAATACCCAATCACACTCGGCCGGCTGGAAGGCGCGGGGAAGCGCGGCAAGGCCTTGACGGCGGACTATGTGCTGGAGTACCGCAACACTAAGCTAGCGGTGGTGGAGGCCAAGGCTTGGGACAAGCCACTGACGGAAGGCGTAGGCCAAGCGAAAGATTACGCGAGCAAGCTCTCAATTCGCTTCACCTATGCCAGCAACGGCCAAGGCATTTACGGAATTGACATGCATACCGGTGCGGAAGGCGAACATCCTGCCTTTCCGACTCCGGAAGCCTTGTGGCAGGCCACTTTCGCCTCCGAGAACGCCTGGCGCGACCGCTTTGCTGCCGTGCCGTTTGAAGACAAAGGTGGTTACTTCCAAGGCCGTTACTATCAGGACATCGCCATTGAGCGGGTGCTGGCGGCGCTAGCGGAGGGGCGCGAGCGCATTCTGCTGACGTTGGCCACCGGCACAGGCAAGACCTTCATCGCCTTCCAGTTGGCGTGGAAACTGTTTCAGAGTCGCTGGAACTTGACCGACTGGAAGAGCGAAGTCGAGCCAACTCGCCGCCCGCGCGTTCTCTTCCTAGCCGACCGCAACATCCTCGCAGATCAAGCCTACAACGCCTTTTCAGCCTTCCCCGAGGATGCGCTGGTGCGCATCGCGCCGGACGACATTAAGAAGAAGGGCAAGGTGCCGAAGAACGGCAGCGTCTTCTTCACGATCTTCCAGACCTTCATGAGCGGGCCGCCTAAGAATGGGCACCCTTCGCCCTACTTTGGCGAGTACCCGCCGGATTTCTTCGACATCATCATCATCGACGAGTGCCACCGGGGCGGCGCAAACGACGAGAGCAACTGGCGCGGCATCCTCGAATACTTTGCGCCGGCCGTGCAACTGGCTTGACGGCCACCCCCAAGCGGAAGGACAACGCCGACACCTATGACTATTTCGGTGAGCCGGTGTTCATCTACTCGCTCAAGGAGGGCATCAATGATGGCTTTTTGACGCCATTTCGTCTTAAACAGATAGCCACCACGCTGGACGAATATGTCTACACGCCAGACGACATGCTCGTGGAAGGCGAGATCGAGGCTGGCAAGCGCTACGAGGAAGCGGACTTCAACAAGATCATCGAGATCAAGGAGCGCGAGAAGAAGCGGGTCGATATCTTCATGGCCGACATCGACCAGAAGGACAAGACCATCGTCTTCTGCGCCACCCAGGTCCATGCGTTGGCGGTGCGCGACCTGATTAACCAGATCAAGAAGAGCAGCGCCCCGAACTATTGCCAGCGTGTGACCGCCGAGGATGGCGGGCTCGGTGAGCAATGGCTGCGCGACTTTCAGGACAATGAGAAGAGTATCCCAACCATCCTGACCACCTCGCAGAAGCTCTCTACCGGGGTCGACGCCCGCAATGTGCGCAACATCGTGCTAATGCGGCCGGTCAATTCAATGATCGAGTTCAAGCAGATCATCGGACGCGGCACGCGACTCTACGACGGCAAGGACTACTTCACGATCTACGACTTCGTGAAGGCGCACCACCATTTCAGCGACCCTGAGTGGGACGGGGAGCCTGTCGTTCCGGAAGCTTGTGCCAAGTGTGGCAATTACCCTTGTACCTGCGTCAAGCTGCCCCCGCAGCCATGCCCAGTTTGCGGAAATCAGCCTTGCACCTGCTCCAAGGAACCCTGCCTGAAATGCGGCAACTGCCCCTGTACCTGTAAGAAGAAGGTCAAAATCAAGCTGGCCGACGGCAAGGGACGCCAGATTCAGTACATGAGCGCGACGAGCTTCTGGCACCCGGATGGTACCCCCATGTCTGCCGCGCAGTTCATGGAAGCGCTATTCGGCAAACTGCCAGAGTTCTTCAAGGATGAGGACGAACTGCGTGCCATCTGGAGCGCGCCGGATACCCGCCGCAAACTGCTCGAAGGTTTAGCCGAAAAGGGCTTTGGCAAGGATCAACTGGCCGAGATGCAGAAGATCATCGAAGCCGAGAAGAGTGACCTCTTCGACGTGCTGGCTCATGTCGCTTACGCTGAAGCGCCGCTCACCCGCGAGGAGCGCGCCGAACGTGCCAAGGCTGTCATCGGAACGGAGTTCAATAGCAAGCAGCAAGCGTTCCTGAGTTTCGTGCTCTCACACTATGTGAGTGTCGGCGTAGAAGAACTGGATGAAGAGAAGCTTGCCCCACTGCTCAAGCTCAAGTACAACAACGCGATTGCCGACGCGTTCGCCGATCTTGGCTCGCCGGACCTTGTGCGTAAGGCATTCGTTGGCTTCCAGCAGTACTTGTATCAAGGGTAGAGGTGCCCCCCGCTCCCGCGACGGGCTACCTAGCCTATCTGTACCCCATTTCATCCAGTAATCGGAGGGGCTACAATGGCTTGAGGCTTGGTTCAAGAGAGCTTCCAATGCTGGACATTATCGAGCGGCAGGGTAGTTTCTACACCTCCGAAGACCGGCGCAGGGTTGCCATTCAATACGCTCTGCTTGGCAGCGTTCGCCGTGTCGCTCAAGCCACGGGAATCCCCGTTCGCACGATCTACGACTGGCAGAAGACGGACTGGTGGGAGACGCTGGTCGCTCAAGTCCGCATGGAAATGCAGGGGAGCTTGATGCCACCCTCTCCAGGATGATCCATCTGGCGCTTGCCGCCACTATGGACCGGCTGGAGAACGGCGATTGCGTCGTCACCTCCCGAGGCGAGATGGTGCGCAAACCGGTCTCCGCGCGGGACGCCATGGCGATCCTGGGGATGGCCCTAGACAAGCAAAAAGTGCTGCAAGACGCGCTGACCGCGCAGCAGCGTATGCCCGTGCGCGACCTTGCAGAGCGCCTGCGGGACCTGGGCATCAGCAAGGCTATGTCCGGTCAGGACGCCTGAGCACGCGGGCCGGCTTGAGCGGATATAGGGGCCGGAACCCTGCAATTTTTTGGGGGGGCGTCTGTCCGTTCTCGATGGTTTGTACTTCGCCACGGCGTTGTCTGGGCCTGGCTCGTGCGGGGCAGGTGCGGTGAGCACAAAGAATGGGGGCAGGGCGGAGCCCAAGCTGCTACAGGCCGTGCGCGAGGTGCTACACCAGGCGGAAATCCGCAATCCCTTGCTGGGCGCGGCTTTGCGGGCGGTGCTACACCGCTACAGCTGTTACACCATATCTCCAAGACTTTTCTCCACTACGCATACCACTGCATGTGGTAGCCCCCTACTACCACTATCCAATACTTTTTAGAAAAGAGGTGTAGCAGGTGTAGCAGGGCTGGAAGCCTTACTGGACGGTGGTTTGATGCGTGGGTCGCCGGCCGGAATCAGCCCCGCAGCACGTGTCCGAGCCACGGCCTTGGCAATGCAGCGGCGCGCGTTCTCCTGGAACTGCTCGCTCATGATGTATCGGGTGAGTTTCGTTGCCATGCATGCTCCTTCCTGATCAGCTTACCCGCCTTGTGGCAGAAAAGCACGCGGCGTACGGCTATTAGGGAGGGGATTGTAATGACTCGAAGGTAAACAGCGTTATGACGTAGGCGGCTGCTCGCTGGGCACACGCGGTCGGCACCGAAAGAGGGGTTGCCAACGTGCAAAATAAGCGATCAAATGCTCACATGAATCTCCGGGCAGGTCTCTCTTATGACATGCTCAGTTTGATTTTGCCGGGAAAATAGGGAAACGTGCACGTTTCTAATTAAAAAAAGGACGCACATGGCAGAAACAACAAATATTGCCAAGATGGCAGAGAAGCTTTCAAAGGAGCTCTTTGCGGAATTTCTCTGGCAAAAGATGGGGCCGACAAATATAAACTGGCCTTGCGAAGATCAAAGCAGTCATAAGGCTATTACGCATCCCTCGGATGTTGTCTTTTATTACGAGGAGCCGTACACCCAGGCCCGGACGTACGTGAATTGTGACCTCAAAAGCTACGCTAAGGGTTCGATAACTGCAAGCAGTATTCGCTCCGCGATTGAAAGCCTTGCGCGAGCACTGAGTTGCGCAGAAAAAAGTGAATAATTTAGCAGCAAGTATATTCACGGTCACGTATCACCAGAAATCTGTGGTCTACTGTTTGTTTACAATCACGACGGTGAGTATGACAAAGATTTCAATGGTCTGCTCGTTCAGATTAAGAACGATAAGTTAGATATTCCAAGAAAGTCGAAAATATTCGTCCTTGGGCCCAAAGACATTTTCTGGCTTAATAATGTTCATCCTCAACTTTAGACATTCAGGCCCGCTCAACGAGCGGGTTGGAAATGGATTCAAGAAATCGAAAAATGCTTGACATGGGGCAATGATCGTGTGGCCGCCGCGCTGCTTGCGCGGGTTTTAGCGCAAGCAGCGCGGCGGCCAATGAGGATCGTTTTCGGTCCTCTTGCGATTGCCCATGTCTTTGTCCAACCGTGTACGACTGTGTCTGTCCGAATGGATCAACCTTCTGCTTCTGGCCGTGCCAATTCGCTCTCGCGGGAGCTTTGTCGAGCTGCTGTGCGGCTGTATGGTTTCGCCAGAAGGCTGGGTGACGCGCGCTATCAGCGCCATCGCGCGACGCAGGCACTGGACGACCTACTACAAGCTTCTCGGGCGCGGCAGCTTGCGCACCGTGCGTTTGGCCCGCCAATTGTTCTTGCTGGTGCTCACAGTGCTGCCATGCGATGTGCTGACACTGGTCATCGACGATACGCTGGTGCCGCGCTCCTCGGAGCAGGCGCCCGGTTGCGCGTATCGCCACGACCACAGCCGCAAGATCAATCGGCCGCAATTCATACGGGCCCAGTGCTGGGTTACGCTGGGCGTGAGCGCGCTGGGCAACGGCGGGGTCAACCTGGTGCTGCCAATTCTCTCGCGGCTGGTGCCAAACACCGGCAACCGCAACAAGCTGAAAATCGCGCTGGTGCTGGTCCGCTCTCTGGCGGGCGTGGCCAACAAGCCGGTGCGCGTACTGTTCGATTCGTGGTTCATGCGCGCCCGCCTGGTATTGCCTTTGCTGCGCAGACAAATGCACGTGATTGGACAGGCGCGCATCGACACCGCGCTGTTTCTCGTGCCGCCACCGCCAACCACACCCAGACGTGGTCGCAAGCGCATCTATGGCGAGCGCCTGAACGCCGAGGCCATCGAAGCACTGCCCGCGATCGAACTGCGCATGCCGCTCTATGGCAAAGACCAGCAGGTTCGCCTGCGCTCTGCCGAGGCTCGCGCGCGCTTCCTCAAGGGCGCGTTGGTGCGTGCCGTCTGGTGCCAGTTCTTCGATGCGAAGAAACAGGCCTGGACCAAGCCCCGTCTGCTGCTCGCGAGCGAAACGGACTTGAGCGCCCAGGAGATCGTGCAGTTGTACGCGCGCCGCTGGGGCATAGAACCGCTGTTTCACAATCTCAAGCGCTGGTTCGGCGTGAGCAATCTCTGGCAGCAATCGCGCACCGTGCTGGAGTTGTGGATGCAAATTCGCTCGATGGCCTGGACTTTGAACCAACTGCTGAGTCTGGTGCTTGTCGAGACCTTCCCGATGAACGCGGTCGCACCATGGCGCATGAATCAGCCCGTCACGGCCGGTCTGGTCACGCAGTGGCTGCGCATGGAATTTACCGGACTTGCGTTTCGCGATGGCCTGAATCGCAAGTCCCAGAAATTCCAGTGGCCAACGCCACGCAACGACACGCGACCGACCTCGTAGGATTGCCCGCGCGCGCTTCTGACGGCGTCTCATCGCTGTTTCCATTGCCAAATCGCCTCGTTGACGACCACCTTCGCAGCCGGTGAGGCAGCCATTCGCATGTCTAATGTTGAGAATGTTCATCATGAAATAGCTTACATGCGGGGCGGTGCTGGGGAACTCCCAGATCGGGAGCATTGCAAGTATTTCTATCCACATTTGGTGCGTAGAAAGAACGTTCAGCTCGAGCATGCCAAAGCTGCAACTCTTGAAATGCTCACCGCACCGTGGGTTATTCTCTCCTATACCAATCCAAAGAAGCAAAATCGCAAGGGCTTTGTCATATTCTATCGTCGACGTGGCGAGTCAGTCGAAGAGTTTCTCTATCTCATTGATTATCTTATGCACTACCAAATTCTGGTTGATGACACGGATGTGCGTATTAAGATCCTTGATACGCATCCAAATGCAGCCGCGCTTTTCGGTAAAGCCAAGGACCAATATGTCGATGAGTATAGTGGCGGCCCAGATATCAGAGATCGTCTGAACTCAATCGATTTCTCCCAGATTAACGACGTACGCACGAAATTCTCGGAATTGGAATTGGGGATGGACCGTGTCTAAGAGCATCTTACTATATTGCGCAACGGACAATGAGATCTACGATGTCCTTATGTCGTCAAAACAACGAATTAGCTCTGCTGTCGTCCTTGAATTGGCTAAAGATAGAGGGATATTCTATTCATATAAAGATGCCCGAGAGGAGTTGATTAATAGCCTCTCATTGCTAACTCATGACTATCATGATCTGAATATAATACTCGATCAGCGCGAGCACGCTGGGCGCGCCGAAAAGCTAACATCCATTACCCTTAATGCAGTGTTGACTCTCGATGATATTAAAGAGGTCGCCAAGGAGTATATTGCTGAATCGCCGACTGATGAGAAGGTGTCGTCGCACGCCAAGGGTACTGACCAGTATAATGTGAATGTAAAATACTCGGAGATTGATTATTCCAAAACCCGGCTTGTGCAACGAACCCCAAAAGAGGCGGGGATTGAGTTCCATGTCGAGGGTAATAAAACGATAGTCAGGCTACCTGCGAATGCCAAGGCAAAGGAGATTGTTGGAAAGCTTAAGGACAAGCTCGATGGGAAAAAGAAAACTGACATCCCCACAGACTTAATAGAGATTGGCGAATTCACTACTGCGGCGGCCAAGACCGAGTTCTTCACGTCGTTGATTAGCAAGCTGAATGGCTTCAAGCTTGACAACGTCACCAGTGTGAAGGTCGAACCGATCAAAAAGGAATCGGACGAGGACGAGCTTGACCTAGAGGATGATCAAAATAAGGGCTCAGCTCTTTACCCCTGAGAGCTTCGATGGTTTCGTTATAGAGCGCGTGAGGGATAACTCACTTGAGGGGCGATTTATCGAAAAGCTCAGTTACCAAGAAATAACTACGGATCCATTCGGTAGAGAGGAGTCTTTCGAGAGAATTACGTATCGTAGCTTTGATTTTACTCTTTTCTCAGACTACCCAAATATCGAGCTCCGAGATTGTCAGCGGAGTACAAAAGAATTTGTTAATAAACTACTGGAGCTATGTAATTTCTCCTTGTCCATTTCTCCGCTATCCATAAATCTAATGGACTGGGTGGACGCACTCCAGGATCAAATCAGCAGAAAAATAATAGTGGATTCACTCCAGCTCTCGGGTCTTGCGTTGGAAGAAGGAGTTAATGCAAAAATTCTTCTAAAGGGAAAAGAGGATGTGCGCAAGGCGCTGGAAGATTTCTCCCGGGGAAGAAATTTACGCTTGAAAAGGTGCAGGTGAAGATTGACGTGGGAGGGAAAGTAATCCCCGTACATTTATCGAGCTCAGGTTCACTGAAGGTATCAGAAGACTATTTGAATGATCTTCTTCCTCTTATCCGGATCACATTACCGAGGTAATCGGGTTGGTGGTCCTGCTCGGAAGCCGGTCTTGGGGGGCAGAATCTGGTGTCTATGGCTTAAGCATTGGTCAGACCGGATTTTCCAACGCCATCGGTCGCGTTGTGGATCCGTGTTTCTGTCATCCGGCATGGATCGATCGGCACCTACAAAAGCGGTTATCCTGGATGTGCCTGCATGCACCGGCGGTTGCGCCGACGTAGTAGGTAGTTCAGCGCAGAACCTGCATCGCTGGCTAGCGTGTACTATTGCGGGTCGCACAAACCGTGTGAACTTGCCTTCTCCACTGGGTTTCCAGCGTGTACGCCGCTGTTTTTCGGCGACAGATTACGGGCATTGATCCCAACAGAATCAAGCCAACGGCCACACAGAAGGCTGGGCCAGAAAATAAGCTAGCTGCAATATAGCAAGCCAAGCTTCCCGTCAGAACGCACCACACAACGGGATAACGCCTTGCAGCCTCGTGCCTGAGGTGGTCAATCAAGTAAATAACCTGACCCGTTCGGGTATTTCGAAGCGTCCAAAACACCACCGAGCCTTTCTTGTTCAGTAGTCTTGTGGAAAAATCGATCTCCAGTGGTTATTCCCACGGTGAGGCCTTTTAGTCGGATCCGAAACGACTCGCCCACTGAACTCGTGAACTCAAGGTGCTGCTTTATTATGAAGCTCTCTATTTTTCGATACTGAGGAATGCCTAGCGGGGAAAGATTGGCCGGAATATATTGCGATGAGCGTCGGATTTCGCGCCGCGTGCTGCCACGAGTACAAATCACTTCCGTTTTCTGGAGGCCGAGTTTTTGCATATTAGTGGTGCAGAAATAATGGGGCGAGAACGCGTTTCGGATCGAGTCTACGGTCTAAAATACAAGAATGGGAGGTGCCCTGTCAAACCTAAATTGCAGCGGGTGTGGCTAATATTGTTGTGAGCGGGAAAAATGGAAGGCCTCCAGTAAATCTATAAGGATAATGATGATAATTTATAAATACATGTCCCATAATCGTTTTTTTGACGGCTTCAAGTTGCGTTTTACGCCCCCAAAAGATCTGAATGATCCTCGCGAACTTGTGCCGGAACTTAGATTGAAAAACGGGGGGAATATGTTCAAGCTATAACCAAAAGAAATATCGGAGACGCCTATCTTCGATTTGTCCTGGAGAATCCTCATATTTCACTTGAGGAGGCATGGGCTCGTATGGCCTCTGCGGCAAATATTCTGGAAGGCTCGTTTGATGTAGACAAAAAAATTGAAGAATATTTAAATGTTTACTTGAAGGTTACGAACAAGAACGTTGGGGTACTATCGCTGACGGAATCTTGCTGCAATGAGTTGATGTGGGCCCATTATGGTGGTAGCTATGCAGGGTACGTCGTTGGCTTTGACAGTAATAGTTCGTTCTTTAAACCAAAAAAAGGCGATCCCAAGGTTTGTGGTGAGTTGATGAGTGTAATTTACAGTGATGCCCGTCCGGTGGTCGATATTGAGCCCGGCAAAATGGAAATTCCCAAGGAAGTATTTTTTACAAAATCGAGGAAATGGGAATATGAGAAGGAGTGGAGAATGCTAAAGTATCTGGGGATGGCTGATGAGGGCATTCCGAAGGAGAATCCGTCGATTCATTTGTTCTCTGTTCCACCGGATGCAATCACGGAAGTAATATTTGGTTCGAAATTTGATGGCACTGCCCGTGGCGAAATCGAATCAAAGACTAAGGATTATGCTCCGCATGTCACATTTAAAGAGCAATTTTATGATGCCAAACAAGATCGCATATTGATTCGGTAGTCGCGAGAAAATACGCGATTAGATAAAGTACTCGAAGCGTACGCCGGCCGATTTTGCCGTCTGAAACGAGCGCACGACGGGCGGAAACTTGCCGTCCCCCAGACATTCTCGTCAGAGTCGGACCAGGCGTTGCCTCATGCTTACGCCTACCCTGGGATCTACCGAAACGTCGTCCGAGCATACATCGCAACTGTATGGCGCATGATTCAAGTCTCGGCGTTGTTGCTCTGTCAAACACGAAATGTGCGGACTTTCACCATCGGCGGTTCCTCACTTATGTTTCACGCTAGGTGAACCGTGGACGGTGCGTGTTGCGGCGTCCGGAAACTGCGCGCGGAAAGCCGCTAGGCGCCTCCCTATCTCAGCTTTCATTTCCTGCGCTGCCTCGGCGCGTTCCCCCGGACTTATCTCAGGCGACAAGAGCCGGCCTATTAGCTCGCTAGTCAGGACCGAATAGCAGCGGGATCTCCCTAAGCCCAAGCGCTCGTAGCGCGATATTTAGAAGTTGCCGAATTGCCTCAATGAGTCCAGTCAAGACGGGTGCAACTGGACTGGCCGTGGCCGTGCACCGGCTTGGCTCGGTAAGAATCGCGACAAGTTCTTGATTCCGGAAGCGTGAGGGCAGGGCGGCCCAACGACCGTCGTTTTGCCGCGGTTATTGGCAGATAGCCGCGCCGCTTGAGCCCATCTCCTTATACAGAAGTCATGAGTCCTCAGCCCGTAGCGCCAGGATCATGAACGCAGCATCCATGGTTCGCTGCATGCCGATCCAGATCGTTTTGGCGCCGGGCTCGCCATCACACTTGCGGCCCAGGAAACCACCCAGTGACGCGATCAAGCGGATCATTTGATTGAGCGTGACGGGCGTCTTTGGGCGCGCCTTCTTCGCGAGTAGATACGCGCCTCGTATCTCATCGGCATCAAAGAATAGCGACGCGTCCAGGTCAGGGCAGGTTCTGCCCAAACGCATCAGTCGGGCAATGCGCCACGCCACCACCATGTAAAACACCAGGGCCCGTTCCACGCGGTCCATGTGGGATAACTGTAAAGCTTCCACCTTGCACCCGTTCTTCAGGACATTGGTAGGGTCGAGGACTGGCGCGCGCACCTGTAGGCTCCGGTGGTAACTCCACCGCTTTCGCAGTGGACCGCAGTCCGGCTACCATAGTCACGTTTCCAGCCCCCGCCACGTCAAACGGAGCGTGCGGTTTTCCCGCACTCCGCTTTCCTGTGCGCTTCGCACCACGGCTTATGAGACCTATCATGCTGGGGATCCTTTCGGCATGCTCCAGCGCACCCTGTAGTTGTCGAACAACCCCAGAGTGTCGTAGAGCCATCGCGTACTCCATCTCGCCCAGCCGAAGCCCCGTCGTCCCCGAGCGCGCATCAGATGACTTCTGATCTTCAATGCAACCCATCGTTTGACCACTTGGAAGCAGCGACTTGAGTGACCGACAGCAAAGTAATTCACCCAACCGCGCAGCACCGGGTTAATGCGTTGTATCACCCGTGCCACAGGCTGAGAACGATACCGTCGGAACACTTCCTTAAGCGTTTGCATCAACGCCGTACGTTTCTTCAACTTCGGCGTGAACTGCGCCCACCACAACCCTTTACTGCTACGGGTCCGTCGGAAGTCGAACCCCAGAAATCCGAAGCTCTCGCCTCGTGTGAGGTCAACCATTCGGCTCTTGTCCTCATTGATCTCTACTTGGAGTTTGGCGAACTCCTCCCGCAATCGCACGACCACCGCTTTATGTAACCAGTCATGCCGCGCATGAGCGTCCACGAGCACTACCAGATCGTCTGCAAACCGCGCATATTCGATTTGGGTGTACTTGCCCCGGCGAGTCAGGGTCTTCGCCCGCTCCAACATCTGATCAACCTCATTGAGGTAGAGATTGCTGAGCAGTGGCGAGATCACGCCTCCCTGAGGGACGCCCATCTTCCCGGAAGATTTCAGGATCATCTTGAGCAAGCGCATTACATCCTCGTCCTGGATTCTGCTTGCCACCTTCCCCAGTAGCCGATCATGCCGGACACTGTCGAAGTAGGCTTTCAGGTCAAGGTCAATCACGCGCGTCTTGCCACTGACGATCGCTCCAGCCACCCGGTCTATCGCTTCATGCGCTGTCCGCTTGGGGCGGTAGCCATATGACCCCGGTTGGAAGTCCGCCTCAAAGATCGGCTCCAATATGAGTTTCAGCGCCCCTTGCACCACGCGGTCACGGATCGAAGGAATCGACAGGACGCGGACTTTCGTCCCCCCATCCTTGGGAATCTCCTTCTTGCGCGCCGGCCTCGGTGCGTAGGTACGTCGTATCAGTTCATCTTGAATCTGCTCGAGGAATCCTGGGCGCCCTGCCGCCTCGATGGCTTCGAAGGTCTCGCCGTCCCCGCCCGGGGCGCCGCGATTCTCCTTGGCCATCTGGTAAGCCGCTTGCAGCGTTTCCATCTTGCAGACATGCACGTATAAACCCCAGAAACGCCAGGACGGTTCAGACTTCGCCTTGACGTATATCTTCCTTCTCAGGTCCTGCAAACTGCCGGGTGTCCTTTCTCATCTCACCCTTGCCTCCCTTATGTTGGAAGAGTTACACACAGTAGGGTGCCTTCGCTCCACGGGCATTACCCCGCTTCGTCACTACTACACACCCGTCCGCCACCCTCTCGCCTTCGGCCGACTTCCCGGTGTTGCCGGTTATACGACCTACCCAGCTTCCGTCGATTTCTCGACGGGGCAAGGAGGGCTTCTCCAGTTGCTCAGCATATCCTTGCCACCATGCCGTCGCTTCCACCCCGCCGAAGGATCCCACCGCTTCAGTCAGCCTGCGGTAGGCTCTGCTGCCTTCGCCCTATTCTTGGAGGCTCGGCCTTCGGGGACAGAGTTTCGAGGCCACATCCGCGTTCATTTTCATTACGGCCTGGTGACTCGCCGCCGCCCCACGGACGACGTTGTCGATGGGCTTCAGCGTCCCAGTTTCCCAGGCACGCTGCCATCCTAGCTACGGGGCATTGACTCTTACCCCGGCGGGACTGACTCCCGCTGAATACGCCAGCCTTTGCTGGACGCACAAGAACATCTCAATCTCCCACCGGGCTCGATACCAATCTATCAGCTCGACGACGGCATCTGTATCTTGAGCCTCCCGGTTGGTCAGCAGTCGCCACACGACAGGGGTAACGCCTGCCGGGGCGCCGATCTCCTGGGCCACTATGCAGGTGACGGCTGGCCCCGTCTTACCCGGCAGCTTCACGCGTTGCGCACGTAACTCCTGCTTGACCTCGCGCGCCTTTTGGCCTGCGCGCCCCGGCAGGATGAAGCCGATCTCTCCCAGAGCTTCGCTGGCGTCTACCGTGTCCCACAGCTTGCCTGCCTCACCAAGGCTGCGGTTGTGTTGGGAACGTATCAGCCAGTCTGCAGGATTGCCGAGCTCATTAGCACGCTCCATCATCGCAGCGATATCGCCTTCCCGATCCGCCACGTAGACCAGGCGAGTCTCAGGCAACATCGCGGCCTGTTCTGCAACGCGTTCGTAGCTTTCAGTCCACCGTACGCTCTCTGTAATACCAACCCGCTGCCCGTTTGCATCCAGCGGCTCCCGGGCCCACATCCAGGCGTCGATCACACCGAGTGGTTCCCGATCCGGCGTCACAGCGTAGGTCGGATGCAGATACATCCCCCTCTGCGCTTCGTAGCTCAAGGGCCCGAGCCCATCGATCTCCTGGCCGTTAAAATTCAACTCTAACGCAGAGTGTATTTTAATGCGGAGCCCCGTTCGTGGAGGCCCCGTTGGCGAATGAATTTGACTACTTTTTCTCCGCATAAGGGAACTCGATCCTAGAGGGGCGATGAGTTCATCCGTAGCCTTGAAGCGTCGGGAACGCAGATTTGGCGAGACGATTGCCTCGAGCGCTTCCAATTTTACCGATGGGTCCGCACGTGAGTAGACCTCGCTCGTCTGCATGTGTGCGTTGCCGAGCCAAAGCGAAACCTTTCTGAGATCCTTGGTGACTTGCAGGACGGACAACGCACAAGTGTGTCGACCTCCTTGAGCAGAAGTCTCCAGTCGGGGCCAGAAAGACGTCAATATTATGCGGAGCAATGCCGAACAAACGCGATACTCGATCTGCTTTGAGAGAAGTCCAGTTACATTGTCTTCGGTGAACTACTCCGCATTAAAATACACTCTGCGTTAGAGTTGTAACGCGGTGCACCGCGTTACAGCTCGGTTGTGTCTGCAATGCACAGCACCACCGGGAATTGCCGCGCCCGCCCTGCCGTGCGCTCCCAATGCGGCTGCATCATGTCTGTCCACTCGACTTCCTCGTTGCCGAGAAATCGATAGGCAGCGATGGTCTCTGCCCAGTCTTCGCATGCGCCAGGAATGCTCGCAGTCGGCCTCGCAGCCAGTCGCTTCAGCAGCCCCTTCGCCCGTCGGTCCCGCCTTGGATCGCCAAGATCCAGCGCCTCAAATTCTTCGTCCACCCATGCCCCCGACTCGTTGTTCATTCGCGCTCAAAAAAGCCAGGAGTAAACGCGAATCCGCACGAGTTTACAACCCCTCCCGCCCAAGTCCCATCAAATTCTGGTCGCACTGCGCCCGGTCAGGACGCTGGACTTTTGTATAAGGAGATGCGTTAAACCAGGGACGGACTAAGCGGCAAGGCGGTCCAGACGATCTGGCAGTCGGCCAACGAGGGGTCATCGTACTTTTGACGCGAAATCTGGCAGTCCGGCCTTGAAAACCGTTTGAAATCAGCATCTTGAAAGATCCTCGGGTACGCGGGGCGAAGTAACCGTAACCATTTACATTCAGCAGTACGTAATAGATGTCCTCTCCCAACGACCTCGACCTACAGTGCCATGTCGATGGGTGGCCGGGATTCGCAAATATGCGAGGCCTCCCATATTTGCGAATATGGGGCGCATGACGCCTCTGCTGCGAAGGGTGGACCGCGCTACGACGCCGATATGACGCCGGAACAGCGACGCGCGGCTGCGAACGGGGCGTGGCTGTGCGTGAATTGCGCCACGCTCGTCGACAAAGCCTTGCCCGACTTTCCCCCGGGGCCGTCGCTAAGTTCCAGCAGGACGTTGTCGCGCGCAACAAGCAGGCAGTGCATCAAACATCCTTGGACGCGCAGCCGTCTTATGACGCGAAGGCAGCGTTCAAAGGGATCGAGAGCTTCCAAGCGCGGGTACAGGCGATTTACATCGTCGTCGGCTATGGACTGTCGATCGAAGTGCCGTTCGCAGCGGTCACCGCGATTCAGTGGCTCGCGAGTGAATGCGCCTCTCTCAACCCGTTGTCTCCGCTGAGCGCACAGTTTCCGACGATGGTGGCGGTGCAGCGACGTATCGTGGCCTCGCTGCAGGCCATTGCGCGGGAAGTGAAACAGCCGGAAGCTTGGTGGGCCGACCAAGACTGGGCGCGCCATACTCCTGTCGGGGCCGGTAACTGCATTCCTCTGGCAGACGAGCAGCAGGCAACGCGCGACCGATCGGTCGCGCTCGTGCGCGCGCGCTGGGCCGATGTGCTCGACGGCATGCAGCAGCTCACTACGTTCAAGCTGACCCTATAAGGGCGGTGGCCGCGACAGCAGCTCTTGCCACCCGGCAGCGCGCGATGCCGCGAGCGCGGTCCTGGGGCGTTCGGCGCTCGGTCGGACCCTCGGCAGGCCGCCCCCGGAAAGGACCCCAGTGACGAGGTGGCGCACCGGGCGTTGCGGTCCCATGCCGGCGCCAAGGGCGCCGCGTGGGGCCGGGCAAAAATGGCGCATAATGCGCCATCGAAGAAGAACCCGGGAACAGCCATGCCCCTCGAAGCCATCCACAAAGCGGCCGACGTCTACGGCATCAGCCGTGATCTGCCCTTGAACTATGTCACGCGCAAGTCCGTCGACGACGCCTTGATCGAGAATCTGACGCGCGATAAGCACCTTGTCATCTTCGGCAGCTCCAAGCAGGGCAAGACCTCAGTGCGAAAGCACTGCCTGAAGGACAGTGACTACATCGTCGTGCACTGCTCCAACCGGTGGTCACTGGATGACCTGCACGCGGCCATCCTGAAGGCCGCCGGCTTCGAACTCACCCAGTCGTCAACGAAGACGGAAACGGGCAAGAGCAAGATCATGGCGACCTTCAAGGCAGCGATCTGGGGCACCGGCATCGAATCCGGCGCAGAGAAGACTACCGAGACGTCGAACTCGATCACAACCGCGCCGATCGAGCTCGACACCAGTGATGTCAACGACATCATCAAGGCGCTCAATGGCTTTAATCGGTTTATCGTACTGGAGGACTTCCACTATCTGCCAGTCGAAGCCCAGCGGGACTTTTCGGTCGCACTCAAGGCGTTTCACGAACAGTCGAAGCTTTGTTTCATCGTGGTCGGGGTATGGCTGGAAGAGGGGCGTCTGACGGTCTACAACGGCGACCTGACGGGGCGTATTTTTGGTATCAACGCCGACAAGTGGACAAGAGCAGAGCTCCATGAGGTGATCACCGCCGGCGAGGCCTTGCTTAACATCAGCTTTACCGAGGCGTTCAAAGAGGCGCTGCTCAAGGGTTGCTTGGATAGCGTCTACATCGTGCAGGAAGCTTGCTATCAGGCCTGCCGTCTTGCGGGCGTGCATGAGACAAGGGAGACCATGCTCTCGATCGGCGACGGCGTGGATGTGGAGCAACTGATCAAGGATGTCGTCAACCAGCAAACGGGACGTTATCACTCCTTCATCACGCAGTTTGCGGCGGGGTTCCAAGACACAACGCTCGCCATGTATAAATGGCTGTTGTACCCGGTCCTGACTTGCGACACCAAGCATCTCGAAGAGGGGCTGCGGTATCGCGAAATTCGTGCGCAACTTCAGCAGAAGCATCCGCAAGGCAATGATCTGAATCCCGGCAATCTGACGCAGGCACTTGGCTTTGTGGCGTCGCTGCAGGTGAAGAAGGAGATCAAACCGATCGTGTTGGACTACGACCAGACTAATTTGCGGATGAATGTCGTCGATCGTGGCTTCCTGATCTGGCTTCAGAATCAGGATCGGACGGAGCTGCTTGAGCTCGCCGATCTGCCCACGGCTTGACGCACGCCGTGAACACGATGGAGGCCCGCCGATGAAATGGGTCACGATGAAACAGTTTCTGCCGATAGCGGTTCGACCGGTCCATGAGGGCGTGTTGACGTGCGCCTCGCCACTGGGGTCGAGCGCCGCGAGTACCGGCAGGTGTGGGAGAGCGCGCCAAATCGGGTGCGAGCCACCATCACCGAAATTGCCCAGTTCAAGAGACGGCCTGGATGTGGGCACGTTGGCCAGCATCTGGAGGAGGCGAAATTATTGCTGGGTCGGCTGCAGCGCACGATGGTCGCGGCACAGGTTGCCGAGGCAGTTGCCCGGACCAGCGTTTGTCCCACGTGCGGTGCGCAGTTGGCTTGCAAGGGCCACCATCACTTGGTCTTCCGTAGCGCGTTTGGGCGACTGTCGATTGACAGTCCCAGGCTGTATCCGAGGGCCACCGCCCATAGAGCGGTTTAGCTCAACCGCTTTTTAGCGAACCGGCGGCGGCGGTTGCCCCGTGCCTGCGATCCACCCAGTGCGCCGCCTCTGCTACGCTAAAAATCCTCTGCATTATCAAGAACAGAGAAAAGTGATGCATGACGTTCAATAAAATGTTGCCATTGATTTTTGTAACGCAGGAGGCGCTTTTTTGAGTGTCGCTGTCACGTCTCACAGTTAGTGGGTTTTGTCTCACAGTTCCTGGGTCCAGTTCTGGCGAACCAGAGACCCGTGCGATCCGAGCCGTGTGAAAAGGCGTACGATCAGGAGGTGATCGTACGCATCGAACGCTAGGTTTGTCCGTGCCTGAGCGTGTAACGTCTCCCCAGCCAAGTGGTCCTGCCATGATCCTGTATCACACTGACCCCGATTCCCCGGTCGTCGAGATTTCCGTCGAAGGCAAAATCACTGACCGCGGGCTGCGCGAAGCCATCGAGCGCATGCGAGGGGATCTCGAACTGAACGGCAAGACCCGCGTGCTCGAACGCATCGAGCATTTCACCGGCATCGAGCCAAAGGCACTGTGGACCGACCTGACGCTCGGCGTTTCCTTGGCCCGCAAAATCACGCGCGCCGCCGTGGTGGCCGACGCCGGATGGATCCACGCCTCGATGCATCTGGCGCGGTTCTTTGCGAAGGCCGAAGTCAAGGCGTTCCACGTCAACGAGCTGGATCAGGCGCGCGCCTGGATCAACGCCTGAGCGCCGCCCGGCGAATCTCGTATCGTCCTAGTAAACTGTGTTAAAAAATAGTGCATTATTAGCGTGTCTTCAACTAATTTGTGAAGAGCGCGATGGGAATTTCTACAGAGCGGTTTGAGAACTACGTGTCACGGATTGCCGAGACGCTTGGGCACGCAGATCGTGTCGAGCCGTTCCGAGGCTATTGCACGGGGCTGCTGTTGCCGGTCAAGCGCAAGAGCGTCGAGCCGATGGCGGCGCATCTGGCGCCGAGCCGGGTTCGTTCGGAACATCAGCGCCTGCATCATTTTGTCGCAGATGCGCCGTGGTCGGACGAAGCTGTGCTGGATGCGGTGCGCGCCTACGCGCTGGAGCAGGTGTGCCCGCGCGCGGGTACACCTGAGGTGCTGATCATCGACGACACCGGATTTCCGAAGAAGGGCCAGCACTCCGTTGGCGTGGCGAGGCAGTATTGCGGGCAATTGGGCAAGCAAGACAACTGCCAGGTCGCCGTCAGCCTATCGCTGGCCAATGAGCGATTCAGTCTGCCGGTGCGCTACCAACTGTATTTGCCGCACAGTTGGGCGGACGATCCAGAGCGGCGCAGTCATGGCAAGGTTCCTGAAGCGCTCGAGTTCGCCACCAAGCCGGCCATCGCCCTGCAACTGCTAGAGCCGATGCGCGTGCTGGATAGCGTGCCGAAGATGGTCGTAGCCGATGCGGGATATGGCATCGACACAGCGTTCAGGGAGGCGCTGACGACCATGGGCTTCACTTACGTAGTGGGTGTGACCGGTGCGGTCAGCCTATGGCCCAAGGGCATCGAACCCCTGCCACCTAAGCCAAAGTCAGGGCGTGGCAGGCCACCCAAGTTGCTGCGCCGGGATGAAGCGCATCAGCCATTGTCGGCCAAGGAGTTAGCCCTGCAACCGCCTTCGCGGCGGTTTCGCTCGGTCACCTGGCGCGAAGGCACCAATCGCGCGCTCTCCTCTCGCTTTGCGGCAATCCGAGTCCGTTGCGCTTCGCGCGATTACTGGCAGAGTACGCTGCCCCCGGAGCAGTGGCTGCTCATCGAGTGGCCCAAAGGGGAGCCAGAACCGACCAAATATTTCCTGAGCACCTTATCTGCGGATACCCCCATCAAGGAGATCGTGCGTATCGGCAAGCTGCGTTGGCGCATCGAGCGCGATTATCAGGAACTTAAGCAGGAATTTGGCCTTGGGCATTTTGAAGGCCGCAGTTGGCGCGGCTTTCACCACCACGCGACGCTGTGCATCGCTGCCTATGGCTTTCTCTTCTCGCCGAACGCATGACCACTCCAAAAAAACGCTTGCGCACCCCATACTCGGCGAAATCCCTGCCCTACCCGAAGGGTTCCGGCCCCGGGGCGCCCCTGCGTAAGCAGCGTCATGTCTCTGATTTGATTCCGACGTTACGCCTGGAACTCGCTTCCGCGCTGATTGCTCGCCTCCAATACTGCCCAGGTTGCGGTCGGCAAAAATGAATAATTTTCTAACACAGTAGCACTAGGCCGTCGCCGAGTAGGGCCAGCCCGCATTGGCAGTGTGCCGCCTCCGTGTGCCCACTAACTGTGAGGCAGGCCGCACCATTTACCCACTTACTGTGACAATTCAGCCCAGTTAGTTTGGAAGAGTGCTGCGTCACCCCTTGATTCGTCAGTGACTGGCTTCCCATTAGGTTTGAGACGGGACAGCGATCCAGGGCGCCGACGCGGCGGATCACCGGCCGGCGCCTGGCCCCGCTATCTAAGAAGGTCTCACGAGCTGGACCGGGCGAGTCGCCAGGCCGGGGATCGCGCGGCCGTAGGCGCAGGTCGCAGGTATCATGGGGTAGCTTTGATTTCGGTGCAATATGCGACGGTTCGCAAGCCCAGCAGCGACGCGGGGGCTCAAGCATAAGTTATTGATTTTTTGAGGTTTGCTGTTCGCTTCTGCTTGGCGTATCTTGTTTGGCCCTAGGCACGGGAGGCGCACGAGATGCAAGGCTGGCAGAGCACCTTTTTGGGCGCGCGCGAGGTGCCGCGTGAACTCAGCAGTTTCGAATTGCAGACGTTCTTCACATACAGCCACGCCGAGCACGAACTGATCGGGCGACGGCGCGGCCCAACGATGAAGCTGGGCCTGGCGCTGCACATTGGCTTTTTGCGCATGAGCGGCTGCCTATTGGATGCGTTCAGTATCCTGCCACCAGTCCTGCTTCGCCACCTCGGCACGGAACTCGGCATCAATACGCCGGATCTAGCGTCCTTGCGGGCGCTCTACGCGCGTGGGCGAACGCTCTCCGACCATCAACTGCTGGCCTGCCAGACGCTCGGGTTTCGTTGGATAACGGTACATCAACGTCGAGCCCTTGTGCGGGCGCTGCGTGATGAAGTGCTGCATTGCGCCGATCGGGACCGACTGCTGTCATATGCGCACCAGTGGCTGTATCAGCATCGACTGATCATCGTGCATGAGCGCGCCATCCGAAGCCTTGTCGCAGCGGCATTGACCGAGCTTGAGTCCGGTGCCTGCGCCTCGATCCATTCGGCGGTACCTCCCGCGACATGGCGAAGATGGCTAGCCGCAATGGAACAAGCACGACCGGATGGTCAGCACGTCCAGAACTGGCTGTGGGCGGTCCCGGCGAAGCACTCGACGCGACAGTTCACCGAAGTGCTCGAACGTATCGAGTGGCTAGTCGAGATTGGCGTCGACCGCCATCGTTTCGGTCTCAACGATGTTTTGGTGCGCCGTTTTGCACGTCGCTTGGCGGCGCGGTCCCCATCGCTCAGCGCACGAATTAAGGAGCCGGCACGCACCGTCGAGCTGGGCTGCTTCCTGCGATATTGCCTGCTCACTGCCACTGACCAACTGATCCTCATGTTTCAGCGCCGGGTGGCAGATCTATGGCGGCAGAGCGCGGAGGGTGTGAAGGCTCCCATCGACTGGGCCGCACAATACCGGCAACTGCTCGATGAGCTGGCCAGCTTGAGTAGCGATGGGAGTATTCCGGATGCCGAGCTGCGCCCGCATCTGGCCCAATTGGTGGCCGACAAGCGCACTCAGCGCACACCGAGCCGGTCGTCTGCGATCAGGCTGCGGCTGATCGACGCCATCAGGCCCGTACGCGCGTTACTGGTCGCCGTCGCCAAGCTGCCCTGGCAAGCCACCGGCGAACACCCGGTAATTGACGCTCTGGGCAAGCTGCGCCACCTGTATGCGAAGGCCGTTCGAAGCTTACCCGATGACGTGACCGCCCCTTGCCTAGGGCCAGCCTGGCTCGATGCGATCAGCGGTGCCGATCGCGAGCGCGCCTTCCGGGCACTTGAAGTCGCCACCCTGTTTGCCTTGCGCCGCGCCGTTCGCAACGGCTCAGTCTGGATCGAGCATTCATTGAGCTTCCGAGGTCGCGAGCGCTTGTTCCTGCCAGCCGAGCGTTGGCAGGCTGAAGCTCGGCGCCACTATACGCGGCTGTCGCTGCCAGCCCCGGCGGGCAGATAGCTGATGGCGACGTCTGCTCCCCGGCGTCCCGCGAGTCGGCCAGAACCCCGATAGCTAACTTCGCCATGGTCGGGCCGTGGCGTCATTTTGTCCGCAAGTCCGGGCCACTGCTGGGTCTGTTCGGAGAAGGGCGCGCCGGTATACTCGTGCCTGGGATCGCGCAGCCGCAGCGTGCTCGCAGGGCCCCCGCCCACTGCGGCACTCGGCGCCTCGCCTTGCCCCGCGGCAGATGCTCTCGAGACCATCGGCGAGGAGCCCGCTCCCCGACCCAGCCGCCGCCGGGCCGGTGAGATATCGTCATTGGACATGATGATTCCTCCTTTAACGTCGGATAGCTGGGCAACCTGCTCGCAGCCATACTCAGTCGATGACCGACGGCGTGCAATACCCAGGCCAGGTGCATTCGACAGCAGGCCAAATCCCCCATCTAGAGCTCGCTCGCTCGTAGTGATTGCCAGTGCAGATGGATCCACGTGTGTAGAAACTGCGCGCCTGGGGAATCCCTTGCAGGTAAAAGAGCGTCAATGGACCGGACTAGGGCGGGTGGGGGCGATCCGGCACGCCTGGACGCTTCGGCTCGTAGCGGTCGAGTTTACGGGGAGCGTTTTCGTGCGCGAATGGCATCAAGCAGGCGCGGAAGAAAGCCGCAATGGAAATTTGGCGAGTTCGCAGGATCGCCGATGGGTGATTGGCCATGGCTCCCTCGTGCAAGGCATTGCCCTCTAGCCCCCTGAGGGCGAGATCCTCCAGATGGGGAGTGTATGAAATCGCGATGGAGGACGCCCCGGCGCGCAATACCGATAAGGGGGATTTGGCATTATTGCGGCTGGTGCCACGAGGGCTTCGATGGGTTGCCGTCCCACAAAAAAGCACCGTGGACGGGAGCGACTCGCGGTGCATGGGTCCAGCAGGACCAATCATAGACGGCCCCCTTGGGGGAGAGACCGTGCTTTCGGTATAGCCAGAAGAGGAACTTGCCGAAACGGGTCTTCGCTAGGTGCGTTAGCAGACATTCGCACCGCCGAGCCACGTGCATCCTAGAAGCCCCACTGTAAGGAGGTTCTTCTCAACCTTTCATTCGCCTCGCCGCTCTTCCTGGTGCCGGCGGGGCTTTTCTTGTCCCTCGTCGGGCCGACAGTCATCAAGGAAATGCTCGCCGTTGCGCGCGTCGGGAAAACTGTCATTGCGCTGTGACCGGCGTGCCCGATTCTGACCCATTGCCCGCAACTCGCGGGCAATTTTCTTAGGGCTCTAGTTTTTTGACGCCGCATGCCCGCGCGCGCAGTTGCGGCCCGAACGGGAATGCTGCCGGCCCTGGGGAAATATTGACGAGGTGACCCATGGCTTGGTGGGCACTATGGCATGGGGTTAGGCGGCCCGCCGCAACCGGTATCAAGGAGCGATCGCGGACGATATGGACTGGATTCCACAAGCCAAAGCGCTGGGTTGCCCATAATCTTTGCGTTGCACTTCTATTCTGCTTACATTATGAATGGATGAACCGTAGGATGTGAAACGGGGGCGACATGCGCGCGAATAAGTTTGCGAGAGGATACCTGGAATTGGCTGGCATCCTGGCGGTGGCAGCCGGCCGGACCGTTCAACGCGGCGAAGGACCAGCGAAAGGTGACTTAGTCACGGCTCATAGCGAGTCGGATCCCTCAGTGGAGTTCAATTTGCTCATCATCGAATCGAACGCACCGGGCAAGTGGGTTGCAGAGGTCTTTGGCATTGGATGCGGGCTTGAGTCATTGGCCACGTTTGACGGCCTAGATCTAGGGGACCAAGTGCAAATCTCGCTGGAAGAGATTTCAGGGATCATTAGGCACACTTCGGCGCAATAATGGCAACTCGGGGGGCCTCCTTCATGGCGAGGGAGCCGGGAATTCCCTCATCATGGCACGCGTGAAGCGAGACCTATCGTGGCGGCAGAGATATCGCAAGACGTCCGCCTGCCGATTGTGGTGGCGGTGATCCTGGCTATCACCCCCATGGGACCCCGCGGATAGTCTTCGGACATCGTCGCACCAACCGAATCGCTACGGCTAGCTCGCTTTATACCCATCGCGGCGCCGCAACAAAATAGGGTAAACCGCGGCGAATGCGGTGCTGCACACATAGTCCATGGCTTGGTTCATCAAGAACGCATCTTGATGAATTGTTGCAGTGAGATTTTGATTTATGCTCGATTCCGCACAAAACAAGCCACGAGTGGACCTGGCATTTTTTGACCGCAGGCGAAGCCCGGGGGTCTTTGCCGGTCTGAAGCTCTCGCCCGCGCGAGTTGCTAGCCGAACATCGTTGCGCTACTGCTGGGCACCGAGGACCGAAGGCAATAATCATGGTGTTGACGGCCCCCGAACTCATTTGCGCCGCTTCGCAGGATGGTGCGGTGCGACGGGGACTGGCGCAACTCAATCACGCAATAAACCGCCGTTTCCGCGTACCCAATTCTCGACGAAGCCGGAAACTCCGGCAGGAGCGGGCATCTTGGCAAACCGAACTGGCCGCTGCCGTGAGCTGAATATACGCAGCAGGTAAGGCGGAGGGACCGCAAGACCTCATCGACTAAGCAGGAGGGACAGCTCTCAGCGATGACACCCTTGGGTGAGAGACATGCATTCCGATCAAGTGCCAGGATGCGATCCACATCTAGCTTCCAGGCTATCTGGGCGCCTAGTGATCTGACGACCCCGGCACTTTGGATCGACGCACGAAGCTGATTTTCCCATCGCGTTCCATGACAACCCGATCCACCGCCGATAGCGATTCCGTGTGCAAGGAAGACTAAGGCTACGCTGAACAAGCTGGGCAAATTGAGTTACGCAGGTTGATCAGGAGCCCGTTCGGCCGGAAAAATAGCTGTGGCGACGAGAATTTGCCCTCGCGCGCCCCAATTGGGGTGTGTTGGCGGGGTGCCCGCCCCGCATTCGCCCTTTACGGGCGGACTGCTCCCATCAGATGCCCTCGACTCAAATAGAGATTGGCCAGCGCCAGCGCCGTGAAGGCTCGGCCGGCATTCTTCTTCAGGCCGCGGTAGCGGACTTTCGTGAAGCCCCACAGGCGCTTAACCACGGCGAAGACATGCTCAACCCGGGCCCGGATCTTCGATTTGTTACGGTTCTTCCCGCGTTGCACTTCGTCAATCTCCCCGTTTCTGCGGGTCCGCTGATTGGTGAAGTCCTTGGCGTGCGGCGCCTTCGATGCGATCAGCTCCTGCTGACTGGCGTATGCGCTGTCACCGTACACACGCCGCTCCTCCCCATGCAGAAGCTGGGGCAGCGCATGCTTGTCGTGAACGTTGGCCGGCGTCACCACCGCGGAATGGGCCAACCCGCTCTGACTATCCACGCCAATGTGCAACTTCATGCCAAAGTACCACTGCTGGCCTTTGCGGGTCTGATGCATCTCGGGGTCGCGCGACTTCTCTTCATTTTTCGTCGAGCTGGGCGCACCAATAATTGTGGCATCGACAATTGTGCCGGTCTTCAGCTTCACGCCATTGGCTTGCAGGAGTCGGCCAACCTCCGCGAACAGCCGTTCGGCAAGCTGATGTTTCTCCAGCAGCCGCCGAAACTTCAATACCGTGGTGGCGTCCGGCACCGGCTCACGACCCAGGTCAATTCCTACGAAGCGGCGCAGGCTGGCGCTGTCATATAGCGCTTCCTCGCAAGCCAGATCTGCCAGGTTGAACCAGTGCTGCAGAAAGTGGATGCGCAGCATCCGCTCCAGACCAATGGGCCGCCGGCCATTGCCTGCCTTCGGATAGTAGGGCTCAATCACGGCGCACAATGCCGCCCACGGCACGATCTGATCCATCGTCGCCAGAAACTCTTCACGTCGCGTTGGCTTGCGGTGTTGCTCGAAACCTGCACATTGATCTGCACCCGCTGCCAACGTCATCTGCTTCATGTTCATCTCTTTGCGCTCGTGATTCTTCAAATAACGCGCCTTCTCACGAATCGGAGGACTTGATCAGCATTGCCCTAAGCTCTGCACCCTCTGCACCCTCTGCACCCTCTGCACCCTCTGGAACCATCGGATGCCCTTGTAGGATCACGACCGGCAGATTTGCCTGCCGGCGTGGCCTAGCATCAAAGCATCCGGAGCGCCCGCCATTTCGGCACCTCACGTGCCGGCGCCTGGTGGGCGCTTTTTTTGCCCCTCCCGGCTTTTGGATCAATGGAGACATTGATGGACAACCACCTGCATCACACACCGCTGCGGCTCGCGCTGGCCGGCAGCATCACGATTGCCGCCTTCTCGCTGCTCGCGGGCCCCGCGCTCGCCGCCGACGAAATGGTGATCCGCACCATGGGCCCCGTCAGCTACATCTGCGGGGGCATTGCCGCGGACGAACAGCAGCAACTGGCCGCGCAGCAGAGGAACTTCAACATCGGCCTGCTGTTCACCCAGGGCGAGCGCGGTGAATACCTCGCCGACGTTGCCGTCAAGATGACCCGCGAAGGTCATGAAGTGGCCAGCTTTACCGCGTCCGGGCCCAAGTGCCTGATCAAGGCCCCGCAAGGCAGCTACAATATCGAAGCGACTTATAAGGGACAGACCAAGTCGATCAACGTGAATACGGGCACCTACAACGCGCAACTGCGCTGGTAAGGCGCCAGGGGGCACGTGGCCCAGGACCGGACCGAGAAGGGCGGCAGGCAACGGCCCTAAATAGTCGATGCCTTTGAAGCGCACAAGTTCGCTGATCTGCTGGAAGCCAAGATCAGCCTCACCGCCCGCCACCAACTCGCCGGCTTGAGTGCCCGACACGGGTTGCATTACCTTGTCCTTGACCTGATCGGCGATGCCCATTCTCTTAAACAGCTCTGCGATATTGAACCCGCTCGGCCCTGCCGAGTACGCGACCGTTCTGGCTGCCAACACCGCCCTCTTGACCGCGTCGCTGGACGAGATGTCGGGCCTTGGCAGGCCACTGCGCACCGCAATGCCGACGCCCGCCTTCGCGAAGTCTGCCCGACTGCCGGCGACCAGCTTGCCGTCCGAACTCAGCTTGTCGATGGTGGGTGAGGCGATGATGATGATGTCGAACGTCGCACCGTCATTGACGTTCTTAGCGATGCCTTCAGTACCACCCCAGATCAGGCTGACCTTGTGGTCACTCGATCTTTCGAAGGCAGAGACAAGTTCTAGGACGGGCTCCTTGACGAGGGTTGGCCTGTGGATAAGCGGCGCGCGGCCAGTTAGCCGACGGCCTCTGCCGACTTGATTAAAATTGATGCATAGAGGGGCAACCACGTCCTCCCGCCGGCGCGGATCTCCACAGCCGTAATCTCTCGAACAACCTTGAAGTCCAGCGCTCTCAGAAGACGGCACAACCCTCGATTCGGGGTGCGCTCAAGATTCGGACTTTTTCGTATGCCAGGCGTTCAGGGCGGGCGTTCGAATGTCGCTGAGCGACCCTAAAAAGCCGACCAGAAATATAGCGCGACCGTCCGGAAGGTCGAGACAAACGGTCACTCGGGTCGCTGCAAGTTTCATGATGGACAGGCCCGACATACAACGTATCGATGAACCGATACACCGCTATGCTCGGCGCGAACGGTTACGAAAAACGCGTAGCCCACACGGAATCGATCAGTTCTTCCGATGTCCGAGTTTGAGGTCGCGAATACTCGAAGAAGCCCGCGCCGGGGTCGAAGCCGGTGCCCTCGCGCCCCAGCGTGCTGTCGAGATCGAAGCGGAAGCCGTCGACATGGAAGCACTCGGCCCAGTAGCGCAGCGAATCCATCACCATCTGCAGCATTCCGGCAGCGTGGTCCGCGCCAGCTCCTTGCGGCCGTTGGCCGAGAACAGGCACAGGTCGATGCGCGCGGCATTGGCTGAGAACACGGCAAAGTTGAGCCCGAGCGCGTCCCAGTGCGCGCCGAGCGGGTAGGGTTTGCCGGGCAGCATGCGGGTGGCGGGGACCAGGGGCAAGTCAGGCTCCTTCCGGGATGAAGCGCAGGACCAGCGTGGTCAGCGGCGGGAGGGTGAGCGTGAGCGATGCGGGCAGGCCGTGCGAGGGCGTGGCGCTGGCAAGGACTTCGCCGCCGTTGCCCACGTTGCTGCCGCCATAGCAGGCGGCGTCGGTGTTGACGCACTCCTGCCAGCGGCCCGCGAATGGGACGCCCAGGCGGTAGCCGGGGCGCACCACCGGCGTCATGTTGACCACCGCCAGCACCACTTCGCGGCCGCCGGGCGCAGCCCGGCGCAGGTAGGCGAACACGCTGTTGTGGCTGTCGTCGCCCACCACCCAGCTAAAGCCCTCGGGCCGGTGGTCCAGCGCATGCAGTGCCGGCAGTTTCCGGTGCAGGTGGTTGAGATCGCGTATCAGCGCCTGCATGCCGCGATGCTCGGGCTGCTCCAGCAGGAACCAGTCCAGCTCGGTGTCGTGGTTCCACTCCCGCCATTGGGCGAACTCGGCGCCCATGTAGAGCAGCTTCTTGCCGGGGTGCGTCCACATAAAGCCGTAGTAGGCACGCAGGTTGGCAAAGCGCTGCCAGTTGTCGCCGGGCGTCTTGCCGATCATCGAGCCCTTGCCATGCACGACTTCGTCGTGCGAGATCGGCAGCACGAAGGCCTCGGACCAAGCATAGATCATGCCGAAGGTCATGTCCTGGTGGTGCCAGGCACGGTGCACGGGATCATGCGTGAGATAACGCAGCGTGTCGTGCATCCACCCCATATTCCACTTGAAGCTGAAGCCCAGCCCGCCACTTTCCACTGACGTGGTCACGCCGGGCCAGGCGGTGGATTCCTCGGCGATGGTCATGGCGCCCCGGCAGCGGTCGCGCACCACGGTGTTGAGCTCGCGCAGGAAGGCCACCGCCTCCAGGTTCTCGCGTCCGCCGAAGCGGTTGGGGACCCACTGGCCGGGCTCGCGGCTGTAGTCGCGGTACAGCATCGACGCCACCGCATCCACGCGCAGGCCGTCGATATGGTAGTGCTCCAGCCAGTGCAGGGCGCTGGCTAGCATGAAGCCGCGCACTTCGTTGCGGCCCAGGTTGTAGATCAGCGTGTTCCAGTCCTGGTGGAAGCCCTCGCGCGGGTCCCGGTACTCGTAGAGCGCGGTGCCGTCGAATTCGGCCAGGCCGTGCGGATCGGTGGGGAAATGCGCCGGCACCCAGTCCAGGATGACGCCGATACCGGCCTCGTGGCAGCGGTCGACAAAGGCGGCGAACGCCTGCGGCGGTCCCAGCCGCGCGGTGGGCGCGAACAGCGACAGCGGCTGGTAGCCCCAGGAGCCGCCAAAGGGATGCTCCATCACTGGCAGCAGCTCGATATGGGTGAAGCCCAGTTCGCGCACATACGGGATCAGCCGGCCGGCCAGGCGCTCCCAGCCGTGCACGGGATCGTTGGCCTCGGCGAGCCATGAGGTGACGTGCATCTCGTAGATGGACATGGGCGCGGCGTGCGCGTCGGTGGCGGCGCGATGGCGCATCCAGGCCTGGTCGTTCCAGGTATACGGCGGCGCCGACGTGCCCGGCTGCGCTACCACCGAGGCGGTGGCAGGCGGCGCCTCCGTAGCCAGTGCCACCGGATCGGCCTTGTCGGGTAGCGGCTCGCCGTGCGCGCCGAGCAGGTCGAATTTGTAGCGGCTGCCCGGGGCGGCGCCCATCGCGCCGGGAATGAACAGCTCCCAGATGCCGGCGCCATGACGCAGTCGCATCGGATGCCGCACCGGGTTCCAGCCGTTGAAGTCGCCGATCACCGAAACCCGCCGTGCATTGGGCGCCCATACGGCAAAGCGCACGCCGTTGACGCCGTCCAGGACCTGTGCCTGCGCGCCCAGGCAGCGGCCCAGCTCGAAGTGGCGCCCCTCGGCGATCAGGTGCAGGTCGAGGTCGCCCAGCAAGGTGCCAAAGGCATAGGGATCGGCGCTGAGCTGCTCGCTGCCGTCCGGCCAGCGCATGCCCAGGCGATAGTCACGTGCGCCCGCGGTGCCGGGCAGGGCCCCGGCGAAGATGCCGCCGGGGTGGAGGCGCTCCAGTTCGGCCAGCCGCGTGCCGTCGGCGGTGGCGAGCCAGGCCGATTGCGCGCCCGGCAGGCAGGCTCGCACCACGGTATGGCCCCCTGCGGGATGCGGCCCGAGGACGGCGAAGGGGTCGGCATGGCGCGCCGCCAGTAGGGCTTCCAGGCCCGGCACCGCCAGCGGTGGCGTGGCGGGCGGTGCGCCAGGCGTGTCCCGAGGGGCCCGCTTGTCCTTCTGGCCGTCGCGGGGCGGGGCGCTCTCAGGCGTGTTCATTGCCGTCCTCGGCGGGGTCGGTGAGTTTGCGGACCAGGCGCGCCAGGCCATTGACCGGCAGGTCGATCCACGCCACGCGGTTGGCGGCCTCGTAGCCTACCTCGTAGGCGGCCCGCTCCAGCAGGAAGAGGTCGAGCAAGGCCTGCGCCTGCTCCGGTTGCACCCACGGCTGCGGGGCGGCCTCGGCAACCTCCCGGTAGCCGGCCACGAAGGCTTCGCTGGCGGTCTCGCGGAAGCGGTCGAGCAGCGTCTCGCGGCGCTGGGTCAGGGCCGGCGGCAGCGCGGCGTGGGTGCGCTCGTGGCGGTCGGTGCCGACCGTGGCGGCGGCATAGTCGAGCGAGCGCAGCAGGCCCGCCACATCGCGCAGCGGCGAAGTCTTGCGCCGGCGCCAGTCCAGCGGCAGGCCCGGTTCGCCTTCGAAGTCGACCAGGTAGGTATCGTTCTGCGCGATCAGCACCTGGCCCAGGTGGAAGTCGCCGTGGATGCGCGTCTGCAGGCTGCCGGGGGCCGCCGCGGCGAGCCGGGCCACCAGCCCGGGCAACTGTTCGCGCGCAGCGAGCAGGGTGTCGATATCGGCGGCGAAGCGATCGTCGCGGGCCAGGCGCCCGAGTTCGCCGGCGCGCTTTTCCAGCAGGGTCACGGCGCGATCCAGCTCGGTCATGGCTTCATCGGCCCACTGCAGCGCCTGTGCCTCGTCGGCCGCTTCGGGCGCGAAGGCGGGATCATCGGACGGACGCGCCAGCACCGCGTGCAGTTCCGCCAGGCGCTGGCCCAGCGTGCTGGCGACCGTGGCATACCCGGTCAAGGCCTCGGCGAACTCCGCCTCGCTGTCCTCGGACGGCACGGCATCGTCGATGGCCCGGCCGAGATAATCGAGCGTCCAGCCCCACGCATCGCCCTGGTTGAGGATGTAGCCCTGCAGCAGCATCAGCGTGCGCGGCGTGCCATCGGTGCCGGTGCGCACCACCTCGCCCAGCAGCGGGGCCGAATTGCGATAGCCCCGGATGGTCAGGTAGCGGGTCATCTCGGCCTCGGGGTGGATGCCCGCGGCGATGCGGCGCACCAGCTTGAGCACTGCCGAGTTGCCATAGGACAGCGAACTATTGGATTGCTCGGCCGACATCCATTGGACCTCATCCGTTTCCATTGGCAGATCGGCCAGGCCAGGTTCGCCGAGGAAGCGGATCGGGCCGCGCGGGCTGGACAGCTCGGTCCCGCCGCGCAGCGCGCGCACCACCTCGCGGGCAAAACACTCCACCGCAAAGCCATCGGTGACCAGGCCCACCCGGCTGCCCTTGCGCACGCGCGCCATGGCCAGCGAATGCGCCAGCTGCGAGGCGCCTTCGCCCGTGTCCTCGCGGTCCCACAGCAGCCCAACCGGCAACTGGTAGCAATCGGCGCGGCTGTCCAGCGCCAGCTCCATTTCGCACAGGTAGGTTTCCTCGCCGGCCGGGCCCCGGCCGAACGGAATGGCGTAGGCGATGTTCACGCTGCCGATGCGCTCACCCTTGGCGCCATACCAGCGCCGCCGCCCGATGTAGTGCGGCAATACCTCGTTGGCCAGCGTCCGGCGCGAAGCTTCGGTCAGCTCGCTCTGGGCGGCGCTGTGTATCACCAGCGTGATTTGATCAGGCATTTGTTCGGGGGCATCGACATGCCAGGAAGGCGGCTGGGCTTCTTCGCTCAGCACGAACCAGTAGAACCCGTAAGGCGGCAGCGTCAGCAGGTAGGTGAGCTGGCCGATCGCGGGGAAGGGGTGGCGCCCATCATTTCCACCGGCACGCGGCCGGCAAAGGCGGACAGGTCGAGTTCCACGGCCTGCGGCGCCCGCGCCAGGTTGGCCACGCACAGGATGTGCTCGCCTTCGAACTCGCGCAGGTAGGCAAGGATCTTGCGGTTGCCCGGAAACAGGAAGCGCAGCGTGCCCCGCCCGAAGGCGCGGTGCTGGCGGCGCAGCGCCAGCATGCGGCGCATCCAGTTGAGCATCGAATGCGGGTCGCGGGCCTGTGCCTCCACGTTGACGGCGTCATAGCCGTAGAGCGGGCCTTGCAGCGGCGGCAGCACCAGGCGCTCGGGGTCGGCGTGGGAGAAGCCGCCGTTGCGGTCGGGCGACCATTGCATGGGCGTGCGCACGCCGTCGCGGTCGCCCAGGTGGATGTTGTCGCCCATGCCGATCTCGTCGCCGTAATAGATCACCGGCGTGCCCGGCATCGAGAACAGCAGGCTGTTCATCAGCTCAATGCGGCGGCGGTCGCGTTCCATCAACGGCGCCAGGCGGCGCCGGATCCCGAGATTGATGCGGGCGCGGCGATCGGAGGCGTAGACCTCCCACAGGTAGTCGCGCTCGGCGCTGGTGACCATCTCCAGCGTCAGTTCGTCGTGGTTGCGCAGGAAGATCGCCCACTGGCAGTTGGGCGGGATCTCCGGCGTCTGCCGCATGATGTCGGTGATGGGAAAGCGATCCTCCCGGGCGATGGCCATGTACATGCGCGGCATCAGCGGGAAGTGGAACGACATATGGCACTCGTCGCCCAGCTCGGCGGTGCCCTCGTTGCTCAACTCGCCGGCGTTACTCATGGCGGGGACCGCGGGGTGCGCCTGCCCCGTGAGCACCGGCGAGATCGGCGACGTGGACTCGGCCGGTGCGCCCGGGCCGCCGAAGTACTGCTGGGCATCCTCGGGCCACATATTCGCCTCGGCCAGCAGCAGGCGGCCGCTGTATTCGGCATCCAGGTGCGCGCGGATCTGCTTGATGACCGCGTGGGTCTCGGGCAGGTTCTCGTTGCTGGTGCCCTCGCGCTCGACCAGGTAGGGCACCGCGTCCAGCCGCAGGCCGTCCACGCCGATATCGAGCCAGAAGCGCATCACCGACATTACCTCGCGCAGCACCTGCGGGTTATCGAAGTTCAGGTCAGGCTGGTGCGAGTAGAAGCGGTGCCAGAAGTAGGCGCCGGCCACCGGGTCCCAGCTCCAGTTGGATTTCTCCGTGTCGCAGAAGATGATGCGCGTGCCGGCGTAGGTCTGGTCGCTGTCGGACCACACGTAGTAATTGCGGGCCGCCGAGCCCGGCTTGGCGCGGCGCGCGCGCTGGAACCACGGGTGCTGGTCGGAGGTGTGGTTGATGACCAGCTCGGTGATCACGCGCAGGCTGCGCGCGTGCGCCGCGGCGACAAAGCGGCGCGCCTCGCTCATGGTGCCGTAGTCGGGGTGGACGTTGCGGTAGTCGGCGATGTCGTAGCCGTCGTCGCGGCGCGGCGAGGGATAGAACGGTAGCAGCCAGACGGTGTCCACGCCCAGGTTGACGAGGTAGTCGAGCTTGGCGGACAGGCCGGCAAAATCGCCCACGCCGTCGCCGTTGGCGTCGTAGAAGGACTTGATGTGCAACTGGTAGATGACCGCGTCCTTGTACCAGAGGGGGTCGGCATTGAGCAATGCGGCGCTTGCCGGCTCGGTCAGACGTTTCATGCTGGCTCCTCGCGCAGCGGCTGCACTCGCCACACGGCGAAGGGCAGGGCGTGCGGGTCCAGCCGGATACGCTGGTGCTTGCCCCGCCAGGCAAAGCGGGATCCGTGCATCAGGTCTTCGGCGTGCAGCGCGCCGTGATCGGGCAAGCCCCATTCCCACAGCGGCAGCTCGATGGCCGACTCGCGCGCCGCGCGCGGGTCCAGGCTGATGGCCGCCAGCAGCACGTCGTCGCCAAAGCGGGTGGCACGTTCGCTGCTGCCCACGGCGCCGGTCGCGCGCGGGACGAAGCGGGCGAAGTACAGCACCGCGTCGTCGCTGGCGTGGAAGAAGCGCAGGCCAAGGTGGTTCTGCAGGGCGGGGTGGCTGGCGCGGATGGCGTTCAGGCGAGTGATCTCGGCAACGATGTTGCCGGGCTGCTGCCAGTCCCAGGCGCGCAGCTGGTATTTCTCGGAATCTTGATACTCTTCCTTGGGCACGCCGTCCTTCATCACCGGCGTGCCTTCGCACAGCTCAAAGCCGCTGTACATGCCCCACAGCCCGGACAGCAGCGCGGCCAGCGCGGCACGGATCAGGAAGCCGGGCCGCCCGCTGTCGTGCAGGAAATAGGGATTGATGTCCGGCGTGTTGACGAAGAAATGCGGGCGATAGAACTCGCGCAACGGGCTTTGCGTCAGCTCCGTCATGTATTCCGTCAGTTCGCGCTTGTGGTTGCGCCAGGTGAAGTACGTATACGACTGGTTGAAGCCCAGCTTGGCCAGGCGCGCCATCATCTTGGGCCGCGTGAACGCCTCGGCCAGGAACAGCACATCGGGAAAGCACGAGCGCACGTCGGCAATCATCCATTCCCAGAACGGCAGCGGCTTGGTGTGCGGGTTGTCCACGCGGAAGATGCGCACGCCTTGCTCCGCCCAGAACATCACCACGTCGCGCAGCGCCGTCCACAGCGCGGCGTCGGCCGGCGGGGCGCAGTAGTAATCGACGTTGACGATGTCCTCGTACTTCTTGGGCGGATTCTCCGCGTAGCGCAGCGAGCCATCCGGCCGGTGCGCGAACCACTCCGGGTGCTCGCGCAGCCAGGGATGGTCTGGCGAACACTGGATGGCGAAGTCCAGCGCCAGCTCCAGGCCCTCGGCGGCGGCGGCGTCGCGCAGGCGGCGGAAATCATCGAAGCTGCCTAGCTCAGGATGGATGGCATCATGGCCGCCTTCGTCCGAGCCGATGGCGTACGGGCTGCCAGGGTCGCCCGGGTTGGCCCGCAAGCTGTTGTTGCGCCCCTTGCGATGGGTAAGGCCGATAGGATGGATCGGCGTGAGATACAGCACGTCGAAGCCCATGGCGCGAATCGCCGGCAGCCGCGCGATCACGTCGTCGAAGGTACCGTGGCGCTGGGTGTCGCCGCTTTGCGAACGCGGGAACAGCTCGTACCAGCTCGCGTAGCGCCCGGCCAGCCTGTCGGCCTCCACCGGCAGCGCCACCGGGTGACGGGTGCCAAACGGGCGCGGGTCGGCCGCCTGCATGGCGGCGCGGGTCCGCGGGGAGAGCAGCAGCTCCAGCCGGTGCACGTCGCCGTCGGGATTGCCCCGGGTGGCTTCCAGTTGGCTGGCGATGGCGCGCACATCGGCATCCGCTGCCGCCGTGCCGCTCGCTGCCGCCACCAGGCGCGCGCCTTCCTCGATCTCCAGCGTGACATCCACGCCCGCCTGCTTCTTTTGGTGACCTCGTCGCACCAGCTGGCAAAGGTGTCGCGCCAGGCTTCCACCGTGAAGGTGTGGCGGCCCAAGGCGCGCAGCGGAAAGCTGCCGCTCCAGCGGTCGTTGACGCCGGGTGTCAGCGGCGACTGCTGCCATTCCTGCTCGCCCGGGCCGCGCCACAGCAGGACGGCGGCCAGCTTGTCGTGGCCATCCATCCAGATGTCCGCTTCCACCTCCACCCGTTCGCCGGCCACGCGGCGTACCGCGAAGCGCCCCGCATCGCAGGCAGGGGTGATGTTCTCGATGGCGATGCGGGGCGCCTGCAAGGCCGCGGCTACGCTTTTTCCAGCGCGGCGCGCACGGCCGCCGCGATGCGCTTGCCATTGCGCCGCGCGGGCGCGGCCTGCGCGGCGCTGGGTATCGGGTGGTAGAGCTGGATGCCGGCTGGCGCCAGCGCAATGGTTGCCATCGCATCCAGCACGGCACCGGCCGGGTCGGCGCCACCTGGGCCGCCCTCGGCCTGCACCAGCGCGCCGGCGCCGTGGGGCAAGGCGGCCAGGATGCGGTCCGCCCCCAGCGATGCCGCCTCGCGCGCATCGGGGTTGATCACGATAGCCAGCGCCGCGGGCTCCTCGCCCGGGGCGCCGGCCGTGCGGGCCAGCACGGTCAAAGGCGCGTTGCCGCCGCTTACCAGCCGCAAAGCGCGGGCCGGTGCGGTGCCACGCGCGGCCAGCCAGGCATTGGCGTGGGTTACCTCATGGGACAGGTCGTAGGGCGGCGTGCTCTCGCCGTCGCCGCCGGCCTCGAAGCCGGCCGGCACCAGCATGCCGTCGCCGATGGCGGCCGCGGCCCATAGCGCGCGGCGCGCGGCCAGCACGTCGGTGCCTGCGCCGTCCAGCGCCGGCGCAGCCAGCACCTTGCCAAGGGGCGCAGGCGCGCGATCTCCTCGGTGAGCCAGGCGCTGCGGTAGTCCCACCACGGCAGCGAGCAGAAGGCGCCGTCGAACCCGCCTTCGCGCAGGTCATCGAGCTGCGTGGGGCCCAGGCCCGGGGTCCACGCCAGGAAGGCCACGCTGCGCCCGGGCGCGGCACGGCGGGCGCCGGCAATCAATGCCGCCCAGTGGCGTCCGGCCACGCGGGCCGGCGCGCGGCAGACAAAGCCGGCAATGCCGGCGGCGACAGGGGTGCGCAGCCGGTCTTCCCACCACGGCACCAGCGCCGATGCGGTATGCGGATCGTGCCAGCGCAGGCGCACGCCCGGCAAGTGGTTGTCGGTGTCGCGCAGATCCGCGGCCAGGCCGGCGGGCTCGCGCCAGCCGGGATCCAGGCCGGCGCTGCCTTCGGGATAGCGGTCCAGGGCAAGCTCCAGCAGGCACGACAGGCCGTGCGCGCCGCAGGCTGCCACGGCCTGCGCCAGCGCCGCGCCCTGCGCGTGCAGGACCGGCCAGCCTGCCAGCAGGACATGGTCGAAGCCAAGCGCCGCGGCGCGGGCCAGCGCATCGGCAACGGGGGCGCCGTCAAGCTGGGTGGGAGACAGGTCTATCTGGCAGATTCGCACGTCTTGTTCCCGCCTGTTGCCGTCAGGCTGGAGTGACTGCGGGCAGCCCGTCGCCAAGCGGGCGTGCCGGGCGGCGCTGGGACTGCCGGCGCGGGACATTTTCCGGAAGGGCGGGCAAGGCGCCAGGGGCGGGCATGGCACCGGCGGGGAGTTCAGCCAGTTGCGCGGTCGAGCAGGTGGCCGGACCGCCGTCCAGCCGGGCGGCATGCTGGACGACGATGGGTGTCCGCCGAGGGGCCAGCGTGCTGTAGATATCCAGGTAGCCGCGGGCCGGTTCATCCCAGCCACAGGGCATCCGCATGCCCGCCGACTGCAACCCGTGCCAGGGCGTGGCGTGCCCGAACCAATGCAGTGCCCTATGCAGGGCGGCGGTCATGTCCTCAGCGGTTTCGCCCTCGAAGCTGAAGCCGGTCGAGCCCGGTGTTGGCGCTGCCAGGTCGTCGCCGGCATCGCGCACGGTATCGATCATGCCGCCCACGCGCGATACCACGGGCACGGTGCCGTAGCGCATGGCATAGACGGGGGTCAGGCCGAACGGTTCGAAGCGGCTGCCATGCAGCAGGATGTCGGCGCCGGCGTGGAGCAAGTGCGCGCATTCCTCGCGATAGCCAATGGCCACGCCGACGCGCGCCGGATGGCGCTCGGCCAACTCGCGGTAGCCCTGCTCCAGGCGCGGGTCGCCGCAGCCGAGGATGGCGAACTGAACGTTGGGGCGCGCCGCCAGCACGGCCTCGATCGCGTTCAGCGCCACATCGGCCATCTTCTGGTGCGTCAGGCGGCTGCCCTGCGCCACCAAGGGTGCGAACGGGTCCGCTGGCAGGCCGAGACGTTGCTGCAGCGCCGCCTTGCAGGCGCGCTTGCCGGCGAGCGCGTCGACGCGGTAGGTCTGGGGCAACAGCGCGTCGGTGGCGGGGTCCCAGGCGTGTGTGTCCACGCCATTGGGTATCGCGCTCAATACGTCGCGCCGTGACTGCAGCAGGCCGTCCAGCCCGTGGCCGAAACGGGGCGTAAGGATTTCGCCCGCATAGGCGCGGCTGACCGTGGTGACGCGGTTGGCGTAGCGGATGCCGGCTTTCAGGAAGTTGAGCTGACCCCAGAATTCCATGCCGTCCGGGCCGAGGCAATCATCGGGAAGGCCGAGCAGGGGCGCCATTGCCAGCGGGCACAGACCCTGGAATGCCAGGTTGTGGATGGTCAGTATGCTAGGCACCGTCACGCCGGCGCGCTGCATCAACAGCGGCGTCAGCGCGGCGTGCCAGTCGTGCGCGTGGACCACGTCCGGGATCGGCAGCGCGGTGCGGCCTGCGGCGACGGCGGCGGCCGCGTGGCTAAGTGTGGCGAAACGCAGCGGGTTGTCGACGAAGTCGCGGCCGGCGCCGTCCATATAAATCGAGCCGCCGCGATCGTAGAGCGCGGCGCAGTCGAGCAGTACCACCTTGACGCTGCTGCCGGGCAGCCGGCCGCTCAGCAGGCGCGTAGCGCCGTGGCCGGCGGGCAGGTCCAGCGGAAGTCGCAATCCACCGAGGTTGCGCAGGTCCTGCGCGCGGGCGATGGCGTCCGGGTAGCCGGGCATCAGGATGGTGATGTCGCAGCCCCGCGCTTGCAGCGCGCGTGCCAGGCCGCTGACCACATCGCCCAGTCCGCCGGTTTTAGCCAGCGGGATCGCCTCTGCGGCGACGAATAGCATGCTCGGGATCAAGATGGAACTCCTTCGATGTCAGTTGGAATATCCCCCGGTGATGAAAAGTGATGGCCTGGTGACGCATCACTGGCACGGCCCCGCACGTCACCGCGGCGCTGCCGCAGGCCCCTGCGCCTCTGGTGCTACGCGAAGCGCGTGCCAGGCGCGGCGCGAGGGCCTGAGGGAAACGGGTAGCGCCGGGCGCGGTAGGCCGTGTAAAAACTATAGTGGGGCGGCGGCAGTTCTGGCAGAAACGCGCACGCGCGCTGCGCAGCGGGTTGCATTTGCGGCGGGCGGGTGCGCAAAGAGAGACAGCAGCGGAATCGTGACCGCGCTGCCGTCCATGGGCGAGCACATTATCCTGGTCACGCTGGTACGCTTCGCCGGCGACAAGCGGCTGGCAGCGCACTCCCTGGGCATCAGCCTCAAGACGAGGTCATCGTACTTTTTGTCCAGAAGCTGGCGGTCGGTGGCTGGAAAGCCTGGCGCAGCAAGGGTTAGTCGTTGCTGACTAACTGTGATATATCACGAAACACAAGCCTTTGAATTACATAGCCTTTTCGATTCAATCCGCCAGAATTCGCACAAAAAATACAATGACCCCCATTCAGGCGCAACTGCAGAAGGCGCTCGACGATGTGGCGGAGATTTTCATCAAGGTGATGCGCAAATTCGAGCCCATCGCCAAGAGTCGGCTGCAGCAATATCAGCTCGCGCATGCCGACGCGCTGGAAGGCCTGGTCAGCCAGTTCCGCGACGTGCTGCAGGTTCTGCAGGACGACGGCATTGCTGACATCTTCCGTCTCCAGAAAGTGCGAGAGTTCTCAGGACAAGGCGATCCTGGTGGCGCTGGCCCGGATGCAGGGCTATCGAAACTCGCACCGCGAGTATCTGCAAACGTCTTTTTAAGCCTGACCGTATCAATCTGCAGCAAAAGGACGATTACCCCGAAACGCGTTGAAGGGATAGAAACGGCGGTTGAAGCGGAAGGTGAATTCGTTGAGATAGGCTTGTAGGTGCTGCGGGCTGACACCGTGATGAATACCGCGCAGCCAAGACTTGAGATTGGAGAACACAAGGTGAATGATCGGCAGGAAGGGGTTTCGACCACTTGCATGTCACCGCGCTGCGCGATGGCGATATGGCCATAGCCGCGCTCGCCCAGCTTGGCATAACCACTCCAGTCGTCGGTGATGATGGTGCAACGGTACGCTCGATGAATCCGCCCAGCGACCGGGCACTTCGGTCAGGAACCAGAGCGAGCCGAACTCGTCCGGCATACCGTCCGCTCTTGCGTTTGTCGCGGCTGCCGACAAGCTTGCGTTGCCGAACCTCGACAGCGCCGGCCACAAGAACCATGTCGTGCACGCCCCTGCCTTTGCCGCGAGTACGCCCACCGACGTAGGCCTCATCGGCCTCGACGTGTTCCTCAGGCTTGCCACCGATCCGATCCTGGTCGGGGCGCACCATGCCGGCGCGCAACTTGTGGAGTATCTGGAAGGCGGTCTCGTAACGCGACAGGCCGAGTTGGCGCTGGAACTGAACGGCCGACATGCCAAGCGTCTGACTGGCGTTGGCCCAGGAGGCCATGAACAACGTCGTGAAGCACGCGGTGGCAACCGAGATCAGAGTGACATTGCAACGCGACGCCAACGACATCCTGTTGACGATACAGGACAACGGCATCGGCTTTGAACAGCTTCCCCTGTCAGCCGACGATGCATCTTTCTCCGGGCTGGGCCTGATCGGAATGCAAGAACGAGTCGAAACGAACGGTGGGACTTTCTCGCTTTCTCGCTCCAGTCAAGCGAGTCCAGCGGTACCCGCGTCTCGGCAACGTGGAGAACATGATCCGCCACGAGAAACGGCAACGTACCCGCGTCGACCTGTCGTCCGGGCACGCGCCTACTACCAGTACACACAGTACTGCTGTTGCTACCGGGACTGGGTGGCGACGCTCATGCGGTCTTGCGCAAGCAGTCTTTGAGCTAAAGTTCAGATATTGCGCGGCCTGCTTATTGGATCGGCTCAGCAACCAGCTTCAGGACGCTGCGCTCCCTGGCCGTAAGAGATCGAAAAATATCGTGCCAGCCTGATACATGAATACGGATTAAGGCTACGCTGAAGAAGCCGCCGTTTTCGTCGACGGCCTGCTGCTGAATTTCGGAATGAGAGATCAGCGACGCGATTGGTTCGATTTTCTTGCCCCGAAGGGCCTTGTAAGCGGGTCTCCCGACCCACTTTGGCCGCTCATGGACGCACCTGTGCCATGAGCCGCTCGCGGCTCATGTAGATGTTGCTCAACGCCAGTGCTGTGAAGGCGCGCGTGGCGTTCTTCGCCAGGCCGCGATAGCGCACCTTGACGAAACCCCATAGCCGCTTGACCACCGCAAAGACGTGCTCGACCCGCGCACGTATCTTCGACTTGTTGCGGTTCTTCGAGCGTCTGGCGTCATCGACTTCAACACTGCGCCTGCGCACACGCTGGTTGGTAAAGTCCTTCGCGTGCGGTGCCTTGCTGGCAATGAGTTCCTTCTGGCTCGCATAGGCGCTGTCGCCGTACACACGCCGCTCGGCGCCGTGCAGCAGAGCCGGCAGCGGATGCTTGTCATGCACGTTCGCAGCCGTCACTACCGCGCTGTGTGCCAGTCCCGTCTGGCTATCCACGCCGATGTGCAGCTTCATGCCGAAGTACCACTGCTGGCCTTTCCTCGTCTGATGCATTTCGGGGTCTCGCGCCTTGTCCGCATTCTTCGTGGAACTGGGCGCCCCGATGATGGTGGCATCCACGATCGTGCCGGTGCCAACCTTCAGCCCCCGCCCTTGCAGTACTTCGCCGACCTTGGCGAACAACTGCTCGCCGAGCTTGTTGCGCTCCAGCAGCCGGCGAAACTTCAACAGCGTCGTGCCATCGGGAACGCGCTCGCGCCCCAGGTCAATCCCAACGAATCGCCGCAATGCAGTGCTGTCCAGCAGCGCCTCCTCGCACGCTTCATCCGCCAGGTTGAACCAGTGCTGCACAAAGTGCATGCGCAGCATGCGCTCCAGACCAACTGGCGGGCGACCGCCTTGACCCTTCGGATAGTGCGGCTCGACAACCTCGCACAACTGCGTCCACGGCACGATCTGCTCCATCGTCTCAAGGAACACATCACGTTTGGTTGGCCGACGGTACTGTTCGAATCCGACGCCTTGATCGGCCGCCATCGCAAGGGTCTGTTGTTTCATCCGCATTTAACGATTCACCGCCCAACGGCGTTGACCTTTTTCAGCGTTGCCTTAAACGTGGCTCACCACAATACCGACCCCAAGCCGTTCATCTGGACCAAGAGCGCGCATGACATCTTGCAGAAGGTCATCCGCGCCAATAGTCGCTTAAGCTCCAAACAGAACGAAACACTGCACTAGTTGTCGCCTCATTCATGCAGCCAAACGCTGATTTTTAGCGCCTGGGTTGACGCTGCTGGAAACGGCGCCAAAGCGGGGGCTGAGATCAGTCCTACCTAAAGGGGATAATGAGCCAGCCCGCCGGTTTGGCGACGCGTCCTCGTTCCCGAGCGCTTGACGCTCGCGCACTTGCACAGTGTCATCCAGGTAGTCATGGGCTGGACGGACGAACATCTACACCAGTTCACGATCCGAGGCAGGCGTTATGGCGAAGCCCATGAGGGCGTCCTGCAATATTCCACGGTGGCAAACGAGCTGACGCTGGCCGCGTTTAGTCTGCGAGAGCGCGAAGGCTTCGTCTATGTGTACGACTTCAACGCGTGGTGGCGACACGATATACGCGTCGAGCGGCGTAGGCTGCGGCAGCGTCCTGGCCAGCTGCCACTTTGTGTGGCGGGTTGCGGGCCTTGACCGCCAGAGGACATCGGCTGGGATCGAGAGGTATCTGGAGGCCTGGGACGAACGCAGTGAGTACGAGTTCCTCGAATGGCTCGAGTCGCCGCGCGAGGGCCCAATCGTGCTGGACCATTTGCGCGACGAGGTCGACCAATGGCTGGTTTGGCTGGATCGGCACTTCGACCGTCGGACCGCCAATGATCGCTTGCAACAGATCCTGGCATAGACTGGCTGCCCGGACATGCGTGGGAGGCCGCTATGCGGATCAGTTTGCAAGTCGTAGTGAATACTGGCATGGCCCCGCTGTCGGGGCGTGCGCTCCGCTACTCCACATAACAGAGTACTCAACCTTAAATCCAGATGAGTTGGTATGGAGTCACGTTAAGCGCAACGGTGTCGCGCGGCGCCCTTTGCAAAAAGGCGAACATGAGGTCGTTTTTTGTAAGGGACACCCGCGCTGTCGGCGGGCGTCGAGAATGGCTTGAGCAGTCCGTCTAGGGCCTTGGGCGGAAACTATTATCCGCTGCGAGATCCGCGTTCAGCACCGCAAGGCCTTGTTCTTTGGCGCGTTTGAGGAAGCCGCCGGCGAGCGACGGGTTTTCAAGTTGAGCGGCGACGCCGGCGTCGACGAATCGGCTCATTTCCTTGTGGAATGCCTTTGCCGTGGCCGGGTCGGTCAGCTCGATCAACTTGGCCTGCAGCTTCTCCTTGAAGTCGTCTTCGGACCAGCCGTAGTCGACCAGCTTCTGTCCGATCAACTCTATATCCAGGGCGATTTGCCGATCCGTCAGAAATTTGATGTCCCAGATGTCGCGTGCCTTGAGGAACGGGCGCGCGCCAAGGGCTACCAGCTTGTCCGCAAGGATCTCCTTTGGGGTCTCGGCCGCAATGATCAGCTGGCGGTGAGGTGCCGGCAGATGAGGGTAGTTGGCCGCGACGGACACCAGGTCAACATCGTGTGCCGGAACGCTGGCCACCTCAATGTTGATGACCTGGTTCTGCGGAACGCTCGGGTCGACCTGGGGCACCTGGACCTTGGCACTCCAGCGGGCGACATGAACACCCCCAGCCGGCTCCTTGGCCTTGGGGGCCTTGATGTCGACCTGGAGGCCGTAGGCGTCGCCGATTTCCCGTCGCAGCAGATCGGCGAACGGCACCATGGCATCGGGCTTGAAGGCGTCGCCGGCGGCGAAGTCGAGATCCTCGGAGTAACGGGTTCCCTGGTAGCAGAGCCGCAACGCGGTGCCGCCTTGGAACGTGAGCTGCGCGGCCGCGCCGCTCTGTGTGAGCGCGTAGAGGATCTCATAGTGCAGGATTTCCTTTACGATGGTGTTGGCGGGGACCTTGCGTTCGTTTGCGTATTTGCCCGCGAGGGCCAGAAGGTCAGTTCGAGTTCGAAGTTGCATTGACGTATTCCATGTTCATGACTAGGTCCAGATTGCGGCCGACTCGCTTGAGGTCTCGCAGCGCGCGAGACGGTGTGGCCACGTAAAGTTCGCGTCGGCTGTCGAACACCATTTCGTCCCGCAGTTTGTCTGGAGTCTGGCTTGTGTGTACGAACTCTAACGTCCCGTAGGGCGTCTTGAAGGTCTGGCTGCGGCCTGTGGTCATCAGGGTGAGCCGCGAGGGGATTTGGGAGATCCAGCCGGCCTCAGACAGCGCAGACTCCAGGCTGAGATAACTGAAGTCCCACGGCCGCATAAAGGGCACTAGGGCGCTTAGCAAGTTCTGGGGGAGGGAGCGCGCACGTGGGTTCACATAGAGCCCGCGGGCAATGCGCTCGATGAGCCCGGCTTGCTGGTGTCTGGCTAAGGCTTTCAGCATGGTGCGGCTGTCCTCCGGAAACAGCAGGCTTAGGGTGCTCGACGAAAACGCCCAAATGCCTGCTTTGTCCCAGCGATCCATTGCGGCGATCAAGTCACGAACTAACATTTTGCTCTACAGAAAGTGAACCTTAAAGGGCAGTATATGTTGAGAAGCTAGCCGTGACAATGAATGGTTGACGGAAAGTCGACAAAAACGGGCCCTTGCCGTTAAGCGACGCCAGGCGTACCGGGCATGCCTGGCGTACCTCCGACTATGGGTTGCTCTGGTCCGGTTCGGGGCCCCCTTGTATTCCGTGCACAGAGTGACGGTGGGCAGGCCTTGGATTGATGCGGGTCTCGGCGGTGTGCAGCGCATCAATCACTGCATATTCAAATACTTGCTGTTCGCTTCCGAATCGGCCGGAAACCCGCGTCTTTGCGTGCTCGACGCAAGTTCTCCGCGTGCAAAATCAGTCCAATAAACATGCGGGTTTCCGGCGGGTCAGGCAACGAACAGAAATCCTAAACTATTCAAGCGCTTACGGTCTGAGTCCAGGGCCAGAGCATCAAATTCTCGGCCGTGGCGTGAGTTGGAGTAACTCGAATAGTCAGGATTCCAACCCGCGATCTTGCGACGTGCGGCCAGGCTGCGCTTTTTCTTGCCGGATTCGGGCCGCATGCGCAGCAAATTCAAGGTGATGCGGCGCAAGGTGGCGAAATTGGCCGTTGCATTGCGCAAGCGCACGGTGCTGGCGTCCTCGCGGAAGATCACGTCCAGGCAATGATGCAAGCCGTTCCCGATGGCCCAGTGCATGCGGCTCGCCTCAAGTAAGAGCTTGGCATCAGGTGCGGCGGAACTGATCAGGTACTGCGTCTGCACGCTCACTTGGCCGCCGATGTCGCGCGTGCGCTCAATGCGCACCAAGCTCTTGAGCTTGGGCCAGCGATCCAGTTCGCTGAGATAGTCCGGCGCCGCTACTGCGACGCTTTCAAGGCGGCGAGGTTCGGTGCCAAAGCGGCCGTCCAGAGGTATGCAAACGGCGCGGTTCAGGGTAGAGAGAGGTGCCCGTGATGACTCGCTCCAGGTCAAGCCGGTTGATCAGGCGTCGCCGTTTGGTGGACGGCGATGGCGGGGTTGGTGGCAGACCGGAAGCCGCCCGTAGCACGGCCTCATGCAGTGCCGAGATAGCATTGGAACCACTGGGCCGCCAGCCGCGCGACCGCCTCAAGTGTGCCGCGCTCCTCGAACAAGTGGGTGGCGCCGGGCACAATCACCAGTTCCTTACGGCATGTGAGGAGGGCAAAAGCCGACTCGTTCCGTTCGATGACGCCTGGATCGAGCCCGCCAATAATCAACAGGGTGGGCGCAAGCAACTTTGCAAGGGCCTCGGGCCCGGCCAAATCGACTCTGCCGCCTCGCGAAACGACAGCCTGGATCGGAATTGGAGACCTGCTCGCGGCATGGATCGCCGCAGCCGCGCCAATGCTGGCGCCGAAGTAGCCCAACGGCAGCAGTATGGCCTGCTGCTGCACCCAGGTTGTCGTCTGCGCCAGCCGCGTAGCCAGAAGCTCGACATCGAATCGGGTGGCCTGCACGCGGTCTTCTTCCGGCAAGAGCAGGTCCATCAGCAGCGTGCCGATGCCGCTTCGATTGAGTTCGGCGGCCACGTACCTGTTGCGCGGGCTATGCCGGGAACTGCCGCTGCCGTGGGCGAACAATACCAGGGAGCCTGCACCCGGCGGCAGCGTGAGTATGCCCTGCAGTTCCACGCCCCCGCCGGGAGCACAACTTCCCTTGCATCTGAACCAATCGCCATGCCGCTACCTTCCATCAGATGGCGCTTCAACCTTCGTCGCCTTGGGATCGCCGCCATCCCCATCCCTTTTCACCTCACTATAGGGCGGGCGATGGTTAGTGTGTCCTGCTGAGGAGCAGGAACACTGATATGCAGTTCCACCACGTCTACATCGGCCACCGGATGATCATCGCCCACCTGCTGGCCCCCCAAATGCGGGCGAATTTGAACGAGCGTGCGAGATCCGGATGCACCCGAAGCGCGACATCCAGCACAGTGTTGGCGCTTTGGTGTAGACGCGCACGATGCCCAGGGCACTGAAGAGGAACGTGCCAATCTCGGCCAGTCCATGCCCGCTGGTGGTGGAGGTTGCGAGTGCCGGAAAGCGTACCCCGAGCAGGTCTTCGAGCACGGCCGCGTCGTCCGGGTCGGCGAGATCGGTCTTGTTCGCCAGCAGCAGCATGGAGAGGTGAATGCCGAAAGGGTCGGCTGGCTCCATGTCTGCCCTCGCCGCAACCCTATTTGCCTTCTGCCCTGTATCGGCCGCCAGCGCCGGGCCGCCGCGCCCGGATTGGATCGGGTCCATGCCAGGCGGCAATGGCGGTGTCGCTGTGCTAACCTCAACGGGGGGCTGACGCAGGGCGCCCGACCCGGCGCACCTCCATCGACTGCGAGAAGCGATCATGAGTCGTTTGCTGCTAAGCAATATCGAACCCGGCACCTCGGACGAGGAAATCCGGGTCTTCCTGGAAAAGTACGGGTTCCCCCGTTCGACAACCTCGAACACGAGGAGGGTGATGGTTCGCAACCGGCCGTGCTGCTGACCTACGGCAACCTTGATCCCATGGTACTGACCAAGCTGCAGGAGCGCATCCATCATATGTATTGGAAGCAGCGCGAATTGACCGCGTCGATCCTGCATGACCGCTTTGCGTGAGGGGAGGACACCCCGGGAATGGCGCACACCCGCGGCCATAATCGATGGCTGGCGCATTCTGCAGACCACTGACTGCTGAAAGCGCCCTTAGCCAGCATCGAATCCCCGGCAAACGCAGAAGCGGTGAAGCTTGATGAAATCGATCCGCAAGCCGTTTCGCTTGGATATAAGCACGACACAACGACGGTCAATAAGACCAAATTTTCCCAAGACGAGGTAAGTCAGAAGTGCAGCAACTGCCAATGTTTACAGCTATGCGTGGGGACCCTGCCCCATCTTCGGTGGTAAGCGCAGGCCGCGGCAAATGGTTGGTGCAACTCTGATGTGAAAAGGTCTGAGAAGCCTAAGACGCGTCTCCCTTTGAGCGCGCGATCCCACATGACAGGAGACAGCAATGAAAAAGCTAGCCTTCCTCGCCGTCCTTTCGTTAACGGCCGTTGCGGCTTGGGCCCAGGGCGGTCGATACGGTTCCCCTCCAACACCAGGGACTGACACTGGCAGGCGTGCAGAGCCGGCTGTGCAGGCCGCCAGCGGTGCTTCCGGCGAGAATGCCAAAAAGGACAAGAGCGAAGCGCACGGCAAGGTTAACCGCAGTATGGGGCATGTCGGCGGCCAAGGCGCTTCCGCCGCGGCAACGCAAAACCACCCTGCGTCGACGCCCAAGAGCCAGCCCTGAGTTGGTCCTGAGCTAAGGTCGAAAGCTTACGGGGGAAATTTTACGCGTGCAGATTTAGCAAGCTGCGGCGGTTGGACCTCCTTATGCGTGGACAGCTCGCCCCCTGGTATGGCATTTGCGTCGAACTTCTTTGAGCCCGCCGGCCTCTGTCAGCGCCGCGGACATCGCATCTGCCATGCCCATGCCGGATGACTGCGGGCACCATGGCGTCTCCACAAGCGGGCGGGTAAGGCGCCGAGCACCCGGGCCGCTCATTTCATTCGCGACGAGATCCGAAGTCGTGCGCCGGGGCAAGCATGGCGTGCGCTCGGCCAAGCAGGACCATAGCGATCGGCTTGTCGGAAGCGCGCCGCGCCGAGAAGGCGGTCAGCACCAAGGGTGCGGCCGGCCGGTCCGAAACGGCCCGCAATGCGGTCGGTGGCCGAGGCGATCAGCGAGGAGGCGGACGATGAACAAGCTCCGAGCTGATCACCTGTCGAGAAGGGCATGCGTCTATATACGGGCCGGCGCTGGACGACCAGATCTAGACCATCCTGCGCGCCGCCATTGAGGCGCGCGGCGTCTCGCTGTCGCACTCGGGCTGGTTGGGTGACGGACCGCGTTTTCGCGTCGAACACGCCATATCGAGGCTAGCTGGAACACCAGCAACTTTGACCTGCATGCAGAAGTGAACTACAATTATGTAACTACAGAAATGGGGGTTACAATTTTGTATTCTTGGGATCACAATAAGGCCGCGACCAACCTGGCCAAACACGGGGTGAGCTTCGAAGTTGCGCAGCTCGTGTTCGAGGATCCCTACCATCTTAGCCATCAGGATCGGATCCAGAACGAAAGAGCGCTGGCAGACGCTCGGCATGGTCGAAGGTGTGGTGGTGCTGCTGGTGGCCCACACCTGGTCACAGGACGATAGCGGAGAGGAGCACATCCGCATCATATCGGCGCGACGCGCCACCAAGTTGGAAAGGAAAATCTATGAGCAAGGTGCCTGAAAAAGTTCGCAAGGAGCTCGCCGCGTTGGCTGCAAAGCCCGAGGCCGAGATCGACCTCTCCGACATGCCGGAGACGACCTCCGCGCAGTGGCTGGACGCGGAGCGGGGCAAGTTCTATCGCCCGATCAAGCAGCAGCTCACGGTTCGGCTCGACTCCGACATCCTGGCCTGGCTGAAGGGGCAGGGCGATGGCTACCAGACCCGCATGAATGCCATCCTGCGTGCTGAGATGATCAAGAGCGGCCGGCGGTGATGGCTCTGACGCAGGCCCAGATCGACGTCGCCGTCCGCGGCGACGCGATCCTGAAGCAGATCCAGCTGGCGCGGCCGGACGTGGACCGCGAGCTGCTCCTGATGCAGGCCCGTGTGGCCGCCGGGGTCTCCCCGACCCAGACGCTGCTCGACGTTTTGGAGGAGTACCGACAGTTGGTCATCCGAGCAGAACCGCTCCCCTGGGAGTAAAACGCGAGACGTCAGAGGTGACGCCAAGCCACCAGCAAGGTACCAGCGCTCATCCAGTAGATCCATCCGAGCCGCGCGTTGGCCTTCTCAATGCCGGCCCGCAGTTGGCGGAGAGCGCACCAACGCGGGGCAGACGACCGGATCGCTGCCGAGAGGCCAATGATGCACCTACAATGCGCGCATGGCTTCCAATCGTGGGCCGGCGATCTCCGTCCTTCAACTTCGAATTGCTCTGCGCGGTCTGAGCCCGCCGGTTTGGCGACGCGTCCACGTTCCCGAGCACTTGACGCTCGGACAATTGCACAATGTCATCCAGGTAGTCATGGGCTGGGCCGACGAACATCTGCACACGTTCAGCATTCGTGGCAGGAGAGCGCGCCAAAGCGGGGGCTGTGGTCAGCCGTCTCTCAAGAGAATAATGAGCCACCTACAATGTGCTCATGTCCTTCGTCCTCAACCGGCGATCTCCGTCCTCCAGTTGCGAATTAGCCTACCGGGCTTGAGCCCACCGGTTTGGCGGCGGATCAAGGCTGGGACGGCCGACGCCATGCCCGACTGGCTGCAGCGGGCGATCCACGCCGGGCAGAGCGTGGAGCATTTCCGCGTCGGTCGGACCGAGTGATTGCGGATGGCTACCGCAAGCCCGTCCACGATCCGATTACTGCCATACTCGTCCAAGTGGTCAGTGCATAGCGCTGCAGATCCAGCAAGTAGTCGCCAAGGCCGAGCAGAAGACGGGACGGACGAAGTGACTATTTATGTGTTGCATACGGTACATTATGCGACTGGCAGCCGCCCGGGAGTGGGAACGGCCGGAGAACCTGTCTCTTAAGGACGCCGCGCTTTATGCGGGACGTTCGGACCGCGCCATCAACCAGGACCGCCAGGCGGGTCGCCTCTATGCCCTCGTGCTGCCGGGGCGCGAGCGAGGGTTTCGCTATCCGTCGTGGCAGTTCCACGTCGATTCCGAGCGGCTGGCCGCTGTGCTTGCACCATTTGTGGCTGCCGGCGCGAGCAGTTGGGTTATCCATAATTTTCTGCATCGCCCGCAAGAAGGCCTGGAGGGACGCACGCCGGCAGATTGGATCGCCGATGCAGCGGCCCCGATAGACGCCGTTGTGCGGCTCGTCGACGCGCGGTACCGCGACGAGCAGGGCGCCGCATGACCTTTAGCGCAGAAGATTTGGGGTGTCCGCTGCCGCCGGCCGACCTGGCCGACCGTCGGCTTACCACAAAGATGCTCGATCTCGAGAGGATAGCGCTCTGGCGGATCCATCGCGCGCACCTGAACCCTATTTTCTACAACCGCCGCGCGCCGGGCGTGACCCATTACCGGTTCGATGCGGCCGGCGGCGAGTTCGGCGTCCTTTATGCAGCTCCCAGCTTTTCCGCGTGTATGGCCGAAGCGGTCATTCGGGAGCGCTTCCAAGGACAGCACCTGCCGCTACTGCTCGATGCAGCATGAACTGAGCAGCCGATGCATTTGCCGGCTGGCCGTGGCCGATCGTCGACCTTTAGTGCTCGCTGAGCTTACCGGTCCGCTGACTACCCTTGGCATGGACGCTCGCGTGTTTTCGGTCACTGATTACCTTGGCCCGAACCTGTGGAGTTCGGCGTTGCATGCGGCATTTCCCCGGATCGACGGCTTGTATTTTCAGTCCCGCCTGGCGGGGAGCCTAGCGTCGCTATTTTCGATGACCGTGCCCAACTGGTACCAGCAGGTATGCCAACTCGGCTGTTCGACTTTCTCGGATTGGGTCCCTATCTGGCGGCCAATCAAATTGGCCTCGCGCCAACCGACGACGATTGGACATCGAACGGCTAGCGCGGTCAGGCGACGGCGCGACACTGCGGCCATGCCGAGGTCTGAAATGCCCTCACGGCTTTCGGCTCCTGATTCTCCCAACCGCGGGGTTGGACACAATTGCCGGTTATATCGCACGATCTGACCGCCGTCACCGCAAACTGTCCCGGTTTCCCCGAAGTGGAACGAGGCTGAGCAGCGCGGCGCCGCAGCCGGTAGCAGCGAACGTCCCGACTCGATGGCTTGCTGCGGCTCGCGGCATCGATCAAATCCGGACGTCTAAGCGCTATTGTCGCGTTGGAGCTATTCGGCAGCGCGGCACACCGTGACCGGCGCGATTCGCCGGGGCACAGCCGAACAGTGCCGCCAGGTCTTCGCGCCGCCGGCGTCGGGCGAACTCCGCAAGCTGACGGCGGATATCGCCGATCACGCTGCGCGACGTGCGGCCTGATCCCAGCGCGTCGGGAAAGTACCGTTCGACCGCCTGCCGCGATGATGCACCTGCGTACCAGGCACGCAGAGCGGCCAGGGAAGTTGTGTCGGGGAAATCGGATGGGATGGAAGAGTCTGGCATCGAGCGTCGATTGGAGCGCGATAAGTCCTATCTGACGGTGGTCAAGCGGCGTGCCGCAGTTGAGGCGCAAATCGCAAGACGGCAGTTTGCCAGAAAAATGTGCCCATATCGCTAAGACCGGTTATCGATATAGGGCCAATGTAAACGATACGCGTTGGTGCAAACTGCTTGCCACCGCATGCATGTGGAGCATGAGCGTGCGCGGTGCGCAGACGTTTGCCGGACATGGATGCGTGCCGCGCATCCGCTAAAATACCCTCTGCCTACGTTTCCCGCCTCATTCATAGGACACGCATACCATGACCAGGACAAACCTCAAGTCCGTCAGCATTGCCCCCGGCCTCAACAGGCCGATCCTGTCGAAAGGACAGAAGGCGTTCAATGCGCTAATCAAGCAACTCGAAAAGCGACGCGCGCGGCTGGGCGCCTGGGAAGCAGTGACCCCAGCTTTCCAGCAAAAATACAACAGCACATTGCTGCCTCTCGAACAAACCTATACGGACTTGCAAATCAGAATGGTGCATTGTCTGGACCAGGTCCACGGCCAGAAGGGATTGACCAAGTCGGAGCGACACAAGATCGCACGCCTCATTCCCGAGTTGGCTGGTGACCTGGTAGCCGAGCGTGACGATACAGAGTTGAAGGCGATCTACAACAGATACAGCCAGTCCGACTACGACAGCGAAGCGGCCGCCGAGCTTGAGGACATGAAATCGGCGCTGGAAGCCATGCTCGGTGTCGAACTGGGCGACAACCTGGACATGAGCTCACCAGAAGAGGTGCTGCAGCGCGCTCACGCACAGGTACAACAGAGGCAGGCGAAAGAAGACGCCGATCACCGGGCGCGGGAAGAACGTCGCACCGAACGGAAAAAGTCACCCAGGCAGATCGCGGCCGAAGCGCGGGCGCACGCGGAACAAGCCCAGATCAGCCTTTCTATCCGCGAAATCTACCGCAAACTGGCCAGCGCCCTGCATCCTGATCGCGAAACCGATCCGCTGGAGCGGGACCGGAAAACCGCGCTGATGCAGCGTGTCAATCAGGCCTACAGCAAGAACAACCTGTTGCAACTGCTAGAGCTACAACTGGAACTGGAGCACATCGACCAGAGCGCGATCAATAGCATCAGTGAAGACCGGCTCAGGCACTATAACAAGATCCTGAAGGGGCAACTGCGCGAACTGGACCACGAAATTGGACATGTCGAAACCGGCTTCCGGCTCAGTTATGGCATTCCTCCTTTCGTTGAACTGTCGCCCAGCACAATCATGCGCAATCTTGCCAGTGAAATCGTCGGCCTCCAACAGAGCGTACGTAACCTTGAAGAAGATTTGCTCGTGTTCGACGACATCAAGAAGTTCAAGGCCTGGCTGAAGAACTTGCGGTACCGACCGCCGGTACCTGAATTCGAGGACATGCCGTTCTGATTGCCGCCGCCGCGCTCGCTCTGACTTCACTCGCCACGAGTGCCATGAAATTAGCGCGCACGGTAGATTTTGTATTTAGATCAGCCACTTAGCGGAGATGTGGCGGATTTTTTGCGAATAGCGACCAACCCTCATGCTGTATCGCTACTTCTTTTTCGGCTGGCTGTTCAGGGACGCGAGCCGGGGCGATCTGGTCGAACGGTCTGCCGCTTGGCGTTTCAACAGGCACACGCGCACTGGCTGCTGACCTATATGCGGCGCTGGTTCGGGTGCGGATTGCTCTTCTATGCCTTAGGTGGCGTGGTCGAACTGATGCTGCGCGCGCCATGCCTGTCCGCGCTCTTCTATGTGCCCAGTGTGCTCAGCGTGCCGGTCAATGTCGTCATCGGCGTGCTCTGGATCGGCCTGAAGGCACTTCGCGGGCCGTTGTGAGCGGTGGCTTGCCTGCGTCGGGAACAGTGCTAAGTTTTTCCGGACGAATTGGCCTGACCGCGCACCGCCGACTTCACGAGCGAACCACAGAACGCCTCGTCCCGGCCAAGCGTCGCTGCGGACATTGCGATACGTGCGCTCACTATCTCCGTCCCACTCCGACACAAATCCGGATTGCTGAACGCGGTCTCGAAATGGCGCCGAACTGCGTGCTCGAAGCGCCATTAACGCGCGGCCCAAACGTCTGTATCCAGATCGCAATCAGGCGCCTCGCCCGCTATGGACATATGTAGGTGGGACCGCCAGCACAGTTTGCGCGAATCCAGTCCCAACATTGCTGAAAAGTAGCTGGGCCATAAATAGCGGGCCAGCCTGCAGTGCCGCCCTCCCCCATACGCGCAACCGCCGCATGGTTATCTTGAGGCGACTTAAAGACGTAGTAATCCATGCTTTCCTCCTGTCCCTTCGCCGTGCCGGGCGTGCAGCTGAGCTCGGTTCCAATCGCCCAATGCGCCTGCATATAACAGGGCGGTTTCAAGTCCCAAGTGCAACACCCGCGTCAGTGAATTGAAGTTGGGGGTGAGAAACTTGTTTGAGCATACGAGCGAACACCTCCAGTGGGGAGTGGAACGCGTGCGTAGCACGAGGTCGCTTGTTCAAGCTGTCGGCAATTGCGTCGAGTTCTTCTTGTGTGTGCACGGACAAGTCGGTGCCCTTGGGCAGGTACTGGCGCAGCAGCCCGTTGGTGTTCTCACAAGTGCCGCGCTGCCAGGGGCTGTGCGGATCGCAGAAGTACACCTTGACGCCAGTGTTGGCGCTGAGCTCACTGTGGCGCGTCATCTCCTTTCCCTGGTCGTACGTCAGGCTCTGGCGCAGCGGCTCAGCAATCGAATTGAGCTTGGCAGAAAAGCCGGCCAGCGCCGAGGCCGCAGTAGCGTCATCCATCTTGGCCAACAGCACCAGACGACTGCTGCGTTCGACCAGCACGCCCACCGAAGACTTGTTGCCCGCGCCCTTGATGAAGTCACCCTCCCAGTGGCCCGGCATGACGCGGTCCTCGACCTCGGGCGGGCGCACATGGATGCTGACCATCTCAGGAATCTGCCCGCGTCGATCAACCCCGCGCTTGCGTGGCATGCGTGTGCTGCGGCCATGGCGCAGGCAGGCGATGAGCTGGCGGCGCAACTCGCCCCTGGGCTGCGCGTAAATGGCCGTGTAGATCGTCTCGTGAGATACATGCATGCTGGGGTCCTCGGGCCACACTCGCTTAAGGATACCGGCGATCTGTTGCGGCGACCACTTCCAATCCAACAAAGTCAGCACCGCGCCCCACCGAGCGTGTTGCGGATCGAGCTTCGCTACCGGGCGCGCCTGAACCCGCCGCGCCTGCCTCATGGCCTGCGCCGGCAGGCTCGCGTAGCCACGCAGCGCACAGCTGTTTCGCCTCAGTTCACGGCTGACGGTGCCCGCCGAGCGCCCGAGTGTGCGGGCCATGGCCCGCACACTCGAACCGCTCTGGCTCATGCTCGCAATCGTCATGCGCTCCTCAGGCTGAAGTTGTTGGTACGAAGTTCTGCTTTGCATCTGAGCACCTTACCCGAAGCAAGGTGTTGCACTTCAGATTTGAGGCCGCCCAGGATAAGCATTGCTTCTGGCACGCGATAGCTGCCTTTTGAGTAGGTCTCAGTGTCTTCTGGCCGCGCAGTCTGCCGCGCGGGCAGGCGGCTGGCGAGCCGCCCGCGCCTGGCTAGGCCCTGACCACCGCGACGCTGAACGCGCCGTGATCCAGCGCATCCGCAATGGCATCGCAGGCGTGCTGGAAAAAACCGTAATAGGTGCCGCGCCCGTTGACCACAATCCGGAACAGGATGATTGTCCGGCTTGGTCCGGAATCGGCTTCCGATATGTTCCCGGGTATGCAAGGGGCGCCCCTCGCAAGGTCATGACCGGCGTTGAAAGTCGCGATCCAATGCATCGTGCCTCCTCGAATGGGAACCCGCGCTTACTCTGCCAAAACACCGTGATATCCGGACAGGCCGCACGTGTCTTGACGCCGTAAAGTCTGATGTATCGGTCGGGACCTTCCCCTCACCATTGCTGCGTGAATCGCGGTGAATCAGTCCCCGGAAAAAATCATACTCACAATCACGTACCGAGCCATTAGCCAGATGGATTAGTGCGCCGATGCGCCGGTCTCACACCTTCTCTTTTTGCAAAGGCAGCCGCTAGTCGAGGGGTGGCTCGACACCGTAGACGTCGCACAGAAGCTGGGATTGAACCGGAAGGTAGTTGTTGCACATTGTCCGTTCTCCAGGAGTCCTCGAAATCGTATAAGGAAGCGCGCTATATCTAGCCCCGTCAGCAAAAATCTCGCCCGCTGGTCGGCAACCGCCCCAATAGCGGCGTGAGGTCTACCATCCGCTGCGCGACAAGGTGCCGAACCTCGCCCTCGCATTGCCATTGCCCGAGGACACCGATCAGGCGTGCCCCCAGGACTTCCTTGCGGTACCGCTCCAATACCGATGGCCACACGATGACGTTCACCGTGCCGGTTTCGTCCTCAATGGTCATGAACAGGACCCCGTTCGCGGTCCCTGGTCGCTGCCGCACCGTGACGATGCCGGCGCCGCGCGCCAGCTGGCGGTTCTGGTAGCCAAAAAGGGTCGATGCCGGCTCGAAGCGTTGCGCGGCGAGTTGTGCGCGAAGCAGGGCGAGCGGGTGCCGGTTCAGCGTCAGCCCCATGGACCGGTAATCCCCCACGATCTCCTCGCCCTCGCTTGGCGGCGCAAGGGTGGGCAGCTCCTCCATCAGGTCCGCGGGACGCAACAAGTCCTTGTCGGGCACAGCAACGCAGGCCTGCCACAGGGCCTGGCGTCGGTCTCCCGTGAGGGCGCGCAGGGTGTTCCCGGCGGCGAGCACCTGGATGTCGTGCCGGTCCAATGACCCGCGGCGGGCCAGATCCATGGCGCTTGTGAATGCGCGCACCGAGCGAGCGTCTTCGATGCGCAGAGCGGCTTCTTGCCGCATGCCACGCAGCAGGGACAGGCCAAGCCGGACCGCCGGCGGCCTGCTCTCGTGCGTCTCCAGCGCCGAATCCCAGCAACTGACGGTGATGTCCGCTGGCAGGACCTCGACGCCATGCCGCTTGGCATCCTGCACGAGCTGAGAGGGGCTGTAGAAGCCCATGGGTTGGCTGTTGAGCATGGCGCAGAGGAAAGCCGCTGGCTCATGGCGTTTGAGCCAGGCACTGGCGTAGACCAGTAGTGCAAAGCTGGCCGAGTGGCTTTCCGGGAAGCCATATTCCCCGAAACCCTGGATCTGCCGGAAGATGCTCTCGGCGAATTCGCGCTCGTAGCCACGCTCCAACATGCCGGAGATGATGCGGTCGTAATAGCGCTCGAGTCCGCCCTTGCGCTTCCAGGCGGCCATGGCCCGACGCAACTGGTCAGCCTCGCCGGCCGAGAAGCCGGCCGCGAGCATAGCGACCTGCATCACCTGTTCCTGAAAGATCGGCACGCCGAGCGTGCGCGATAGGGCTTTCTCCATTTCTGGGCTGGGATAGGTCACCGGTTCCTTGCCTTGCCGGCGACGCAGGTAGGGGTGCACCATGCCGCCCTGCACCGGACCCGGTCGCACGATGGCGACCTCAACGACCAGGTCATAGAAGGTGCGCGGCTGCAGCCGGGGCAGCATCGACATTTGCGCCCGGGATTCGACCTGGAACACCCCAACGGTGTCGGCGTGGCAGAGCATCTCGTAGGTTTCCGGATCCTCGGCGGGGATGTCCTGCAGCTCGAACACCTCACCGCGCTGCTCCGAGACGAGGTCTAGCGCGCGGTGGATGGCGGACAGCATGCCCAGCGCCAGCACATCGACCTTGAGCAACCCTACGGCATCCAGATCATCCTTGTCCCACTGGATCACACTGCGATCCGGCATCGCCGCGTTCTCGATCGGCACGAGACGCGAGAGCTTTCCTCGGGCTAGCACGAAACCGCCGGAATGCTGCGACAGATGTCGCGGAAAGCCCAGCAGCTGCGTCGCCATGTTGGCCCACCGCTGGGTCAGCTCGCTCTCGATATCGACGCCACTTTCCGCAAAGCGCTTGAGCAGGTCCGCTTTGCCGTCAAACCAGTGATGGGCCTTCGCGACCATGTCAACGATGGCCGGGTCGATGCCCAAGGCCTTGCCAGATTCACGCAGCGCACTGCGCGGGCGGTAGGTTGCCACCGCCGCTGCCAGCGCCGCGCGGGTCCGTCCATACTTGGTGTACAGATACTGGATGACCTCCTCGCGCCGCTGATGCTCAAAATCGACGTCGATATCGGGTGGCTCGCCGCGTTCCTTGCTGATGAAGCGCTCAAACAGCAGGTTGCCGCGCGCCGGGTCCACTTCGGTGATGCCGAGGCAGTAGCAGACCGCGGAATTGGCCGCGGAGCCGCGACCCTGGCACAGGATGCGATTGGCGCGGGCGAAGCGGACAATGTCGTATACCGTCAGAAAAAATCGCTCGTACTGCATTTCGCCGATCAGAGCCAGTTCGTGCTCGATCTGCGCCTGGACCGGCGCCGGGATGCCTTTGGGAAAGCGGCGGTGGGCGCCGATATAGGTCTCGTCGCGCAGATAGTCCTGTGGGCTAGCTCCCTTGGGCACCACCTCATCGGGGTACTCGTAGCGCAATTCGTCCAACGAGAACCGGCTGAGGTTGGCGATATGCAAGGATTCCGTCAGTAGGCGGTGCGGGTAGATGTTGGACAGCCGCAGGCGGGAGCGCAGGTGCTGCTCGGCGTTGGGCGTCAGCCGGTAGCCGCACTCTGGCACAGGCTTGCGCAGCCGGATGGCACTCAGGACGTCATGGAGCGGTTTGCGCGAGCGCACATGCATCAGCACGTGGCCGGTGGCCACCACCCGCAAGTGATTCGCCGCGGCCGCCTGCATCACGGCTGCCCGGTGCATGTCGTCCATCGCACGGTACAGCAGCGTCAGGCCGATCCAGGCGCGGCCCGCGAAAGTCGACGTGATCCACGCGGCCTGGGCATCAAGCCTGTCCGCCGGCGCGCAATAGTCCGGCGTGAAGAGGATGGTGCAGTCCGGCAGCCCGCGCAGATGAGCGTAGTCGCCCTCGGGCGCATCCAGGTCGCGACGGGTCAGTAGGTAGGCGCCCTTGCTGGTGCGCGTACGCGCCAGCGTGATGAGTTCGCACAGGTTGCCGTATCCCTCGCGGTTGCGGGCGATCGCGATAAACGACACCGCCGGGCTGCCATCGGCATTGACCAGCCGGAAGAAGGCGCCGACCAGCAGCTTGAGGCCATGCTTCTTGGCCTCGGTGTGGGCGCGGACGATTCCGGCCAGGGAACATTCGTCGGTGATGGCCAGGGCGCTGTAACCGAGTTGGACCGCGCGCTCGACCAGTTCCTCGGCGCGCGAAGCACCTTCAAGGAACGAGAAATTCGAGAGGCAATGAAGCTCGGCGTAGTCGGGTAGGCCGCCGCCGGTCAGCAGGGAATCCATGGCGTTGCCTCACCCGAACAGGCCGTGCAGGTACCACTGCGCCTCGTCGCCCTCGCGGCTACCCCTGCGCTCCTGGTACACCCAGTAGTGAGCGTGATCCCGGCCCTCGGCCACGTAGTAGTCCCGCGTCACCACCTCGCCCGCCCACCATCCCGCCTCGATGCGCTCCGGCGGCGAGACCATGCGCAGCGGCGAGCCGTAGAACGGCCGGTGATCGCGGATCAGCAGTGCGATCGGCTTGTCGAGCAACCAGGTCGGGCGGGGCAGTCGCGGCGCCTCGATGGTGGGCCCAGGCTTGCCGACGGCTGATACCCACGCATTGGCGACCTCGGGGCGATAGTCCGCCCGCATCTCGGGGCGCAGGATGTTCTCCGCACCGAGACGCGCCGCAAGCAGCTCCATCACGAGCGCGTGGTCTTCCGGCGTGCCGCCCGGCTCCGGGAACAAGGTCTCGCTGGGCGGTGCCTTGGCCTGGACGTCGGTCACGGTCAGGCGCACCGCAATCATTGGCGCCTCGACCTGCAACTGCGCCAGCCGCTCGCGCAGCAGTCGCACCAGGTGATCCTCGCTCCAACTGGGCTCGGCCAGCGCGATTTCGATCACCGTGGGCGGCAGGGCTTCCCGGCCACGCTCGTGCTGCAGGTCGAGCGTGATCTTCGTCACCGCCAGCTGATGGGCTGTCAGCCACCCGATCATCTGGACGATCAGGCCGCGGGCGTAGAGTAGGGTGGCCTCCGCGTGCTCAATGCGGTCCGGCAACTCGACGCGCGCACTGAAGGCGGGCGGCGCTTCGAGCCAGTCAAAGATCTCCGGGGCCTGTCCGAGTGCCCGGTCCATGGCCTCGTTTACCCCGGCGCCGCACCGACGTTGCAGGCCAGCGCGCGGCAAGCGGCGCAGGTCACCGAGGGTGCGACACCCCAGGCCATCAAGCCATTCCAGATAGGGACGTGCTGCCGGTAGTGTCGCGACGGGCAGCTCGACCACTTGCCGCTCCAGGGAGGTCGCCTTGAGCGCCTGGCCGCCGCCGGCGCGGGCCAGTAGCCACGCCCCCTGGGCGGTCGGCGCACAGCCCAGTGCTGTCGTAAAGCCGAGCGCCATCGCAGCGTCCCGGATCCTGCGTCGCAGCCGGCGCACGCCGCCGAACAGGCGAAGGCTGGCCGAGACGTCCACCAGTACGGTGGCTTCCTCGGCCTCCACCACGCTAGGTGAGAATTGCAGCAGGGTCATTGCCACGCGACTCAGCGCATCGCCCTCTTTTTCAGGGGCGCGATCGAGGAGCAGCGTTTGCGGCGCCATCGTTTGGACGCCGCCGCGGCGCATCGCTGGCCGCACGCCACCAGCAAGGGCGAGGCGCGAGGCGAGGTGCACGCGGTCCTTGTCCAGCACGGCCACCGCCAGTTCAATGGACCAGTTCGGCCGGAACACTTCGATGGACAGGTTGGGCAGGTACAGGCAGATCCAGAGGCGCAGCATGACGATGAAGCAGGATCGGCGACGGCTCCAGCTGGACGCGCAATGGCTCATCCTGTTGGGGGCCGCGCCGCTTAATGAAGGTGAGGTCGACGCCGCCCTCGGCCGGCGTCACGCCGATGCGCAAGGAGGCGGGCGACGCGTCGCGCGCGCAGGCCATTGGCCGCACCAGGCAGAACAGCGTCTCGCCGCTCTGCGCGGCCAGATGTAGGCGGCGCAGGGCGTCGTTGCGGACGTTCGGTTGCCAAAGGAGGAGGGCGCCACAGGTACCGGCACGCAGCAGCTGCTCCGCCGCCCATAGGGCGTCGGCCGTCCGTTGGCCGCGAATCCAGAGCAGTTGCTGCGGCGGTAGCCCCAGATTCGCGAAAGCGAGCGCCTGCGGCGTATGTGGCGGCTGGATCATTGCGATTGGCCGCTTCGAGACCTCGACCAAGGCAGGGCGCAGTAGCCGCATCTCCCCCACACCAGCTTGCTGGACGAGCAGTTCCACCAGCGTGCCGGTCGGCCAGCCGCCGCCCGGGAGCGCACGCGACAGCATCGGGTAGCCGGTGGTGACGGTTCGCCCGGCTGCCCGAGCCAACTGCGAGGCTCGCCATAAGGCGGGGTGGATGGATTCAGGGGCAGGGCAGGTCATGACGGATTCGTGAGTAGCTAAGAACCAGTGTACTGTACATTTATACAGTGGTCACGCCCAATATTGAAAGTGCTGGTAGAGGCCCTTAATAGCTGTGGGAAATCGGAATTAGCTGGGCTACGTGCGTTTTTGCTGGGCCGGAAATCCGGAATTAGCTGGATTGCCGCGCAGCCGATGCAGGCGCGTGATGCTCAACGGTGACGATGGACGGCCGCTTTCGGACCCACCCGCACGGCGGGCGCATCAGGTTCGGCAAGGTTCCCTGCATTTAGGAGATGGCTTCTTCGTCCGCCAGAAGGGCTTCGAGACGAGCGCCATCGATTGTGCGTTTGGTGAAGGCATAGACGCCGCGCGCTGCGAACAACCATGCCTTGTCCGCACTGTTGTGATAGCGCAGGTTGTACGCCTCCCCGTCCACGCTCTGCCCACCGCCGCGCCACCTCGAGTTCGGACCGCAGGCGCGCTCCCGCGCCACCTGCCTTTCCGCTACCGCCTGCTGCGCGTCCACCCACTGCCGGCTGAGAGCCCGTCTGATAATTCAAGGATGGGCGATTCTGCGTAGCAGCAGCCCGGAGCGCTCCCGGCAACGTTACATGTTGGGCAATCCATCGATTCGTTAGGACTCTAACCCAGCGAATTCGGCTTCCCTGTATCCCTTCATCAATCGGGAGCGCTGCCAAAGATCTCGGAGATCAGGTCCTGTTCGAACTCTGCCGGCCAAAACTCACGAGGGCCTGCCGCATATTGCATTAGCGCTCCTGTCTCGGGCCTAAGGACACTGACCAATCGGACCTGGGTTTCAGTGGAGTCACAGACGCTGAAGTCCGCGGCGATGAATCCGTGCCGCCGGCAGGCGTGGGCAAAGGCTTCGCGCTCCGCAGTAGGAAACGTCTCAAGATTTGTCATAAGAAAGCCTCCACACATTTCCATCCCGCCTAACTTGCCATTTTCCGGATGGCGGAACTCAGTTGTTGCTTCTTTCCGGTATCAGAATATCCGGCCCACGGATCGACATAGCCGACGGCTTCAACGCGCTGCACGGCAGTCCGGATCGTCCAATGATCGCCTCCTGTCAGCTCCTCCAGCTCCTCCCAGGCTACAGGCATCGAGACCCCAAGCCCGGGCCTGGCGCGAGCCGAGAACGGGGATGCTGTGGTTGCGCCGTGCCCGTTGCGCAGGTAGTCGATAAAGATCTTTCCCACCCGATTGCGTGGCCCGCTTTTAGCGACGAAGCGCTGGGGGATGGTCCGCGCAATATGGACGACGACGTCCTGCGAGAATGTCTTGACGGTGTCCCATGGCAGGCGAGGAGCGATCGGCACGACGACGTGTAGGCCCTTGCCTCCGCTGGTCTTGAGAAAGCTCACCAGGCCAAGCTCATCCAGCATAGCCTTCGTCAGCATTGCTGCCTCGAGCATATGCTGCCAGGGCGCACCCTCGCCGGGGTCCAGGTCAAAGATGATGCGATCCGGCTTATCGATGCTGCGTTTGGTCGCGTTCCAGGTGTGGAACTCGATCACGTTCAGCTGAGCAGCTGAGACGATGGCCGACACACTTCCCACCTCAAGCAGGGCCGGATGGTCTGCCCATAGGGACGGGTCCAGCACGTTCATGCCCGGGATCTTGCTTGCCTCCGTATGCTTCTGGAAGAATAGCTCACCACCGATACCGGAGGGGCCGCGCACCAGGGAGACGGGTCGGCCGCGCAGGTGCGGGAGCAGGTGCGGCGCGATGGCCTCGTAGAAGCCGACCAGGTCGCCTTTCGTCAGCCCGGTCGTTGGGTCAATCACGCGTTCCGCGTTGGTGACCTTCACCGAGAGAGCCGGGCGCGGCCGCGGTGGCTCCACCTCCACTGGCCGCTCCCGCGTCACGCTGCCCGGTTCCTTGTCCGCGCGCAGGGCATGGAAGACCGCATGCCGTACTCGACCCTCTTCGGTCCACTCGGCGAACGAGATCTCGGCGACCAGCTTCGGCTTGACCCATCGGCCGGCTAAACGCGGTGGCGGCTTCTCGAAGGGACAGGCTGGCACTTCAAGCTCGCTCAGCAGTGCGAGCAGCTTGGTCAGCATGCGCGAATCGAGGCCGCTTCCCACGCTGCCCGCATAGCGCAACTTGCCGGCTTCATCGTGCACGCCAAGCAAAAGCGCGCCCAGGCCATGCCGGCTTCCCTTCGGGGCCGTGAATCCGCAGATGACGAACTCTTGCCGCTTCGCGCATTTGAGCTTGATCCAACTCGGCGCCCGGGCCGAGACGTATGGCGCGTCGACGCGCTTGCCAATCAGCCCCTCCAGGCCCATCTGGCACGCTGCGGCAAGAAGGTCGTCCGGCGTGCCCTCAAAGGCCTCGCTGTACCTGACTCGCATTGCAACTGGCACGGCCACCACCTCCTTCAGCAGCGCCCTGCGTTCGGCCAAGGGAACTTGCCGTAGGTCGTGGCCCTCGAAGAAGGGGAGGTCAAAGACGAAGTACTGGATGTCCTCCACCCGCGACCTTTCAAAGGCATTCTGCAGCGCCTGGAAATCCGTGGCGCCCTTGTCGCTCAGAATGACAATCTCACCATCTAGCCAACCTGAGCCAAGGTCGAGAGTCCCGATTTCCGTCGCGAGCGATTTGAGGCGAGCGGTCCAGTCATGACCGTTTCTGGTAAAGAGGCGGATGTCCTTGCCGTCGACGCGGGCCAGCAGCCGGTATCCGTCGAACTTGATCTCATAGGCCCATTGTTCGGCGTTGCGCGGCACCGCTGAAGCGAGCATCGCGAGTTGCGGGGCCAAGGCAAGCGGAAGGGGGCAGGGCGTGCTGCAGCGGGTAGTGCCTGGCGGCCCTGCGCCGGGCGCGAGCGACGCTGCTTTGGCACGGCAGTCGTCGCTTTACCACCGGCACCCGATCTGCTGTTGACCTTGTCCAGCACGCTGTCCGGCAGGGCTTCGGTGATGTCGTACTCCGCGGCGGAGCGCGCAAACGCATCCCGCTCTTTGATCAAGAGCCACGGTTCCTGACGCTCGTCGCCGCGGCCGTGCATCCTGACCAAGGTCCAATGGCCATGTAGCTTCTCACCTTGCAGCTCGAACTTCAGCTTGCCGCTGTGGTAGCCGGCCACTGGATCGCCAACCGGCGTCCACGTCCCTCGATCCCAAACGATGACGGTGCCGGCCCCGTACTGCTTGGGCGGGATCACGCCCTCGAAGCTCGCATAATCCAGCGGGTGATCCTCGACATGTACGGCCATTCGCTTCTCAGCAGGATCCAAGCTGGGTCCCTTGGGGATCGCCCAGCTCTTGAGGGTACCCTCCAGTTCGAGACGAAAGTCATAGTGGAGCCGGCGAGCCGCATGCTTCTGCACGACAAAGTTCATCGCGCCGCCGGCGGCGGACGCGAGCGACCCCGCGGCCTCGCCGCTCGGCTCCGTCGTGGCCGCGAAGTCACGCTTCTGGCGATACCGCTCCAGGCTGCGCGCTTTGGTAGACGCAGACTTGGCCACGGATTGAAGCTAGCCTTTCACGTCGCGGGGATCGTGTCCGTAGCTGTTGCGCATCCGGATTTTCCCATCTCGCCCATGCACGAGCAGTTCGACCTTGTCTTGCTCTGCCTCGGCAGTGCCGGCGGCGATCGCCTGCTCCTGGTCGTCATGCTGGGAGGACGGTTGATTAGCGCCCTCGCGAATCACGTGCCATTTATCGCCGTGTGGAACGACGTGCACATTCTTGTTTGCCATGAGTCTGTCTCCGGTGGATGGCTGTGATCGAAGTATTTTCCCCGGGGCCGGGGAAGACAATAAGCCGATGTCCGACATTGGCTTGCAAGGGTGCTGTGCATGCAAACCAAAAACTACACGCACACGAGCGTCGCGCCCTGCACATGCCTTTCCGCAAGTGCTTGCCTATCCCCAAGGGGAACCCGCAGCGTCGTCATTCCTGCGGGCACGATCTAAGCTTGGATTGGTGTACTTCCGCCCAGCACGGTGATCGCTATGGCCGCCCGTTCCATTGCCTCTCTTTCCCTCAGCTTCGGCCTGGTGTCTATCCCAGTGAAGATCTTCAGCGCCACCGAAAGCAAGTCTGGGATTGGCTTCAATCTGCTGCACAAGGGTTGCGGCTCCAGGCTCAAGCAACAATACGTCTGCATCCGCGAGGATGTGGTGGTCGAGCGGTCCGAGATGGTCAAGGGCTATGAGTTCGAGCCGGATCACTACGCGGTGTTTGAGCCAGACGAATTGAAGGCGCTGGAGGACGAGGCGAAGCACACGGTCGATATCGTGTCGTTTATGCCATCTGGGGCCATCGATCCGATCTATTTCGACAAGGCTTACTACCTGGGGCCAGACAAGCGTGGCGGCAAGCCATATAACTTGCTGGCCGAGGCAATGCGAAAGACAGGGACGTGTGCGCTCGCGCAGTGGACTTGGAAAGGCAAGCAATACATGGTGCAGGTGCGGGCGACCGACGAGGGCTTGGTACTACAGCAACTACTCTACGCCGACGAAGTCCGATCGATGGTGGACCTGCATGTGGAGAAGGCCCCGGTCCAGCCCGCCGAACTGGCATTGGCCCAGCAACTGATCGAGCAGAACTCGGTAGAAGGATACGACCCCTCGGCCTACAAGGATGAGGAGAAAGACCGCATCCTGGCGGCCATCGACAAGAAGATCGCCGGCAAGAAGATCGCCGTGAGCGAGGAGCGAAGCGAGCTGCGTCAGGGCGCAGAAGTGATCGACCTGATGGAGGCGCTGCGCGCAAGCATGAACCAGCGCAAACAGGGCGGAACGAAGGCAGCGACCTCAGCGGCTGCAGCGGAGGGCAGGACCAAGAAGACTGCGAAGCGTGCCTCTGCGGCGCCCGCACCGGCGCCAACTCCCGCCAAGCGCGCTTCAGCGGGGAAAAAGTGAAGGGCCAATGCCGACGTACACCCTGAAGGACGCCGAGGCGTTGCTGGGCATCCCGCGCTCGGTGGCCACGAGGCTGGTCTCCGAGGGGATCATCACGCCCACACGCGGGCCGCGCCGGGCGCTCCTCTTCACGTTTCAGGACATGGTGCTGCTCCGGACAGCAAATTCCCTGCATGACGCGAAGATCCCAACGCGGCTGATTGTCCGCGCCCTGGCGAGGGTGAAGGCCTCTCGCGGCGCCGGCCAGCCGCTGACCGGCGTGCGGATTCGCGCGATGGGCAACGAGGTGGCGACAAGGGATGAGGGCAGAGAAGGATGGCAGGCCGTGTCTGGCCAGATGCTGATGGATTTTGAGCCCGGCGACCCGGGCGCCGCGATGGTGCAATCACTGCACGACGCGCGGCCACCAGCTGCCGACGCGCAGGATTGGTTTCTCATCGGTGCCGAACTGGAAACGGAGAAGCCGATCGATGCCGAGGCCGCATACCGGCGGGCCTTGGCGGCAGAACCAACGTTTCTGGATCCGTATCTCAACCTGGGCTGCATGATGTGCGACGCGCGCCGGTTTGGCGACGCGGCCGAACTGTACCGCTCTGGCATCTCACAGCTGCCGAGCGAGCCGTTGCTCCACTTCAACTTGGCCGTAGCGTTGGAGGATCAGGAACGCCCCGGGGAGGCACTCACCAGCTATGAGCGCTGCATCCAATTAGCGCCGGACTTTGCCGACGCGCACTTCAACGCGGCCCACATCTACGAGACCCTCGGCAACGGGATGCGAGCGATCCGGCATTTCAACGAATATCGGAAGCTGCAGCGATAGCGCATAGCGGCATGGCCATTGCGTGCGTCGGCCGGGCTTAATTGCGAGGACAAGCCCGCTACCCGGCAGGCAGCGCCAGCGGCAGGGGTAGGAGCGCTGGAGATCGACCAGGCCGGCCATGCTCAACGGCACGCCAGAGTGGTAGCGCTTGGGCGCGCCCTTGTTGGCCTGGTCGAGCACTGCCATCGCTCGAGAATTAAAGACCTGATCACGAAATGCGTCTCGTCAGGTCCGGGCAACGAACCGAGATGGATAGATTGACGGTATTCCCGGCGCGGTTAACCTCCTCGGGTAAGGCCGGTCATGACGTCTGACGTAGCCGCGACGCTCGGCCCGCGCCCCATCCTGGCCGGCGCTCAGATACCGGGCCGCCCAGCATTTTTGCTGCGCGGGCGCTTGCCCACCGATGCTGCTTCCAGCCCCCTCCGCGCGATACGATGTAGCCGGCAGGCTCGCGCGCCCGCTCGGGCTTCAGCCCAACCTCTTCCAGCCTGGCCTTGAGAAGGCATCGGCGTGATCCAGCCAGCGCCGGACCTCCTCTACCGGTGCGTCCAGCAAGCGGGCAATGTCGCTCAATGGGGCGGCCTCCACGCGCGCCAGCAGCACCGCCGGTGGTGCAGGGCCGGCTAAGCTTGTGCAGTTCCTCGACTACAACGCTCACGGCCAGGTCCATGCCGTTGCTTCAGATCGATCGGGTTCAGGCCCACCACCAGTCCTTCATGCCTTCCTGAACCGTCGCCTGGGCCAGCACGGTGGCGGCGGTGGTGCCGTCACCGGCCACGTTGGAGGTCTTGGCAGCGCCCTGCTTGACCAACTACGCCCCCATGTATTCGAACTTGTCGCGCAGTTCAATTTCCTTGGCGACCGATACGCCATCCTTGGTGATCAGCGCGGCCCCGTACGACCGCTCAAGAACAACATTGCGTCCCTTGGGACCAAGCGTGACCTTGACCGCGTTGGCCAGCAGGTTGACACCCGCCACGATGCGGCGCGCGCGGACTCCTGAAATCGGATCTCCTTGGCTGCAATGATGAGACTCCTCGCGAGATTCTAGCTTTCTCTCTTTCTCTATTCGACGACGCACAGAATGTCTTCCTCGCGCATGACCAGCAGTTCCTCGCCTTCGAGCTTGACGGTGGTGCCTGCATACTTGCCGAATAGCACGCGCTCGCCGACCTTCACGCTGGGTGCGCTGACACCGCCATCGCCCAGCCGCTTGCCGCTGCCGACCGCCAGGACTTCGCCCTGATCCGACTTTTCCGCGGCGATATCGGGAATGACGAGGCCGGCAGCAGTCTTATGTTCTGCGTCCAGCCGCTTGACGATCACGCGATCGTGTAAAGGACGAATGTTCATGGCCTTGTTCCCCATTCAACGCAATGACGAGCTTGACTCGGCCAGCCAGACCGGCGCCTGTTCATATTATGGAAGCGGCGGGTTGGTTTTCAAGCGCAGGGAGCGCTGATTGAAAGGCCTTCCGAGCGTTCCGCGAGGACGCGCTAGTCATCCCCGCCGCGCTGTTGTGCACAATGCACGGCCGCGTGCACCCAACGAGCCGATCCTCGGCGCGCGGCAGGTAGCGCCGGATGCCAGGACCGCGCTTCACTGGATTGGTGGCACGGCGCCAAGCTTTTCAGCCAGCATCCGCTCATACACGCCAAAGTGCATATCCACCTCCGTTTGACTGACCACGACGACGTCTATGTTGACTTGCTCGGGCGCTAAGCCGAACATTGTGGCCAATGCCACTTCCAGGTGGGGCGCCGCCTCCCTGTCTTTCGCGAAGGTCGTGCCGACACTGATCACATAGGCCTTCTCGCCTTCTGCGGTGACCTCGACCAAGCGGGCCCCCGCGCTCAGGTTGTTCTCAATGGCCATCTTGGCCAGCTCCGCCACACTCCGCGTTCGCTCGGTAGGGAAGCCGCGCGCGCACTTGAGCTGCACCCGATGCTTGCCCAGCGTCAGCCACTCAGAATCGAACTCCATGGAAGTCTCCATCCGACAGTACATTGCCGCCAAGATAAGGGCGAGGCCGGCGATTTCAAGAACGCAACGTCGCGCCGTGGTTCGCCGCTGCAATGAGCCCCATTGGAAGCCAGTAGCGTGCAGCCCCAAGCACCGCGCGCGCCAAAGGGGGCTGCGCCCGCCTCTGGCGTTCCGCGTCAGCCGCCCCCTTCCACGACCGCCAGGATTGCCCATCTGCGGGCAGCAGCTTCGCGCAATACATGCGATGCCTCAGGATTGCAGACATCAGCTCACTTCACTTCGATCGTCCTCACGGCAGACTGCGACGACCCCGTCTTAGGTAGACGTAGTGTCAACAGTCCTCTTTCGAATTTCGCATCAACGTGATCCACGTCGACACCATCCGGCAGAGGAATACTGCGCATGAATGCGCCGTACGCTCGCTCCAGGCGGTAGCAGCCGTTCTCTTCGCTCTGAATGTCCTGCTTCTTCTCACCCCGCAAGAGCAGTGCGCCATCTTCGATGGTGGTCTGCAGGTCTTCGCGGTCCATACCGGGCAGCTCAGCCGTGATCCTCAGGGCCTCGCCATCGTCGACCACATCGATCCGAGGTTGGAAGCGAGACGAGCTGAAGTCGCCGAACCATCGATCCAAACCACCGAAGTCCGCGAACGGTTCGTGCAGAAATTCTCCCATCGCTCGCCAGGGATCGCTAGAAAACAGCCGCGAAACGTCAGGCCAGTCGGGCGTGCCGTGCCTCGACGCGGGAACGTTGGACGCATCCTCCATCGGTTGCTTTTCAGTTGTCGTCTTCCGTAGGAACTTGAAGGGATTCCATTTGCCCAGTTCCGTTTTCATCTTACCCTCCTGCCGAATGCTCATTTGATGGGTACGAATGACCGCCGGCAACGACCGGTCGCGCCCGGCCATCGGCGACGCCGCAAGGCCCAGCCATAGTCGTGGGGCCGCCGATACGGTCATCCGCATATTCTTGGGGGCGACGGTGGCGCCCACCCGGACGCCACCGTTTCCGGTGCCGCGGATGGCCCTCCAGCATTCACCCGGCGGTAACCGCAATGCGACGTGGCCGCGCTTCGTCACGGTGCGGGATCGTCAGCTTCAGCACGCCATCCTGCAGCTGCGCATCAATCTTCGACGTATCGAACTCGGGACTCAGAGAGAACGCGCGTGCGAAGTGCGGCTCGCGGATTTCCGCGTGCTGCACCCGCAGGCCAGACGGTGTCGGCACCATGGCTTCCGCCTCGATGTGGAGGTTGCCATCGTGGACATTCACAATGAGCTTGTCCTTGGTGACGCCCGGCAGGTCGGCCCAGACAGTGACACCATTGCTGTCCTCGAAGATGTCAACTGCGGGAAGCAGCGTGACTCTGGGCGTTGGCCTGTCTTCCTGGCGTCTTGCTACCGCGCTCTGGTCGCGTTCAACGACTTGGGTAGTGTCGCTCATGGCATTCTCCTCACATTACTGGACGGTGATCGCCCGTGGCTTCGAGGATTCGTGCTTGCCAATGCTGATCGACAGGCAGCCGTTGGCGTAGCGCGCCTGCACCTTGTCGGGATCGGCGTTCTGCGGCAGTTCGACGACGCGCCGGAAGGTGCCGACGAAGCGCTCCTGCGCATACGGCCGCACCTCGGGGTCATCCTCCGACTGCACCGCTTCGCGCTCGCCGCTGATCGTCAGCAAGCCCTTGTCGATCGAGACCTCAAGCTTGTCTTGCTTGATGCCCGGGGCAAACCCGACGATTTCGATCGAGTCGTCCGTCGCGCCAATGTTGACCGCTGGGAACGCCCCGAAGCGGCCGGAGCGGATGCTGGACGGGAAACCACCGAATAAGCTCGCCATCTGCCGCTGCAGGCGGTCGAACTCGCTGAAGAGGTCGGTTCCGAAAAAGAGATCACTCATGGTCGTATCCTCCTGATGCAGCAAGGAGGCGAACGGGCAACGCGCTCCCACCCGCCTGCCAAGCCGCTGGCAAACAAACAGAAACACGCAGCGCGCAACATCGCGACTGCCTGAGCAAAATTAAAATAGGCAATCTGTTGCCGGTTTTCAAGGAGGAGGCATTCAATTTCCTCTTGAAGGCATCTAGCCGCCCCCATCTCTCGAATGCGAGGACTTTGGCGCAGGGGGGCGAACGGATTTCGGTTCGGCGGGCAAGGGGGCTTGCGCAGCGCATTGCCAATTTATTGCTTTTGGAGGCACACCGCCTTTGGGTCGTAACGGAACCATGCAGAACCGCGGTGGCCGAAACCACGACGCAAGCCTGCGGCATGGGCCGTCCGGATTTGGGGCTACCTTGGTCGTCGAGCGCGCGTGGCAGTGCGCTTCACAACGGCGCGTCAGCCGAGCAACCCGACCGGTCCGTGTGGGCCGCCGTCACCAGAGCCTCCGTCGGCATGTGGGCGGCGACGCTTGGCACGCCCGCTCACGTCCGCAAGCTCTCGCTGCAATGGTAGGCCGATTCCGAGGAGGTGACGGCTCTCGACGCAGCCCCCTGCGACTCCCGAGAGCAGACAGGCGCCGCTTCGCGACACTCATCACCCCAGAATCCTCCGGCTACGCCGCGCCAAATCTTTGCTCCGGATTCTCCTCGCTTGTCGTCAGGCCCGTGACAAGCGTTACATGAGCCGCTGGACTATTCCCAGCAGCTTTTCTTGGTCCGAGCTTGTCATCGGTGCCGGTTTGCAAGTGCCCTGCGCCAGGCACATATTTTGCGGGTTGGAGCATGGCTCAAACGGTTCGTAACCGTCACCGCACAGGAGCTCGACGATGACAAACGAGAATGGCAGGCCCGATTCGAAGCCACAGGCCAAGCCCTGTGCCCGCGGCCATATCGAACAGCCGGGAGAAAACCGTAAAACCACGCAGCCAGACGAGCGCGACCCGCAAAGCGAGCAACCCGCGGATCTGGTGAGCACCTCCCGCGAACAGATGCTGGAGCGCTAGCGGCGGCACTTGCAGCAGGTGGGGCGTGTAAATATTCTTCGCAAGGTAAAAGAATCCATGAAGACCTTTCACTGCGGCAGTTGCTCCAACCTGGTTTTTTGAGAACGTCACCTGCGAGCGCTGCCAGGCGCTGCTTGGATACGTCTACGACATCTCGCAGATCTGCGCGTTCCAACCCGCGCAAGGCAATCTGTTGCGCAGTTTGAATGCCGGCGCGCAAGACAAGCTTTACAAGCAATGCCAGAACTACGCTGTGGAAGGTGTGTGCAACGGCATGATCCCGGCCACTTCGGAAGACGTGCTTTGCGAGTCATGCAAGCTGACGCGCACCACGCCATGCCTGGATAAGCCGAACAACCGGCTCTACTGGGCCCGGCTTGAGGTCGCCAAGCGTCGCGTGCTCTATACGCTAGCCGCCCTGGGTCTGCCGCACGTGTCCCGCGAAGCCGATCCGGAATTCGGCCTGCAATTCGACTTCCTGGAAGACGTTGGCGAGGAGCGCGTGATGACCGGGCACGACAACGGCCTCATCACCATGAACATTGCCGAGGCCGACGACGCCCATCGGGAAAGGACGCGTTCGCTGATGGGCGAGCCGTACCGCACCTTGCTGGGCCATTTCCGGCATGAGATCGGCCACTACTATTTCGATCGCCTGATCGCCGGCACCCGCTGGCAGGCACCGTTTCGCGAGCGCTTTGGCGATGAGCGCGCGGACTATGGCGAAGCGTTGAAGGCGCACTACGACAAGGGCGCGCAGGAGGGCTGGGAGCAAAACTACGTCAGCGCCTACGCGGCCACGCACCCGTGGGAGGACTGGGCCGAAACCTGGGCACACTATCTCCACATCGTCGATACCGTGGACACCGCCGCGGCATGCGGGCTTGCGCTCAAGCCAGGCACGGCCGGAGAGCCTACCCTGACGGACCAGACGCCCGTCGAGGATGCCAGCTTCCAAAGCCTGATGAACCGGTGGTTTCCTCTCACCTACGTGCTCAACAGCCTGAATCGGAGCCTGGGCGTGTCGGATGTCTACCCGTTCGCGCTGAGCCCTGTCGTGGTCGATAAGCTGCGTTTCGTGCACGAGGTGGTGTCGGACGGGCCGCAGGCCGGATTGCCTGACCCGTAGCGCGCTTATTCCGGCTCGATATTCGTCACCGTTGCCACGCCATTGACCCTTGTCGGAGGTTGCACAGACCTTACTCCCTTCCTTCAGAGACGGGGCCCAATGTCCACCCGAGATACCAATTGGGTTGGACGCCGTCGGAGCGGGTGTGCTGGGGTTTTGTCACAGTAAGCGAGGACTATTGGAGGATCCATCCGGACTCACCTCTGGCTAACCTGGATGGCCAGATGAATCGAAATCAGGAAATTCGTCGTCAAGTATCTCGAACACCTCTTCCGCCTTTCCTCCTAGATTGGATTCAAGATTTCGCAACAAGTGTTCATCGGAGCGCAGCCATCTATATGCCCGCTGCACATCCTCAAGGGTTGGCTCGATCTCCAGAATCCGTGCAATCACTTCGCCTTCAAAGGGACCAATAATCTCGCGGATTTCACTAGCGCTTGCATATCGCGAATCGGTCTTGATGTTGCGCATGGCAATGTCTCCGATCGTGTGCACTCGGCGCCATCGTCGAACTCGCCGAATGCGTCTATGGGCCTTGTCGCGCAGGAATGTCTTCAGTACTTGATCACCACTCCTGGTTTCGACCTCAATGATTTCAGCTTAGCAGCTGCGCTTGCCAGGCTCCAACCCTCGAACTTGGCCGCGAGGTCGCCCCAGCGAGACGAGTCCAGATAGCCAGAAAGACCAGCGGAGCCGAGTGGCTGGCCGAGAATTTAGCTTCAGCTGCACTCTGCGCGAAGGAGGAAGCGATTGGCGATACAGCAGGCCTCAGGCGTTACGTCTTGGCGGCGCGCGACGCATGCTCGATGGTCTGCTTGGCCGCCTTCGACGCCGTCCTGCTCGCCGCTTTGAAGTTTCTTTCGGCGACTTCGATCGCCTGTTTCACGGTCTGGTACATTGTTTCTGACAGCTTGTTGTTGGCGGTGATCACCGACGTCAGCGCGGTAACGGCGGGCTCCGAACCCGCGGACGCACTGTTCGCAAGATTCTCGACGAGTGCCTCGCATTGCACCCCGATGACCTTGGCGAATGCGGATTGCGTGGCGGACCCAATGTCGTACAGTTGACCGCTGTACGACACCACCTTCTCGCCGATCGGCTGCATCAGAATGGCTTGCAAGGCGAGTAGTTCTTGCCGGGCTTTGACAGCTAACGACTTCTGTGCGAGCTCTTGGGTAATCCGCCAGCATCGACTTCATTACCTGCAGATTCAGCGCAACCAGTCTCTCGAAGCCTGCGAAGGCCTCGTTCGCCAATCCGAAGAGGATGGCGAGGTTGGCTTGTTCAGGTGCCGCGATTTGCTCGGGGGGTAGCGGATTCATCATGAAGCTGCTGAAATTCGACTCAACGCGTGTCCGAGAGAATCGGACGACTATGTTTGTGGGACAGGTGTGTGGGACTACCGCGTATCACGCAACCTCGTGCGGATTAAACGCATCGAGGCACCCATTAGCGATAACGATCAAGCGAACCACTCGCCTACAGTGCCGTCATGAGGGACCCATACAACGCCACCAGCTCCTTCTGCGAATTCCCGCGATGGAATTGAGGACGCCACCGCCCCTGTGATGCGGGGACGTCGGTCTCCGGAGGGGAGCTCCTCTAGGTTGACGAACTGGTGTTCGGGGAGGGTGTCAAGATCCGCGCGATTCCAGTTCAGGGGGGCCGGGCCGTCCTTGATCAGCATGAGGGTCGCCAATTCATGAGGACTCTGCATCCTTGTTACCGCGCGCGCGGAAGACTAATTCAATACCGTCACAAACGCATTCTCAAGATGTGACATGTTCTTTTAGGACAGCGTTCGCCCTATCGCTTGTACATCGTCCAGACCGCCCGACTCCATCGCGGGTCTTCTGCCATGCACCGCATGCTTGAATACCTGACATCGCCATCCTAAATTGTGACTAGATCTTATGCCAATCGATGTTGCAGTGCGGGATCACCGGAGGGGCTGTTGACTCGGCGGTTCCGCCGGAGAGGCCATGCTGTAGCCTGGTGGACGCGGTAGCCTGTCCGGTGGGGTCTTTCAGCCGAATCCTCGGCTTTGGCGGGAAGCTGTTCGCGGTGCCCCGGCCTGCGCCGACCTTCGACCTGCAAAGCAAATGCTTCGTGCTCGAGCTGACTCCATGCCTTTGGGCGGCACAGTTTTCTGCCTAGTCTTCGCAGAACCGCGCCAGGAACGGTCGGTACGCGAAGCAGAAGAATCCGACGACTGATAAGGAGGTCGACATGATGACGAAATGGTTGTTCGCTGCCATCTTTTCGCTGATGGTTACTGTGCCGACGAGCTTGGTACTTGCAATAAGCGCGTCCGCAGCGGGTTCAAAGGCGGATTACGACGCCGCGGTGAAACAGGCCGACGCTGATTACAAGGCAGCCAGCGCCAGGTGTGGCGACATGACGGCCAACGCCAAGGATGTCTGCCAGGCCGAAGCCAAGCGGGATCGCGATGTTGCGAAGGCCACCGCGGAAGCCTCGCGCGACGGCACCGCCAAGGCGCAAGCGAAGGCGCACAAGGTTAAGGCCGACCGAGACTACGACGTGGCTAAGCAAATGTGCGGCGACAAGATGGGCAACGACAAAGATGTTTGCGTGAAGGAAGCCAAGGTTGCTCACGAGAAGGCGCTTGGCGCGTCCAAGGTCGAGAAGGCGGCCGCCACGGGAACCAGCACAGATGTCGCGGAGGCTCGTCGCGAAGCCAAGAAGGACACCATGGACGCCAAGTACAAGGCCGACAAGGAGAAATGCGATGCCCTGTCCGGCGATGCCAAGGACAAGTGCACGGCGGACGTGAAGGCAAGGTACGGCAAGTAATCGGGCAAGTCACAGACGGGGGTCTCGGACGCTAACTATCTGGCTGATAAGGACAAGTGCGACGCGATGTTCGGCAGCGCCAAGGACAAATGCATTTCGGACGCAAAGGCCAGATACGGCACGTAGTCATTGGCTCGGTGGGCGGGGCATGCCGTCGCCGCTTGTTGAGGAGGTGGGCAGGTCCGGCAGCGGACTCACCATCAGGAACCCGAATAGGAGTTGACCATGAACTGGGATCAGATCGAAGGCAAGTGGGAGCAAGCAAAAGGCAAGGTCAAGGAAAAGTGGGGAAAGCTGACTGACGATGACCTGACCTGGATAGAAGGTAAGCGCGATCAACTCGCTGGAAGAATCCAGGAACGCTATGGCTACACGAAGGAACAGGCTGAGGAAGAAATGAAAGCTTGGGAGCGTGACACCAAGTGGTAGACATTGCTCAACGCGCTGGCGCTTGTCATTGAGTAAGGAACGTTTTGCGCCCGGTGCCACCAGTGAGGTCTATCCCTATAGGCCGCAACACGCCTAGCGGACTAGCGCCGCGGCTATCGGCCCGACGGGGAAATGCGGGCACGTGGCAGGCACGGGCTGGCCGCTTTCCTTATGTGGGGCGGGGAGGGTGCGTCTGTGCGCGCGTTGGCATCAGCCGGGCACCGGCGGCCACGCAGCGCTGTTCCGTTTCGTGGATATGCTTGCGCAGGAGCGGATAGATCTGCGTCGCCCAGCGCCGTCCGGCGAACACGCCGTAGTGTCCGGCGCCGTGGGATTTCAGATTGGACCGTAGCTTGCTGCACAGCTCCTGCGCCGCATCGGTCTGACCAACCGCGTCGGCACGAACCCGGTCCGAGCCCGGCTGCCGCCGGACAGGCCAGACGCCGGGTAGGCGTGCAGACAGCCGGTGTCGTACCCGTAGTAGCAGTAGCGTTAGAGGCTCGCCACCACCGCCGGCGCCAGCGCGCGGGGTAGCTTGCGCACCGACACCACGTGGCGGAAGCGCTCGCCGGTGGGCCGCGCGGATCTGTTCGAGGGTGGCGCTCAGGCGGGGCATGGGAGTAGCCAGCGTGTCGAGCCACAGATCTGGAGGGGTCCGCACGCTAGGGTCGGCGGCTGGGCCGGCTTGAAGCGGCGCTGACCGCTGCCCACGAGCGCCAGGCGGCCGAAGAACGTGCCCACGCCGAGGCGATCGCCTCGATACAGGCGCGCCACGAGGGTTGTCGCAGCAACTGCTGCAGGAGACCGCGCACCAGCGCGACGCGGTGCACGCCGAGCGCGGCCAGCTGGCCGCCCAGCTCAAGCTCGCCGAACGCCGCGTCGCGGCGCTGGAACAGGAGCGCATCGCCCTGAGGCGGGCCTGCCGAGCGAACGGGCCGCGCGGCAGAGCGCCCCGGCGAGGCCAGTGCTTTGAAGGCGGTGAACGCCAGCCAGCGCACCCAGTTCGATGAGATGTTGCGCGCAGGGCTCGCGGCGGCGGGGCCCAAGCCGTACACCGTGAACGCCGCGGCGGCTAGGCGCGCGGCGAAAGCATGAGCCCGGCCGACTTGGTTCCACCCCGCCACCCGCCGCCGACAGTGGGCGCGGCCCTGGCCAACTCGCCAGCTCAAACCAGGGGAATTGACCAGTCAGACTCGTTTTTTCAGACGTGGGCAAATCCAAAATGCAGTTGCTCGCCCAGGGTGACGCGCAGGGCTGCCTCACGTCTAAGAACAAGATTCCGCAGGCGGGGAGAGAGGCGTTCGGATAGGACCCGAGCGAGGTCCATCGGCGGCCTAGTGCCTACTCCCTAGTCCGATTGGCTAATTGCAGGAGCAATCCTTCCGAAGCAATCTTCTCCTATCAGGGAGGGATTGGCCATGGCATCCGACACGATCAAAGCGGTCCTCAACTGGCAGAGCGCAGATTTCTGGGAAGCCGTGGCCAAGTTTGACACATACAACATCGATTTTGTTGTCCAGTCAGAAGATGCCTGGTACGAAGCGACGCTGGTCCGGTCCGTCGTCGTCTGGCTGCACCTCGTTCCTCGCGCAGCAACACCCGGAAGAGCGCTTCCTGCGATGATTGCAGCGCCCAACTGGTTGTGCGACCTTCGCGAGCGACCCCCGCTCACGAGCAGTCCCTTAGTCGTCAGTTGAGTGACGGCCGAGGAAGCAGCGGGCTCCCAGTATTATGCCAAGGCCTAGTGCGATGCCAATCGCCCTCGCCGGCTGATCGGTGATCAGCGTTGTAACCCGTTCATTGCAGCGAGTCCAACAGTCTTGCCATCGTTCGGCGATAGAGCGATCCGCATTCGCCCCTGCAGCCGTCTGTAGAAAATCCTGCTTCGCTTGTTGCAGTGACTCCCCAGACAGCGAGGGAGGCGCCGGATGAGATCGTCCAAAGCGGTTTCGAGAGTGGCAATCCGGCGCTTGTTGTCGGCCGACTCGCCGTGAGGTGCATCGTTATTCTGTTCCATTGTCGTCTCCTCACTCAGGTTAGCCCCGGGGTCGAAGCGATGACGCCAGTCGCCGGGCTACACACCGAGGCAGCTTCTATACCAACTCGAACCGCCCCCTTGTTTCGAGAAGGAAGCCGGCTTTGGGCACTCGCCGCACGCCCCCGATACGCTGACTCCGAGGAGAGCCGGCTCCCTGCGACGCCCTGGTCGCGTCCGGAGTGACGGCCTTCAATCTGGTGGAGACCGAAAAGCGTGCGTCATCAAGTCGTGCTCGAACTCTGTTGGCCAGAAGTTGCCGCGTCCGGCGGCTTATACATGGATACGCCAGTTTCAGGGCGAAGCACACTGACCAGCCGAACCCCAGATGGGCCCCGCACCTTCGCATAAGCTGAAGTCGGCCGCGATAAAGCCATGGCGCCCGCAAATTGGAAAATGCGGCGCACTCAAACGCTGCAAATGTCTCCTGATGCACTTTTTATGCCTCCCTGCGAAATTCGTCGGCGCTCGTATCTGGACCCTGCGCGCCGACAAACCAGGCTCTGCATCGCTCAACAGCGGGAATTGCGCCCAAGCGTCCAGGCTGGACACGCCGATTGAAGCGCTATATGCACTGCAGGTTATGCGCCGGTACCCAGGATGTGCTCGAGCTTTGCTAAGTCGTATGGCTTGCAGAAATGCTCGGTAAATCCGGCTGCGATTGTAGCTTCGCGCTGTTCCGGAGAGGTTTGACCGGTGTACGCAACCAGCCGCCATTGAGCAAGGGGAAACAGCTCAATGAGGCTCCGAGCCGCGGAGATGCCGTCCATCCTGGGCATCTCCACGTCAAGAATTATTAAGTCCGGCGAGAACCAGGAAACTGCGGCAACAGCCTCGATTCCGTCCGCACACACGAACACCTCATGGCCATAGCAGGCCGCTAGTGTGCCTAATGCTTCACGCGACGGTGGATCGTCGTCCGCAATCAGTACTTTCATGTGGGCGCCCCTAAGGATCCGTCTGACGCAAATTGCACGCCAAGTCGGTTTTGGCTTGCGGATTGGACGCAGGCAAAACCGCCGGTCCAGAGGTGCCTCGGGAAGGGCGTTGTCTCCATTGCATGGTCAGACCGGGCCGGCGACCAGCCTTCCGCTGCGTGGCTCCGCTCTGGGTAACCTAGACTAGTTATGCGGTGCGCGGCGCGCTTGCAGCATTGAGAAATGCGCGCAGCATCTCAAACGCTTCGGGAAAGGTCTTGTGGACATATTCAATGCTGGCGGGGCAACGGGATCACTTGAATCGGTGTTGTGTACCGAGGAATTAGCGCGGCGACCGTCTCGGTCGCCCGATTTCGAAGCCGAAAACGCGGCGCTCCGGATAATGGTTCAGGATCTGGCCAACTCCCCACGTGATGTTCTGCAAAGGCTCGTAGACTTCGCATTGAGCTTGTGCAAGGGACATTCTGCGGGAATCAGCCTGTTAGAGGAAGCCGGCCTCCCTGGGCGATTGAGTGCCCGGGGGACCATTTCCGCTGGTACGCCGTTGCCGGGCAATGGGCACCGCTGGTTTGGCACACAACCACGCCACGCGGCGATGGTCCCTGCGGCACGGTCGTCGATCGCAACAGCGTATTGCTATTCTCCTATCCGCATCGCTATTACACCCAGTTCGCGGGTGTTCATCCGATACTGGTGGAAGGGTTGCTGGCGCCCTTCCACATCGATGGGCAAGCCGTCGGTACTGTCTGGGTTGTCGCGCATGATGAAAGCCGCAAATTCGATCGTGAAGACAGGCGACTGCTCGAGAGCCTCGCGAGCTTTGCCGCAGCCGCATACCAGGTCTGGATGGCCAACGAGCACTTGCAGGCGGAAATCGCTGAGCGTCAGCGTGCTGTCCAGGCACTCTTGGAGGCCGACCGCCGCAGGAGCGAGTTCCTGGTGCTACTGGGCCATGAGCTACGTCACCCTCTCGCGCCGATCCGAAATGGCGTAGACATCCTGCGAGAGGTAGGCGGCGATGCGCAAAAAGTGAAACCGGTCATCGAGATGATGCAGCGTCAAATCGGGCAGATCGTACGCCTCGTGGACGACCTGCTAGACGTTCACCGTATCAGCCGCGGCAAGTTAGAGCTTTGCAAAGAGCGGGTCGAACTGACATCGGTGGTACATCATGCGGTGGAGGCCTGCCGCCCCTCTATCGAGGAAGCGAATCAGAAACTTGTGGTCAGGTTGCCGGCCAAGCCTCTGTACCTTGACGCGGACTCCGTACGGCTGGTGGAGGTCATAAGCAACCTATTGAGCAACGCCTGCAAGTTCACGGGCCAGGGTGGCCGGATTTGGCTCACCGTGAAGCAAGAAGGTGGACAGGCTGTTCTCCGCGTGCGCGACACCGGCATTGGCATCGCCAGCGGCATGCTGCTCCCTATCTTTGACAGGTTCACCCAGGTCGATTCGTTTCCGGAACGGCCGCAGGGCGGACTCGGTCTCGGCCTGACACTGGTGAAAGGCCTGGTCGAACAACACGGCGGGACGGTCGAAGCCCACAGTGCTGGCATCGGCCAGGGAAGCGAATTTACTGTGCGCCTGCCGGTTGCGGGTGCCCCACCCACAAAGTCGGCGATGCCAGCCGTTGGCGACAGAAGGGAGATCACGCCGCGCCGCATCCTTGTTGTCGATGATGATCGGGACTCGGCAGAATCTCTCAGCACATTGCTCAAGCTGGCCGGTCATCAGGTATCCACCGTGTTTGATGGTGATGAAGCGGTCGAACGTGCGGCGACGCTCCGGCCGGAAGTGGTCCTGCTAGATATCGGCCTACCGGTTGTTAGTGGCTATGAGACGGCTCGGCGGATACGCGCGCAGCCGTGGGGCAAGGGTATGTTGTTGGTGGCCGTGACCGGGTGGGGCAACGACGCCGATCGGGAAAAAGCTCGCCAAGCTGGGTTCGACGCTCATCTCGTCAAACCGGTGGACCCGGCCCTGCTTATTGAGTTATTGGCCGCGACGCCTGCCAGCTGATCCCAACCCTGACAGTGCTCTGAACGTGAATGTTGTCGATGATCTTCGGCGGCGCAGGCCCCGCACGAAGGCAGAATGGCGGGCGAGAGTAGACTCTCAATCTTTGCTTGACCAAGTTGCAACCCGCCTTGGACGGTAAGCCGACGCCTGCAGCCGTCTGACTGCGTGGCCGCCTCGGTTCCTTACACTTGCTCCAACGGACCAATCTGATTTCCACGGTTCGCCTTGGGAGCGATGCTATGGAGTCAGGTCGTCTGCCAGTACAAGCAAGATCGCGATGGCTCAATCGCCTCGGTCCGGGCGTGGTCACGGGCGCATCCGATGACGACCCGAGCGGTATTGCAACATATTCGCAAGCAGGCGCGCAATTCGGCACTGCGATGCTGTGGAGCGTGCTTCATGACCCTTCCGCTCATGATTGCGATTCAGCTGGTTAGTGCCCGCCTGGGCAGGGTGTCCGGAAGAGGTATCGTGTCAAACATCAGCACCACTACTCGGCGCGGTTGGCCTATCCCTTTGTTCTCTTGGTAACCGTGGCCAACACAATCCGTACGCGGTCGCGGAGGCGTTCCGTTGGCATCGCAGTCTTGAAGCAACACCATCGAAAGCGAAGGCATTTTATCTTGTCCTGGCGGCGGTCATGGTAATTGGCACGATGCTGTGTCTGTTGCCCCTTGACCCGTTCAAGATGCTCTACTGGAGCGCCGTGCTGAACGGGGTGGCTGCAGCGCCGGTCATGGTGATGCTGCAGCCTCTGTCGCGCAGCCGCGCCGTCATGGGCCAGTTCGATTCTCCCAGGGGCTTGCAGGCCGTCGCATGGATTGCGACTGCTGCGATGTGCTTGGCGATCGCCGGGTTAGCGGCGAGCATGTTCCTGTGACGAACATGGCGCGTCCTCCGTTCCCTCGCGACCCCTGACCATGGATGGGACACGCCCTCGCTCTCCTACGCGTGCACTGAGCAGCAAAGGCGTGCTGCCATGGGCATGGAGGCGCATTTGCGCAGCAGCGTTGTGGCCATGCGCTCTCTGGGCGATGGCATCACCGTGCCGAGCGGAAACGGCCGCTGCCGGCTCGACGCTCGAGACCATTGCGCCGGACAGCGAACCCCTCGCCGGCGAGAAAAAGACGCCCGCAAGGACGAGGCGTTTTCCTTGCATGGGCAGACTACCTACGGCTGGCAGCGTAAGCCGGCCTTTCCCGCGGAATACTCGGGAGCAAAGAGCCTGGGACCCGAGCGCGAAAAGGGCTATTCCTGGACCGCCACGCTCGGCCTTGGCGGGCGTCTTTGGCCTGGCGCGGAATTGCACCTGAATCCCGAGCTCGTACAGGGCGTCGCGTTTTCCGGCCTGCAGGGGCTCGGAGGCCTGGCGAATGCGGAACTAGCAAAGCTATCGGGTCCCAATCCAACGCTATACCGGGCGCGTGCCTTCCTTCGCCAAACTATCGGCCTGGGCGGCGGTGAAGACAAAATTGAGCCCGCCTTCAACAAACTAGGCATGACGGTGGACAAGCACCGCCTGGTGGTGACTGCCGGGAACCTGTCCACGCTCGATGTCTTCAACAGTCTCGAGTACGCCCATGATCCCCGCACCGAGTTCCTGAATACGGCCTTTGCTTCGCACGCCTCCTTCGATTATCCGGCCGACGCGCGCGGCTACACCTGGGGCGTCGCAGTCGAGTACATCCATGATGACTGGGCAATTCGGGCAGGCAGGTTCCTGCAGCCGAAGGAGCCCAACGGGCTGCCCCTGGACTATCGTCTGTTTGAGCACTATGGGGATATGCTGGAACTGGAGAAAGGCTACCGCTTCGCTGGCCAAGACGGCAAGATGCGCCTGTTGATATGGCGGAACAAAGCGCACATGGGCGCCTTTCATGATGCCCTCACGCTGAGGAACACCAGTGCCACAGCGCCGGATGTGGCAAACGTCAGGCGCGAGCACGCAAAAGTCGGGGTTGGGCTAAGCCTTGAGCAGAAAGCGGGCAAGTATTTGGGCCTGTTTGTGCGAGTCGACTGGTCGGACGACAAGACGGAGAGCTACGCCTTCACAGAAGTCGGCCGCAGTGCTTCCGTCGGCGGGATTCTGCGCGGCGCGGCCTGGCATCGTCCTGAGGACGCACTTGGCATCGGAGTTGCCTTCAACGGACTGGGGCAAGGCCATCGCGCCTACCTGGCGGCCGGCGGACTGGGCGGGTTTCTCGGCGACGGCGCGCTCAACTACGGCCCGGAGCAAATCTTCGAAGCCTTCTATAGCTTCCAGCCCATCGCCCGCCTCTTTGTCAGCCCGGATATCCAGTACATCCGTCATCCGGGTTACAACCGAGACCGCGGCCCCGTGAAAGTCTATGGGGTGCGAGTCCACGCGGAATTTTGAAGGCAGACTAATATCGCAGATGCCCGCGAGGTTCTGTCGGACGCGCCTCCGGCGCTCACGGGGAAGCCCTGGAACAGCAGCCTAACTTTTGTTAAGTGTCTTATCCGACGATTTGTCCGCAGTACCCGCGTTACTCTGTCTCCTCGCCACCCACGTCTGACCCGGCCGCATCAGCGTTTCCACGGCGTTGGACCCGGATACTGTTGTGCACTTCCTTCACACCGAACACATTGTCAGCGATCTCCTCGATATTGTATTTCTCGCGGCGATCGTGCACGGTGCCGACGAGCGTCACAATTCCTCCGCTGACCTCCACCGTGACCTCGCTGACATCGATTCCGTCGGTGTTGGCGAGGCGCTCGCACACGTCGTCGCGGATGCGCTCGTCAGACCGGGTATAGCCCTTGGGACCCTTGCGCCGGCTAGGTGCTGCCTCGGGACGCGCCGCGCCGCTCGTCCCCGCGCCGGGGTCGTAGCCGCGATCGCGCATGCGGGATGGTTGCCGCTCGCCTTGGTTGTAGCCCTCGCTAAAACGGCTGCGGTAGCCCGGATCGCCCGGGTAGAGGCGCTGGGCGCCGCTATAAGACTGGCCGCCGCGTTCGCTGCTGCCAAAGTAGCCGCCGCCATAGCTGGGCTCGCCGCCGCGGCGCGAACGGTCGCGCGCCTCCTGCTCGCGCCAGCGGAGGGCCCGCCCGCCTTGCTGGAGGCCCTGGGGTTCCTCGCCGCCGGACGGGTCGTAGCCGCCATAGCCACTGCTATAGGGATAGCCAGAGCGGGCATAGTCGGAGGCGCCATAACGATGTGCGCCACCCGGCGGGTCGCGCACATCGGGCGGCCGCTCATGCTCAAACCAGTGCCCGCCACGCGGTCCTTGACTGCTCTCTCCGCGCCAGTCCTCGCCCCATTCCCGGCCCCATTCGTCGGGACGGTTGCCCGACTCTTCGCTGCTACCGCGGCGTTCGCGCCGCCACGCGGGATCTTCCTGGTGTGATCCGCGATATTGCCCCGGGTCGCCGCGATAGCGATCGCTGCTCTGGTTAGCCATGTTTCGCTCCCTGTGGATTCCGCGTCCCAGGGCTGCCGCCCCGGCGCATATCCTTGTGCGAGCAAGAACCGTACCGCGCCGGCGGGCAGCTCGTCAGCTTGTCGCTGTCATCCGGGCTGCCAAATTTGTCGCTCGCTCTAAATGTTGCTTCAACATTGGCATATTGCGCATGGCGAACGCCCGTAGCTTAGGGCTCGTTCCCTGGCTGGCCTGCCGCTGAAATAACGTTACCGCCTGTCGATGTGCGTCCACGGCCACCACCTGTAGATACACGCGGTCGAATTCGGCACCCTTGAGATGGCGTAGTCGTGCGATTTCAGGGGCTTCTGGTAGTCGCGTGTCGGGGGTGATGCCTTCCGCTCTGGCCACGCGATCCAGATCCGCCGCCAGGGCACGGTGGTCCTTTAGCATTAGGCGCGCGTAGGCGAGGATGGTCGGGTCCCCGGAAAGCTCAAGGGCCATTTCCGCGGCTTGAATCTCCATGGTCTCGGTTAGGGCAACCTCATCGATGAAGCGCAGGTCGTCGGTAGATAGAGCCGAATCAGGAGGCGGCCGCGACGCAGGGGAATTTGGGACGACTGCAAACGGCTGCCCAGCCGACGGCACCGGCAGCCCAAGCAGGCAGGCGATCGAGATGGCCAGCACGCCTGCGACACTGCTCGCAAGCCGAGCAGTGCTTCTTATGGGATAGGTCAAGGTCACGACAACCTCCTGCAGATCCTGGCTTGGCTCATCACACAGCGTTGAATTCCGGCGCTTGCCAGAATCAGCTCAGCTGGTGCCGAACGCTGAAGTGCAAATTTGTCAGGCCTTCTTCACATACGGAACGCTTGCCTACTGGGGCGACTGCGCACCGGAAGCACCGGAATGTAAATTGCGTTCGGCTAGCCTATATTCAAAGTGTTGCCATCGCCGCCTTTTAGGGACAGCCGCTCCGAGCGGCAATAAAATCCCGCCGCCATGCGCGCTATGCATAGGCCACAAATCCCATTCACTGAGGAGCAGAACAATGAAAAACATCTCCGTAGTGCTTGGGGCGCTCTTGGCCCTCGTCGGGATTGGCGCTGCGGCGCAAACACCCACCGACGCCCAGATTGTAGCGATCATCGTAACAGCAAACCAAGTTGCCATTGAAGCAGGAAGGACGGCTGAGAAGAGCGGCCACGCTCGGGAGGTAAAGGCCTTCGGTAACCAGATGGTCACAGACCATACAGGTGTGAAGAAGCAGGCGATGGCATTGGTCAAAAAGCTGAAGCTCACACCGGAAGAGAATCCAATGAGCGAGAGCCTGCAGTCTGGCGGCGTGGAGAACCTGAAGGCCCTGAAGGAACTCAAGGCTGCGGACTTCGACAAGGCGTATATCGACCAGGAAGTCGCATATCACGAGCAAATGATCGAGGCACTCGAAAAAACTCTAATTCCCAGTGCCCAGAACGCGGAACTCAAGGCGCTGCTGATTGCCGTGCGTCCAGGATATTTGGGTCATTTGGCGCATGCGAAAAGGATCCAATTCGTCCTCGCCAAGTAGTGTCTGCACGAGCACGCAGGCAGGGCGCCGTGCGCTGCCATCCCCTGTGCTGAAGGAAATCCAGGCCGTCGAACAACGCAACGCCATTGCGCTCGGCGACGCCGTGCTTGGGCTTGGCCGCCACCTGTTGCACAGTTTCTGGGGCGGTCTGGTCCACGCGTGGCTCGTGGGCAACGTCCCGCCGGGGTTCGAGAACGAGGCGCGCAGGTTCGCCCGCCTCACCGCACAATCCGCCTCCACCACCGACATTTGCATGGGAGTACTCGGAGGCAAGCTGAAGCGGCTGGAACTGCTGTCGACGTGGCTGGACGATGCACTACTCATCGTTAGATGGCATGCGCTTGCTTGTGGCGCTATGCCAAGCAGCCGGATGTCGAGCTGGCTCCGATCGTGCGCGGCGCAATCCCGCGCGAGATCTAGGTCGCCTTGTGGCACGAACGTTGCACTTCGCGTCGCATGGGACGATGCAAGTGGTGGCGAACAAGGAGACGTCATGGGATCTCACAGAAAGATGGAGCTGATCAAGGCTCTTCATCCCACCCAGCTCACCTTAGGTATGGATCATGTTCGACAAAAAATGGACGCGAGCCAGGCTCATGAAGCGACACGCCAGGAGTTCATGGAGCGACATCCCGTCAAGGCCGTTTTGGGTCCGAATGGTCAACTCTATATCATTGACCACCACCACTGGGCCCGCGCATGGCTGGAACTCGGTAAGGAACAGACACCGATTGTTGTTGTGCGAGACCTGCACAAGCTTGGAACGAGTGCCTTCTGGCAACGAATGTCAGAGTTGGGCGATGTCCATCCCTACGACGAGCACGGTGTTCGCCGATCGATCTCCGCGTTGCCGCCAACGGTGGAAGGAATGATCGATGACCCCTATCGCAGCCTCGCGGCGTTCGCGCGGAACGCAGGCGGGTACAGAAAGCCGAAATGCGCCTACGCTGATTTTCAGTGGGCGGCATTCTTCCGCAAGCATGTGAAGGGCGATTTGCGCACCCGTCACGGCTTCGCTCAGGCGCTGGCTGACGCCACGCGGCTTGCGCGCAGCCGCGCAGCCCGCAAGCTCCCAGGCTATTTGGGCGCCTAGTGATCTGACGGCCCCGGCGCTTTGGCATCGCTCCGTCGGCTGGCTCTGTCGGCTGGCTCTCCACACGTTTCTTGCGGGCAAAGATGACGCCGCGGCCGGACCATGGCGAAGTTAGCTATCGGGGTTCGGGCCGACTCGCTGGACGCAAGGCACTCATCACTGGCGGCGATTCCGGTATAGGCCGCGCGGCGGCGTTCGCGCGCGAAGTCGGATTGCCCCCGACGATACGGTCGAAGGCAGAGAAGCTATCGAGACCATCAGCGAGGCGCCCACATGCATTGCCCCCGAGCCCACTGAGAATGAGGTCCTGCCGATGGGGAGCGGATGAAATCGCGATAGGGGACGGCCCGGCGGGCAGTATCGATAATGGGCCTTTGCCGTTATTGCGGCTGGTGCCACGAGGGCTTCGATGGGAAGCCGTCCCACAAAGAGCACCGTGGACGGGGGCGACGCGCGGTGCCTGGGTCCAGCAGAACCAATCATGGACGGCCTCCTTGGAGGGGAGACCGTGCTTTCGGTATAGCCAGAAGAGGAACTCGCCGAAACCAGTCTTCGCTAGGTGCGTTAGCAGACATTCGCACTGCCGAGCCACGTGCATCCTAGAAGCCCCACTGGAAGGTTCCTCTCAACCTTTCATTCGCCTCGCCGCTCGTCCTGGTGCCGGCGGGGCTTTTCTCGTCCCTCGTCGCGGCGGCCGCCATCAAGGAAGAGTGCTCTCGCTGTGCGCCTTGGGAGAACGGTCATTGGAGCCCCCGTGAACACCGCTGGCGGCGGCGCTCAGGTTGGCTCGTGGCATCGTCGACGGCCTGATATTGGCGCGAACTCGATCGATCCGATGCGGGACGCCGCCTACCCCAATCCCAGCGATGGTGGCAACGGTGCTAGCCTTGAAATGGCGTACCGGCCGCACTAATCTTGTGCAAGCAGGAGAATGCTCTCTGCGCTGAATAATCGAATGATTTCTGCCGCGGCGCGAGATGGGCGCTGCATTCCGTCAGGATCCAGAGGCTCCAGATTGAACTCCATGCTCTCTACCGACCTCTCGACGGGCGCACTGGATGACCTTTGCGTCAATACGCTGCGCTTCCTGTCCGTCGACGCCGTGCAGAACGCCAACAGTGGCCACCCCGGCATGCCGCTGGGCGCGGCGCCGATGGCCTATGTGCTTTGGACCCGCTTTCTCAAGCATCATCCGGCCAATCCGCTTTGGTTCGACCGGGACCGTTTCGTGCTATCCGCAGGCCACGGCTCGGCGCTGCTATACAGCCTTCTCCACCTCACTGGATATGATCTGCCGCTCGAACAGCTTCGGCAATTTCGACAGTGGGGCAGCGTCACACCGGGGCACCCGGAGCGAGGCCTGACGCCCGGCGTCGAAGTGACAACCGGACCGCTCGGCCAAGGCTTTGGCAATGGTGTGGGCATGGCGATGGCGGAAGCGAATCTGGCCGCTCGCTACAATCGCGATGGCTTCGATATCATCAACCACTTTACCTACGGCATCGTGAGCGATGGCGACCTGATGGAAGGCATCGCGTCCGAAGCCGCTTCGCTGGCGGGCCATTTGCGTTTGGGCAAGCTGATCTACCTGTACGACAACAATGGCGTCACGCTCTCCGCAAGCACGGCGATCACGTTTACCGAGGATGCTGCGCAGCGCTTTGAGGCCTATGGCTGGCATACCCATTTGGTGGAGGACGGCAACGACCTGCCGTCCATCGAGCAGGCACTGCATGCCGCTCGCGCCGAGACCGGGCGACCGTCTCTGATCCTCGTGCGCACGCATCTCGGTTACGGGTCGCCCAACAAGCAAGACACGTTCGAAGCACACGGCTCACCGCTCGGCGTGGAAGAGGTCCGACTGACCAAGCGGAACCTGCGCTGGCCGGTGGATCCGCCATTCCACATCCCCGAACCGGCGCGCTTGCATTTTCTTGAGGCGAGCGAGGAGGGAGAGCGGGCCGAGGGGGAATGGCGCCGCAAATTCTCCGCCTACGAAAAGCAATTCCCTGAACTTGCGGTGGAGCTCGGACAACGCATGCCTGGCGGAGTCACTGGGGGCTCTGATGGCTGGGAAGCGGCGATCCCCCAGTTTCCCGCGGACGACAAAGGCATGGCCACGCGCTCCGCCTCGGGAAAGATTATGAATGCCATCGCGCCGCAGTTCCCCGCGCTGATCGGCGGCTCGGCGGATCTGGATCCGTCGACCTATACCGCGCTGAAAGGGTTGGGGGACTTTGAGCCGGCCAACATTCACGCAGGTGACGGGCAGGGTTCCAACGGTGGGGGCTGGAGCCGCGCCGGCCGTAATCTGCATTTTGGCGTGCGAGAGCATGCCATGGGCGCGATCATGAACGGCATGGCGGCGCACGGCGCAGTGGTGCCGTTCGGCGCGACATTCCTGATTTTTTCCGATTACATGCGCCCGGCGATTCGCCTTGCCGCACTGATGGGCCTGCAGACTATCTACGTCTTCACTCACGACAGCATCGCGCTGGGCGAGGACGGCTCCACGCATCAACCAGTGGAGCAGCTTGCCAGCCTGCGGGCTTTGCCGCGCCTGGTCGTGATTCGTCCTGCGGATGCCAACGAAACCGCCATCGCCTGGCGCGTCGCGCTGGCAACTTGCGACCGGCCGGTGGCGCTGGTGCTCACGCGGCAGAACGTTCCCACCTTGGACCGTACGCGATTCGCCGCCGCCGACGGCTTGCAGCGAGGCGCTTACATTCTGGCCGACGCCCCGAACGGCAATCCGGAATTGATCCTGATAGCCAGCGGCTCGGAAGTCTCGCTGATCGTCGCTGCCCAGATCAAGCTGGCGCAGGAGAACATCCAGGCACGTATTGTCTCGATGCCAAGTTGGGAACTGTTCGATGCCCAGCCGAAGGCGTACCGTGAGGCGGTATTTCCCCTGAGGTCGCTGCCCGGTTGGCGGTCGAAGCAGGCGCCTCGCAAGGCTGGCACCGCTATGTCGGCGACCGCGGCGATGTGCTGGCGGTCGACCGCTTCGGCGCATCGGCCGCGGGCGAGATCGTGATGCGCGAATACGGCTTTACCGTCGAGAACGTTTGCAGGCGGGCGGCTTTGCTGCTTCGCCCGTAGCATGGAATTCTGGTGGCCTTCTCAGGATCCAAGCGCGGAAAGTAACTCAGCATTTCCGCCGGCGCCCCGCCAGCCGCTGACCGGCGTGAGGATTCGGGCGATGGGCAACGAGGTGGCGACCAGGGATGAGGGGGAGGCAATCACCAGCTATGAGCGTTGCGTCCCATAAGCGCCGGAATTCGCCGACGCGTACTTCCACGTGGCCCGTATCTAAGAGAGCGTCGCGGAATGCGAGCGATCCGGCATTTTAATGAATACCGGCGGCTGCGACGCGGATGAGATGGCCGGGCCCCAAAACGCTCGCTCGGCATCGCCTCTCTGTGCGGTCCCGGACATACGCCCGCAAAACGGGAATGCAACCTAGAGATCCATTGGAAGTTTGCTCGGAACCATTCTTTCACCTCGCTGCCTCCGCTCACTCCCAGCGGCGTAGGAGCAAGAGGTGGCCCACTACGAGCAAAGTCGTTTCAGCCGGAATCTCCGATACTTGCACGGTCGGGACGGGTGACGATGGTGGACGCACAGGCGTCTTTAGGGTTCCTTCAAAACGTTTGGAAAAATCTGCGCGGTTTTCTACCATGGAGGAAACATCTGCAGACGCTGCCATGCCCCGAGAAGAATTTGCTTGTGCTCCATTCCCTCCCGGTCAAACTGTCTTGGGCGATGCGATCGCCGAGGGCCCAGTTTATCCAGAAGTGGGTGACTTGGTCGCGGTGCGCAGCCGCGTGGATCCCTTGGTCGAATTCGATATGCGTCTGACGGCTTGGGGCTGGACGACGAGGTGGAAATCACGGCCGGAAACATAGTTTCGGTTCTCAAGGGAACCCCTCGGCATTGAGAGCAGGCGGGATAACGCCGCTTGCGTTGCGCTGCGGCCCAGGGGGTCTCCTTGGGATGGGGTCGTCATTCGTGTTAGGTCTTATGGCTGGGGGATGCGGTCCGTGCGAGTTGCCTAATCCACTGGGTTCTCCATGGCCTTGTCGAGCGAATCGATTTTCTTTATCCTGGAGACGCTAAGTGAGTCGGCGAGCGTCGAACTGCAATGTCCATGTCGTGCGGAACGATGATGGGAGCTGGAGCATTGCCGTTGAGGGATTGGGCCGAATCATGGAGTGCCCGTCGCGCGAAATGGCCATCCGCTTGGCAACCGACCGCGCCATCGCTGCTGGAGTGGTGCTATATGTGCATCAGGGCAACGGTCAGTTCGACTGGTGGAAGGATTTTTTCCGAAGAAAGCCGGGGACGGGCGCCCTGGCCGTTCCTAGAGGCAGCGCCAAAGCCGTCTACCGGCGCGGTAGGGTGCCAACCAAACCGCCTCGCGCTTCCATCATGCTGCGGCGCGATGAGGCTGCGCGCAATGTTGGCATCGCCGACAGCCGAAGCAGGCCAGATTTTTCGGGTGACGGATTTTCTACACGTATTGTAAAAGCTGGAAGGCGGTTCTGTCGCTTGCGTTCGGCTCGCTTACGGCCTGGAACCGCTAATCTAACAAAACCTTCGGACTCGCTGGTCAACTGAGGTTCGCCAAAGGCGAGCGCCTTCTCACCCACATCCGCATATTTGGCCTATCAGTCATGCTCACTACCGTCACTGGATCCGTGCTGCTCGAGGCGAGCCACGTCGACGGGCATCGCGAAGAGGCCCGTTTCCCCTGTGAAGTCATCGAGATGGATCTGAACTTGGTCAATCCAAGGCTAACGGTTCGAGGTATTACGGCGCGCCACGTGAGCGCGCTTAGCTGGACACCGGACCGGATCTCTTTCAGTGTTCCAGAATTCGCGCAGCTATGGACCTTTTGTCTCCGGGAACTGCCTACCGGCACCGGACCGCGCGCGGTGCGCTTCGAGTTAGCGAGCGCGTTGCCCTTTGCAAACTCGCTGGGCGATGTTTAACCCTATGTTTAACCTACTCCGTACGCCCCCGCATCCAGCTAGAGGCGCTCAGTTTATGCTTCCCCTGGAAACACGTTTGATCACCTTGGCACTCCTGTTTTGTACGATAGGGCCAGCGGTTAATGATGGCGCTATCGCAGCGACTCCCTCCGAAGGCATGGCTCGGGCCTCAGGCTGCAAAGCCTTGGTAGATATCGCCCGGGACAGCCTGCTATCGGACCTTGAGGCGGTGTGCCTACCCACGGCCGTCTCTTTCTGCGCGGAAAAGAATCGCATTGCGAGATCGATCGTCGATTACATCGACACTCAACGGCAACAGGGTGGCGACGAATGCGATACCGCCCTCGAAGTACTCGATCGGCTGCGCACCTTGCCATCGCAGCATTAGTAACGTAACCGTGTCGGCTGAGCTCATTGACCAGTGGGGCAGCGCCAGAATGCTCTGCTCGACCAGGCGACGAGATGCCGGCCCTCCACATTCAAAACAAGAGTTTGCCGGGCGCCAGAGGCACGCCATCGGCCTTCTAGGCTCCATGCGAAGTCTATCGAGCGGCCTCACTCCTCATCCCTAGTCCAAGTGGCTAATTGCATGCGCAAACCTTTCGAAGGCAATCTCCTTCCTATCAGGGAGAGCGTGAGCATGGCATCCGAGACTATCACAGCGGTCCTCAATTGGCAGAGCGCCGATTTCTAGCAGACCGTGGCTGCGTTCCACACACACCACATCGATTTTGTGATCCAGTCAGAAGAGGGCTGGTATGAGGTGATGCTGGTCGGGTCCCCGCCCGTCTGGCTGTATCTCGTTCCTCGTGCTGCTACACGCCGGGGAGCACTTCCTGCGATGATCCCGGCGCCCCGGTGGCTATGGGGCATTCTCGATACCGACTTTGAGGCTGCCTAATCGTCGATGGATGACGATCGAGGAAGCAGCGGGCTCCAAGTATGATGCTAAGGCCAAGCGCAAGCCCAATTGCCCTCGCCGGCTGATCCGTGATCAGCGCGGTAACGCGCTCATTGCATTGGGATCACCCAATTCCCCATCGTTCGGCGATAGACCCCACCGAATTCACCCCTACCACCGTTTTTAGAAGATCCTGCTTCGCTTGTTGCAATGACGCTCCAGATAGCGAGTGGACGCGCTGTAGGAAGTCGTCCAATGCGGTTTCGAGAAGGGCGTTCCGGTTCCCGTGGTCGGCCGGCTCACGGTGAAATGCATCGTCATTCGGTTCCATTCAGGTCTCCTGGCGGAGGTTAGCCGGGTGAAACTGATGACGGAAGCCACGCTGGAATCCGCACCATGACGTAAAGCGGCCGTCGAAGCCACCCCTGGGGAATTTGGCTGGCCTGATGCCGCCGGGATCGGGAATCACTTTGGGTTCAGAGTGAGAGTCCGGGGTCGGCGCTGGCGGAATCCTGCTGGCCGTGGCTGAGGGCCCCACGCGGCGGGAATTGCCCTTGTTTTGGGCGGGTCCCCGCTTATTTGAAGCCCTCGACGATATCCCGCTCGCATCGATGTCGATGCTCCGCGTCCTTGCCGCACGAGCTATCGGCGATCCCCCACGCCCAGTCAATCCGCAGGCGGCAGAGCCCGCTGGATCGGGGAGGACGTGTAGTACACCTATCCAAGGCTCCCCGGCGACGCTGTGGCCACGCTATGCTCGAACTCCGTAGGCCAGAAGTCGCTGATTCCGGCTGCATGGGCCGTGGCGCCGGTATGCGTAGAAAAATGCTTGGTCGGAAATGACCGCGGGCAGGCCAAGGGGTTGATGTTGACCTTAGCGGGCCTTGGCATCCGGAACTCTGGTCTGGTCGATAGCGCCCCCACCGGTGCCTTTGCGTTCCCACCCGTGGAGGCCATCTCTGTCGGCCTTCCCGGCGCTCTCCGATGCCGGCTTTGGCTTGCCGTGTAGGGTACTGCCGGCACATCGTGGGGATTTTTGGCGAGCCCACCGGGGTTGGTGGACGTGGCTCCGCCCGGCGTGTTACCGGGCGGCCGGCCGGGACCGGGAGTGATGTTGCTTCCCTTGGGGCCCTGGTCGGTACGTACCTCTGATGGCTGGGCCACGGCAAGGCCTGCCGCACCTAGCAGAGCGGAGATGCTGGCAAATAGCAGCATACGTTGCATATTCTTCTCCTTCACTACAGCAAGCCGATGCGTCAGGGCGTCGACGACGCGCCTCGTGCCATTGGCGGGCCTTGTACGAAGGGAGCCAGCAATTTACGCGCCAGCGACTCTGCAGATGCGACTATCCGTATCGATACACCAGCGTTCCTGCGACTGTCATTCTCACCCATCCGGGGAGACCTTGCTCCGGAGTCCCGCTCGCACTAGGGAGCTTTGAGGTCCTCCGTTTGCAGAAATGTTCGGCAAATCCAGCCGAGTTTGTATTTTAAGTGTTGCAAATCTATATGCCGCGTTCCCGCCACCAGCTAACTGCCGAGCGCCCTTGCCGCGGTGCGGCAAACATGCTTGGGGTGTGGTCGCGCCTGGCGATCACCGAAACATGCACCTAGCGTTCCAGCACGCGGTGCAGTAGCCACAAGACGTAAGGGGGCCATGGCGGCGCAGGTGGGGTGGACGCTGATCCGGCGGAGGCGGTACTAAAAAAGTCATGTCAAATCTTGATATTTTGTGTCGGGCGGGACTGAATGAGTCTCCCCGCGGCGGGCGGAAACCACCAGGCCCGTGTGGTCAGGATCGCTCTTGACCAACATCGGCGTTGCCGCTTGATCAAAAGCACTTCTTGTATCCGTGCAAGCGCCATAGCCTCACCACCCGCCGAAGTGGGACGAGGGCCGGTGAGCTATTCCCGCACGACCGGGGCCGATCGCGTTGGGGGAGATGAGAGCAAAATAGAAGTAGCCTCAATAACACGCGCGAAGGCATCCGCGAAGCCTCGAAGCCTCGAAGGGATAGGTTCTCAAAGTTTCAAGCGTTTTCAGTGCATCAACAGGCACTCAAAACGGGGCCCTGGATCTCTGAGGGGATTCTCTATGGAACGCAAGACACGGCAGCCCAATGGCGGAACCCATATCACGCCGCAGGCGAATACTCTCTCCGACAGAAACACGAATATCGCTTTGGTCCAGGCTGTAATGCAGAGCTTGACTGAAGCGCTTGCGAGTGGACGAATGTGGCGTGTGGTGATAGCGTTGGCTTGTCTGATGCTGCTTTCCCATTCTTCGCCACGAACTTCGCCCGATCGCGATATTCACCGCAGAAAACCCGAATAATTACGCGACCCCCGTCGACAGTGGACTCCTGGTCAGAACGGTGTAAGGCAGCAAGGGTTGTACCGTAGGACTCGTTCGTGATCCGTCCGACGCGATGCATGGGTGGTCCGTGCGATCCTCCTGGTGATTTGCGGTGGCTTGACCAAGCGGCAACAGATGGCTTGGCGCTCACAGCAAGCGCACGTACTTCCGCAATCCGGGCTGCCTCGCTCAATGTAGCGTCTGCCCTGTGTGTGGGGGCGCGGCCGGCTTGCAAAGGTCGCAATCGCCCAACCAGCGCTTCCTCGTGAACTACGGCGACCATTATTGCGATGGAGAGCCAATTGCATCCAGTTTTGTCGGGCGGTCAGCAAGCGCTTTGTCCCATCCCTGCGGGGAGCAGCCTCAAAATCGAACGAGCCAACCACTCTCATGACAGCAGTTTCCGGCGAACGACGCCGGTTCGTATGCTACGACCCTACGACCGGGAGAGCGCACCAAGCCGGGGGCTTCGCGGCGACAGGCGGAACGCATTCACGGGCATTGAGGGATGCCATCGTCCGATGTGGGATCGGAGCCGGGCTCCCGGTTCAGCCGGCGTACCAAATTTTCGAACCGTCGTCCCAGTCTCCCCCACAAATATGGCGCCACGCGCTCGCCCGCTTGCATACACGTAGGATGCACGCCGCTACTTAGGCATGGTGGGGTAGTCGATGGTGAGGGAAAGGCGGTTGGACGTCCTTGTTCTGGGCGCTGCCCTGTTGTTTCGTGTTCCGAAGGAGCCGATCATGACGCCAATTCCCCGACTGATATACCGACAGTGCTTAGTTCTGCTCAAGGACACGGTCACTGCGTGGCGCGAGGATTACGCGCCCAGCATGGGAGCCGCCATTGCGTACTACACTGTGTTCTCGATCGCCCCGCTGCTATTGATCGTGATATCGGTCGCAGGTGTTGTCTACGGAGCGGATGCGGCGCGTGGCGCGGTCGCTGCCCAGTTGCAGGACTTACTGGGCACCGACGGTGCGCAGGCCGTGGAGGCCATGTTGCTGGCGGTCAGCGAACCCCGCGCCAGCACCTTGACGGCGCTGCTGGGATTCGTGGCTTTGCTGGTGGGCGCCACGACCGTCTTCGCCGAGTTGCAGAGCGCCCTTGACCGAATCTGGCGGGTGCCGGAGCGCCAGAAGTATGCCGGTCTCTGGGAGTTGCTGCGCGCCCGCGTGCTGTCATTCGGCATGATCCTAGGCATCGGCTTTCTCCTGATCGTCTCGTTGCTCGCCAGTGCCGGCGTGGCGGCGCTGGGCGGCGTTTGGTGGCCTCTTTTCGGCGAGGTAGAGGCAATCGCGCATGCCGTGGACTTCCTCGTCAGCCTCGCTCTGGTGACTACGGTGTTCGCCATGATCTACAAGGTCATGCCGCGCGCCAGAGTGCACTGGCGAGACGTATGGCTGGGTGCCTTCGTCACCTCCGTGCTCTTTGCGATCGGTAAGGTCTTGATCGGTCTCTATATCGGAAAGAGCGGCGTGGCCAACGCCTATGGGGCCGCAGGCTCTTTGGTGGTATTGCTTCTGTGGGTGTATTATTCAGCCCAGATTTTCCTGCTGGGCGCAGAGTTTACCTGGTTATATGCGCACCGCTTCGGCTCGCTCCGAGGGGAAGCAGCTTCGCCGCCTACAGTCGAGGTCCTTCCAGGTCGCTTCATCGAATCAACCGAAGGTTCGGCACACCGCGAACAATGACACGGCTCCGCTGGACCTCTTGTACCGAACCTGCCCCTAGCGCGGTACAGGCACGGCCAAGCGGCAGTACCAGCAAGGACCGTGATACACGGCCCACTGGCCGCCGGTATGCGACCGTTCGCGTCCGCAAAGGACGTGCCAACTGGCCCGGCCTGGCCGCTCGAAGATCTCGGTCTACGCGCAGGCCGTTCCTACGGCGCGGGGCTACCCGCCGCGTCGCGGAATACGTGTGGCTGAGTCCGCATAGCAGGGTCAGCATCGCCAGCGGCACGCGGGCCACTCGCCGGCCGCCAGCAAAAGCTGATCAGCTCCATGCCCTACCAGCGCGGAGCAGTGATCTTGCCCGCAACTGTGACATACCATTCCGGAGCGGTCCCGAAAGCGCTTTGCCGCGTACTTCTACGCTCCCTGTCTGGGCCCGCGCGCCATCGAGTCCTACCAGGGGGCAGGCAGGCAATCACGGGACTCCAGACCACAACGAGCCTGGGTTCAGTTTGGCCGTGCGTTTGCACATTACCTCTAGCGCACGGCATCGAATAGATGCATCCTTGGCGCTGTCGCCAGGCAAAATTGAGGGGTAGGTCTATGACGCAGCGAGCACGGGATCTTTATCGGAGTTCCAATGGCGACCGGTGGTCACTAGTTCGCGACCTAGATTCAGGACGCGTGTTCATCCGACATGAGCCCAACCTGTCATCGGGGGGCCAGACATCCGAAACTGCCGTCGGCGATTTCCTCGTATGCGGCGCGCACGGACCACAGCATGCCGAGTTGTTACGGCTTATAGGAACGCTTGTCGATCCCGGCTGACGTCGGTGAGCGGGCACTGCAAGAAGACCGCCCAAAGGGTAAAGGTCTATCTCCCCGCGCCGCTCGTCCCGCGCACGGTGGCGCGGTAGCCTTACCGCCCGTATAGGCACTGGCCGCAATCCGCCGGATCAGCAGAAACTGCCGCCTGACAATCGGCCGCGATTAGCCTTCGTATTAAGCAATATCTCAGACCTCGGTCGCCTCTATTTACAACCGGGAACGAGCCAACCCAAGCGCCGCCGCCAGGAGTGTTTACGGGACCTTCAGCAATGCTTCGTCCTGCATGACGCGATAGTTCGACAGCGACCCACTGGATTCCGCGTAGAGAGTCAATACAGCTCGGAATTGCGGGCCGGCTGCAGCTTTCGCGGCTGCTTTAGCAAACGGGGAGAGCTGCAGGTATGGTATGACGCAATTGGGCAAGGCCAGTGTTCATTTCTTCGTTGCACGAATAATCCCGGCGATCTCCGCTCGGGAGATTTCGGCCCTGTCACCCATCTCCAACCCATCAAATGTGATGATAGCTTCATCACCCCGTCCGATACCAATGATCCCGCCGATCCATTCGTCGGTGGCCTGTCCATCCTTGAGGAGTAAATTAAACTCTACACGTGCCTAAAGCGTCCAGTTCAGGGGCTACGTGCATTCGGATAGATGCATCTGACAGGATGACTTCCTTGCGCTTCAGTCGGGCGCAGAGTCGTAGATTTCGGCCCTCAGGTCATGCTCAAACTCCACCGGCCAAAACTCACGAAGGCCGGCCGCATACAGCATGCACACGCTAGTCTTGGCCAGACGTACGCTAATGAGCCGGACTTCCCCGTGGCGCCATCTATCGAATCCCATACTGCGAAATCGCCCGCAATGAAGCCACAACGGCGGCACGCGCGCGAAAAGGCCTCTCGTTCTTCAGTTGGGAAGGCGTCAAAATTTGTCATGGTGCCACTACCGCTATCGCCATACATTCGTGGCCTCATATGTCAGGACTGAGAAGGAACTGAACGATCTACACGCAGGCTCTCCCCGGCTTAAGATGCGTGGCGAAGCGATCCCATGGCCCGCTTGCACGCGTCTCGCGGGCATGCTAACCGCGCCATTGCCATCCTTCGCGATCAGCTTCTAGACCGTTTCGGTGCGGGGTTCGGCAAATCGCCCTTGGGTCCCGAAGGAGAATCAGCGGTGGGGGGACGGCGCTGCGTCCTGCTGACGGCATGGGCGCCACGGAAGTAATTCGGCCGCGCCCCCGCAGCCGATCGCGCCGACGGGCCCTGCTGCCTGGACTCGCGGACCACCTCGTCTTCCCTGAAACGGCATAGCCGCCGCGACGCCGCATCGGAACGATCGATTCGGTATGCCTAATCCTTTCGTTAACAATCCCCGGTGCCGGTTACACCGGATGCGGGCGCACCCGAAGAGAGCCGATCGTTACTTCCTGGCGGCGCGCGACGCGTCATCAATTCCTTGCTTAGCCCCTCTTGACGCAGCGCTGCTAGCAGCGTTGAAGTTATGTTCGGCAACTTCGATCGCCTGCTTCACGGTCTGGTACATTGTTTCGGACAACTGGTTGTTGGCGCTGATCACCGACGTCAGTGCCGCAACGGCGGGTTCCGAACCCGCCGGCGCGCTGTTCGCGAGGTTGTCGACGAGCTCTTGCATCCTGCGGTTGTGTGCTTCGTATTGCGCCTTGGCGACCTTGGCGACTTCGGCTTGCGTGGCCGACGCGATGTCGTACAGATGACGGCTGTACGACAGCACCCGCTCGCCGATCGGCTGTAACAGACTGATTTGCAGTGCGAGCAGCTCTTGCTGATCTTTCACGAATAACGCTTTCTGCGTGTTTTCCTGCGCTTCCGCCAGCGCGGACTTCATCACTTGCAGATTCAGGTCGAGCAGTTTCTCGAAGCCTGTGAAGGCCTTGTTCGTCAAACCAAACAGGATGGCGAGACTGGCTTGTTGCGCGGCGGCGATTTGCTCGGGGGACGGATTCATCATGAAGCTCCTGAAATTCGACCCGACGCGCGTCCTGGGATATTGGACGACGATGCGCTTCTGCGACAGGTTGTGTTCATGGATCGATTGGAGGCGAACACTCGCGCGAGTTCAGGCGCTAAGGCCACCATCAGTACGGGCATCAAGCGAAGCACTCGCCTGTCGCGTTGTCATGCGAGGCGCGTACGGCATCTCCAGCCGCTTAGCGGATTCGCGCGATGGCGTTGGGGACGGCACCGCCCCGGGCGGTGATGCAGGGCCGTCGGTGCCCAGATTCGAATCTCTCCAGGCTGACAAGCTGGTGTTCGAGGAGGGTGTCAAGATCCGCGCGATCCAGTTCAGTGTGATCTTGGACGTCGTTGATCAGCATGAGGGTTGCCACTTCATGAGGGCTCAGCATCCTTGTCTCCGATGTTTGAAATGTTAGGTCTGCTGGGAAGCGTCAATGACCGTCGTCGCGCCGGGCGCTTGGCCCGTGCGGTGAAGGCTTCGACCTCGCTGCGAGGTCCTTGACCACCGGACGCCTACCGCGCGTTCCGGGAATGTTCATTCAATACCGCCCTATACGAATTATCAAGGCGTGACATGAAAATTTTAAGACAGCCTTCGCCAGATCGGCGTCCACCCTCGTGTGGCGCCCTGGATCGCCTTACGCCTTCCGGACCTCCCTGCGCCATTGCCGAACTGCCATGCACTGTGTACTTGAAAGCGAGGCATCGCTATCCTAGATTGTGACGACATGTTGCCGCTCAACCATGTTGCGACGCAGGATAGACGGGAGGAAGGGGTGATTGACTCGGCGGTACCGCCGGAGTGGCAGTAGAGGCCGATGGCCCGGCGTCTCTCCGGTCGGTGAGTCCGACAGCACGGCTTGCCGGCGGCAACGCGGTGAATGCGTATCCGGAAAGGGGGAAAGGGGACTGCCTTCGCAACTGAGAATTTTCCTGAGCACACCTGTATTTTGATGACAAGAGGCCAAAATGAAAAACGCTCTTCTCCTTTCCCGTATCCTTGCATTGACGGTCGTTCTTGCGATGCCAGTAATGGCTCAGCAAGCGCCGCAAAATGCACCTAACCCCAGTGCGCCTCCTGAAGGGGGAACTGCTGCTGGCGCCGCCCGCGGGAATACTCCTGCGGCTAGCGACATGGGCACTCCAGGCCGCATGAAGATGTCCCAGCCGAAGCAGAAGAAGCACTCCCCGCCAAGAAGCCCCGTCAGCAGGACGCCGCGCCGGCCCCCACCGCTGATTCTCCTTCGGGGCCTAAAGGCGACTCGCCGAGCCCAGCTCCGAAGCAATAGCCGTCGGTTTGACGGCAGCATTTGGAAGGACCAGCCGCGCCGCCCGAAAGGAGGTGGCAGTCAAAAATGCTGCGATTGCACATTTCTGCCGAGGGCCTACTGCGCGTTGCGAGTCAGAGGACTACCGCTGCATAGTTTCTGGCGCGTAAATTGCTAGTCCCCCTCATTGAAGGCCTTACCCTACCGGAGTTCGAATGCGAATGAACAATCTCGCGGACTCCGGCGACGCAATCGAGCCGCAGGCTTCGGACCATGGCGCTACGCGCATCGCGGACGTGCTGACACTCACCGGCCTCGTCATAGCGTGCCTCCCGCCGGCGATGGTGTCGATGCTTGCGTGATTGGACTCCCTGCCGGAACCAGTCAGCATCTTTCGCTCCTACGCACCCGTCTCGTTGTGTGCCAATGCGCTACCAATGTCATCTGCCTGGCTGGACGGCCGAGATGGTGATTTGCGGCAGACAGAGCTACTGCCGCGTGACGCGTGGATTTTCCCTGGCACCGTTGCGCACGGCCGGCGGGCGCCGCTAACGCGGCCCGGTGGAGAAGCGACGCGTCATCCGCCGCGCGCTCGTATGCGGGCTAAAAGATCACTCCTCATGGATTTCTCAAGCCTTTTTTACATAAGAGTTGCACCAGCCGTTTGCCGCAACTTGTTTGCCGCCGAAGATGGGGCACGGTCCCCATGCATCGCTGGCCTTTCCTTGAAACAATTGGCAGTTGCTGCACTTCTGACTTACCTCGTGTTTTGGAAACTTAGCCCTATCGACTTTTCCTGTGTCGTGCTTGTATCCAAGCGAAACGGCTTGCGGATCGTTTTCGTCAAGCTTCGCCGCTTGCGCGCCTGCGGGGGTCTCAATCCCGGCCACCGCGACCGTTACGACGCCTGATATGCCCTTTAGAAATGTTCGTCGAGTAGTCATGGTTGCACCTCCTATCGAGAAATCGTTGGCACTTTGCGTGCGCGGCAAGCTCCCTTTCACATTAATAGGCAATCGCGCCGCGAACGCAAGCGAACGAGGTCATGTTGATAGTGTTCGAGTGAGAACTGAAAATGGGGTAGTGCATCTGGATGGCAACGTTCAAAGCGATTCAGAGAGCCTGCGGTCCGTCCACCTCGCCCCGTCGATCCTACGTGGTCCGTGCACTGGATGGTGTGCAATCAGTGGGTCGGAATAACCGCGCTGGTATGAGGGGTCCCTCATCTGAAGCTGACAGTCTTGACATCGGCGGGGCCGTCAAAAGTGGCCCCCGTAGCTTCCGTCCTCTCTCACCCATCCCTCACACACGAGGGGCTGGTGGCATCACAATCTATCTTAACGGTCAGTTGTCGGGGCCACTATTGAAGCGGACTTGGCCATCGCTACCATGCACCAGCAACTCCACTTTTTCGCGCTCGGCAAGAGCGCTTTGATCGCGTCTTCCTGGGTTTCATAATGGAATCGTGCACGCAGCGCCCCTTCCTGCCTAACGTCCCAGCCTCTGCCGTGAGGTATGACATGGAAATTGCCCTTGTGTGTCATGGCGATCTCCTAGAAAACAACCTCCGTGACGCCGCCCACGGAAGTGGCTGCCGAATGTACCGCAGCAGGCCGCTCGGATCCTCGATGATCAGGTCTGCTCCGTTGCGGGCCGCTATGGCGCTTCCGACACTTAAAGCTTCGCCTGCTTCAATCGCAGTGGCCGCACCATATGTTTTCACGACCCAACCGGTGAGCACTGCACAAACCATAATGCCTCTTCGCATCTCACTTCCTCTTGAAGGGAGATGCCTAAAGCGTAGGCGAGGCTTGTAAAAAATGCCGTCGGACACCGTCCTACCAAGTGGACTGCACCTGCCTTGTCTCTGGCATACCGTCAGCGTCGGCTCGAGTCCATCAATTCGGTAGGTCATGGTGGCGGCCAATAGCGCTAGACGGCATGAGCAATCGGATCCATATGACACCCGAGATTGGCAAGGCGTTTGAGCAGGCGGCGGATGGTCTTCTCGGCATGATGGCGGTCGAAGTAACCAGGGCCAAGGTCGGCGTACTCAACGCCATCCCGAAGCATGTGGTAAGCGGCGGTGAGCATGGAAGCAGCTACGGCGAGGAGGCCCTCTTGGCGCCGCGCCGCGTCGGCCCTTGATGCGCAGGAACTGGGCGCGCAGATAGCTGGTCTTGACGCGCACCGCGGCCCAGGCGGCGGTCACCAAAGCGGTTTTGAGCCAGGTGCCGCTCTTGCGCACCTGTGTGCTGAGGCGTTTGCCGGCGCTCTCGTCATTGCGCGGGCACAGGCCCGCCCAAGACACCAGATGGCCGGCATCGGGAAAACGCGTCATGTCGACGCCGATCTCCGCCAACAGGTAGCGACAGCCGATAGCGTCGCGCGGCCTGTGTTCGTCAGCCTCTGGCGCCATCGAGCAGGTCGCGCGCGTTCAGAAATCGCATAGGCAATCTCTGGGTTGCGATCCACCGGCCGCGGAAATACGAAACTTCATCGGGGAGAAGTAGCCGGATATCTTGAACCCGGAATTCGCGATCTGCGATGACGCTGCGCGGCAGCGCGATGGCTTTTATCAGATCGTGGATAGATATGGACGTAGGGAACATTGGGATTGCGATTCGCATCCCGATGCTCGCCGCCACACGCGAGGCCATGCCATGGAACGTGAACTCAAGCTGAACTGCAGGAAGACCAGATCGACCGCTTGCGCGACTTACCCGCGCTGTCGTCACTGCGCATAGGCCCCGACGACAAGAAGCTGGGCTCTAACCCTCATAAACACGCTGTCAGTGTCTTGCCCTATCACTACGTACTTCAGGCCGCCCCGGGGTTTCAGGTGGGCTGCTCACGGGCAGCGCGCCAACTGTTGCGGCCACCGCTCTGCCCCCATCGCCCCGGCACCAACCTCATAATTTCCTCTTTCGATTGGCCAATGATGTTGAATGAGATCCTCATCGTTAGACCGCTATGGCAGGCATTCTGTGCCGTGCCGCTTGCCCGGGACCGGGAAGTCCGTCCCTTTCATTCGTTAGAACTCAAGGAGACATCATGACGGTCAAGCGTATGGACAACGTCGGCATCGTTGTAGAAGACATCGATGCCGCCATTGAGTTTTTCACCGAACTTGGCCTCGAGCTCGAGGGGCGCGCCCCAATCGAAGGAGACTGGGCAGATGGCGTAACTGGATTGCGCAACATGCGCGTCGAGATTGCCATGATGCGTACGCCGGACGGTCACAGCCGGATCGAGATGTCCCGATTCCTTGCGCCGCCTGTGGTTGCCGATCACCGCAGCGCCCCGGTGAACGCTCTCGGTTACCTACGCGTCATGTTCACCGTGGAGGACATCGACGATACGCTCGCCCGGCTCGGCAAACGCGGCGCGGAGCTCGTCGGCGAAGTGGTCCAGTACCAAGACACGTATCGGCTCTGCTACATCCGGGGCCCCGAAGGAATTCTCATCGGCCTCGCCCAAGAGCTCGGGCAGCAGGCTTACCGATGAGCACATGTGACAGGTACAGACCTGATCGGGGGCGTACTCGCGGGGGCTATTTAGAATGTCCGCTTCCAGACACATCAGAATTTCCTCTCGATAGACCTATACGCGTAACGCCTTTATCGGACGGGAGCGCGCCAGGGAGGATCGAGGGTTGATCACCATGAGTCTGCGCGAAATTGACCGCTTCAAGGTCATTCAGGCAACGGCCGAGGGCCTGCTGGCGCAATGGCGTGCCGCGGAGCGCCTTGATTTGATCCGGGCGTCCAACGCTTGCGAGCCGATGGCCCCATGGGGGCTTGCTGTCGCGCCAGCGTGGACAGCCAGGCCAACGCCGACGCCAAGGATGCGCGAAGCTAAGGCACGCATGGTAATCCCGGAGATTACGCCGATTTCGGCCGGACGGTGGCCTGCGACAATGCCCCTACCGTGAACCGACGTCAAGCGGCAAGGAGTCCCGCCAAGATCTCCACGATATCTGCATTAGGTTTCTGGAGCCGCATCCCATTTTGGCCTCATTTCCTTGCCCCATTTCGTCGGATCTTCGTTGTGCATTTTCTCCATCATTTTTGCTACGTCCGGATGCTTCTCCAAGACGTGCTTCGTCATGACATTGACCATCTCGTCCCAAGAACTGGCCGACAACTTTTCGTCGCATTTCCCGCCGAGTTCCCTGCACGTCATCGTTTTCATAGGGTCCGCTCCAAAAGGGGACTTGGGCGGGCGTAGCCTGCGCGGCACCCAGATGCCTGCGCCGACCCACGTTAGGTCGACGTATTCGGCCAGCACGTAGAGTTCCTGCCCGGCGCCCTGCCCAAACGAGAACGCGCCGCCGCCGACGCGGACCTGCCAGTCCACCTGCTTGCTGCCCGTGCCATCACGATGCACGAAGCTGAGCAGTTTGCCGATCCCATTGGCTTCATATCCGCGCAACCCTGGAACGTGTCTCGGCGAACTGATTCAGATCGACTGCGGCGATCACGCAGGGTTCGAGGCTCCAGCCGATATTAAGAAAAAGCAAAGATTCCAAGGTTTGATAAGTGCACGCAAAGTCCGAATTCCCTATAGGACATAATAGGACATTCGCGGGGTAGCAGTATTTCTGGTAACCCCGGTGTCGTGACTGGCCCGGTCGCTTGCGACGACTGCTATTGGCGAATGTGCCGGAAGGCGGCGTGTGGCCGGTCCCGGTCCTTCTCCACGCTAAAAAAGCCTCCGTCGTGTCCGGCCGGCTCCATCTCCCGAAGTGGCCCCCATCATACAAAGAGCAGCTCGCACTGATAGGCCGCCGATTGCCCGACGCTGGCCTGCGAAAAGCGGCGCGAGCGACACGGCGTTCACTTAGCCAACGAGACGGTGCGGCGGATCATGGGTTCGCTGGGGGTGCAACGTGATGCTATTTTCTTCCGCAAGGGACAGTATTGGGGTTCCGCCGGCGTTACAGCGGGCATCCCATGGTGTGGTGGCTGCCACGTCATTCCTGAATATCTCGCCCGGGCATTCGACCCCAACTACGCCGTTCGGCCGCCAGCGCGGACGCCGCCGACCTCACCGGGACCATGTTGCTGTCGATCCCCCACAACGCCATCAGCAATCAGAAAGGCGGCCTGGTCCTGTTCGGGCCGACGGTATGCCTGCCATCGGCACCGGGGACGGCGGCGGCGGTGGCGATCCGTCCGGCAGTCAGCGGCGAACCGTGCCGAAGGCACGCTCTGCGCGGCATCGTCGCCATGCAATGCAGACGGCCTGACGCCGCCGGTGTTCGGCTACGGCCACGTTGCCGACGCGCTGCGCCATCATCGACGGCTATGCGTGCCGCTGCAGTGCGATTCCAGAGCTGCAGGGATGGTATTTCCCACGACGGCGATGGTTGCCTGGCCGCTGGCGAGGCCAAGGGATTCAAAGGGCCGCCACCTCGCGGCGTGGCTTGGTCTGGTACCGAGGCGACAATCTTCATCCGGCGGTAGATCGCGACTCTGTGTCATCAGGAAGCGGCGTGCACATCGCTGTGCACCATGTTGATTCCTGTCGCTCGCTCCGCTCCGATTCGTCTGAACGCCAAGTGGGGCCCCGAGTTGACTAATCTGGATATCGCCCGCCTGCATTGGGGCAGGCAAGTAACGCGAGGCAGCATGGATTGGTTCCCTACCGCCGCGGTAGGACAGGTCAGCGCGTTCGGCTCTAGAGGCGGCGGCGCGCTCCGAAGGCGGCGCAATTAGTTGCGAGATCCGTAGTGACACACCCAGCCACACGGGAGTAGATCTCCCCTAAACCTAAAAGATCGTGACCGGCCGACCTAAGATTTGCCTGCAAGCTGGAGCCAAGCCCAGAACTGGAGCAGCGGAATGCACACCCATCGCGCATGCATCAGGGGCGCCATCGCCATACTATGGGCGATTGCCAGTCTTTGCCTCGTTCAGCGTACGGAAGCCAATCCCCTTTTTGCCAGACAAACCGGATTGAACTGCTCCGCCTGCCATACGGTCTATCCAGAGCTGACACCATTCGGACGGAAGTTCAAACTTACAGGTTACACCCTGGGGGAACGCGAAAAGGTGCCGCTTGCCCTGATGGCAGTGGTCTCACGCAATTCGATCAATGACAATACCGACAAGTCGACCGGCGAGAAGCTCTTCGGCAAGAACAACGAGTTTGTTGCGGAGGCCGTCAGCCTGTTTTCCGGCGGAAAGATCACGGATAACGCCGGGGCCTTCATCCAGTGGACCTACAACAATGTCAGCACCACGGATAACCAGACGTTCTCCGGCCATAGCGCGCTCGACAGTACCGATCTGCGCCTGGTGAAACTGTTCGGGTCGGAGGAGAAACCAACGCTCTTCGGTCTGACCCTGCATAACAACCCCACCGTTCAGGACGTCTTCAACACCATCCCTGCATGGAGCTTTCCGTACTGGAGCCCGAGTATCGCGGCGCCAGGCCGAGGCACCTCAACGTTCCTGGAGTCGGGCGTGCGGGTAGCCGGGATTGGCGGCTATGCCTACCTGCTGGATTCGCTTTACCCGGAGGCGACTTCCTATCAAACGGCGAAAGGCGCGCTATCGGTTCTCCGCGCCGGCACGCCGGACAATCAAAGAGTTTCACTTAATGGCGCCAACCCATACTGGCGCATCGCCTATACCTTCGGCAGCGAGCATCAAAATTTCACGATCGGCCACTTTGGATTGATAGTGACAGTGGAAGTGCCGGACAGCGCGAAAGCCGGGGACCGGTTCCGCGATCTCGGATTCGATGCCCAATACCAGTTCTTCAGCAAGGACGACCGCCATATCGTCAGCGCGCAGGCTGCCCTGATCCACGAGAAGACCGACTGGCGGTCTGGCTTCCCTAACGGCAGCAATGACAACCCCAATTCCACACTGCGTTCGGCCCGGGCCAAGGTCACCTATCTGTTCGAGCGCACCTACGGCATCACTGCCGGCGCGTTCAAGGTGACGGGCGTCCCCGATTTCGCACGGTATGGCACGACATCCGGGACGCCGGATACGACGGGCTATATCGTCGAGCTGAACTACTGGCCGAAGTTCAAGTTTGTGTGGGACCCCCAGATGAACGTTCGCTTCGGTCTTCAATATACGGGCTATACCAAGTTCAATGGTAGCCACTCCAACTACGATGGAACATTGAGACGCGCAGCGGACAACAATACCTTCTTCTTCTACGCGTGGCTCATGTTCTGAGGCGCCGCGGCGACCAAGCAACTCGTCGCCAGCGGCCTGGGCGCCCAAGCGCGATCAAGGCTTGGTTCGCTCGCCATCCGCGCTTCCACGTTCATTTCACACCGACCTCTGCCTCACGGATCAATCAGGTGGAACGCTGGTTTGCAACCATCACCGAACAATACATCCGCCGCGGCACGCATCGCTCAACCCGACAACTTGAGCAAGCCATCCGCCAATACGTTGACCTGAACAACGCCAACCCCAACCCTTTCGTGTGGACGAAGTCAGCCGATGACATCCTCGCCAGCATCAGGCGATTTTGTCTACGAATTTCTGACTCAGGACACTGATATGTACTGACCGTGTCAAGTGCTCTGTTTCCTGTTCATGATCGGTTAAATCCCCAGTGTGTTTAGGCCAGGCCCGGCGGTGCCTCGTCGCTCTCGCTTGCCGCTGGAATGCTCGCTTGGCACCAGGCCCAGATACGCCATCAGTTGCGGCGCTTCGGAGAAGCGTCGCAGATCGCCAAGCTCGGCGACTACGGTTACCGCAGCAATCAGGCTGACACCCCGCAAGGCCATCAATGCCTCGATCACCGGCCGCACCGGGCAGTCTTGCACCGCGCGGTCGATTTCCTGCTCCAGGCTCGCTACACGTTGGCTGCAAGCCTTGACCGTATCCATGTATTCCTGCAATACGATTTGCTGCACCGGTTGCGCAAATTTCACCCCTTCGAGCCAACGCCAATGCGCCTGGGCCCAGCGACACTTGCCGGTATAGCGATGGCCATGCCGCAATAGGAACGACAGCAATCTTTGCTTGGCCTGCCGTTGCAGATGCTTCATGTCGTCGCGCGCACGGGTGAGGTCGCGCAATGCCTCTTGCGTTTCGCCTGGTATCCAGAACGCTGTCAGCTCGCCGGCCCGATGCAGGCGGGCCAGGCTCAGGCTGTCGCGACGGTCGGTCTTGAGCATGCTCTCGCACGCCAAAATGCAGATTGCGGCCGGCGCGGCTCCAGCACAAGGTCTAACTCCGACGTCCTACCCGCCCCGTCGACCCCGAGCGCGGTCAGGCTGGCCCCCACCTCCTTGTCCCAGTCCAAGCCCTTGTGCGTGCTGATCATGGCGGAATCCAACTCGCCATCCACCGCCAGCGGCTACCGCCTCTCCGCGCCAGCGTCGCCCAACGTGCAGGTGACGCCCGACTACGACTGCCGGAACGCTCCAATCGAGTGGACCGGGAACGGGTAGGCCACCGACGCCGCCGCCGCGATGCGTACATGGCCCTTCCGGCTCTGCGCAAACGGCTCTAGGCGATTGACCAATGCGTCTCAAGACGCACATTTGTGCGAGGCGCGGCCCACCTGGGGAAGAATAGAGAATGCATCGCAGTCTAGGTTGTGGGTCTTTGTGCATTCCTTAGGTTGCGATCCCGGCGTTTCGCAAACAGGGAGGTTTCACGCCAGCACTTATTTGGGGGAAAATCACATTGATATTCCTTTGAGGTCGAGATCACAATGACTGACACCCACGCCGTGATACCGGGGTCGGAAGATGATGCGCCAGCCGCTGCGGATGCGCAATCTCCGGTAGCCTCGCATATGCCGGTCGTGGGAATCGGCGCCTCCGCCGGCGGTGTTGAAGCTATCCTGCAGGTGCTGGCCGGCTTGCCAGAGGCTCCAGGGGCCGCGTTTGTGGTGGCGATGCACCTCGCACCTGACCAGCCGAGCAACGCCGCGGCGGTGTTCCAGAACGCCACCCAAATGCCGGTGACCCAAGTCGACCAGCCCATGTCGCTGGAGGCCGACCACGTCTACCTGATTGCGCCTGGCACCGTCCTTACCGTTAGTCCAGGCCGGCTCGAGTTGTCGTCGGCAACGCGCCGCCCCGCGCATCCGGTTGCCATCGACAAGCTTTTCGAGAGCCTCGCGGCCAGCTACCGGGAGCGCGCCGTCGCGGTGGTGCTGTCCGGTACCGGCACGGACGGTACACTGGGCGCCAGGCATATCCGGGCCCAGGGTGGTATCGTCATCGCGCAGCGCCCGGCGGATGCCAAGCATCCGGAAATGCCGCAGAGCGTCATCGATGCCCAGGTGGTGGACCTAACCCTGGACGCGGCCGCCATTGCCGGCAAGCTCGAGGAACTGTCGCGCGCCCCGCTCGATTGTAGCGGCAAGGTGCCCTCCGCCAACGATTCCCCCGGCGCTGGCGATGGCGACGTCGCTCGCTCTGACATACAGGCGGTGAGCGATATCCTGTTGATGTTGCGCACCCGCACGAACCATGATTTCCGGCACTACAAGCGGCCCACCGTGATGCGGCGCATCCAGCGGCGCATGTATATCCACGCGCTGACCCGCCTGACCGACTACCGCGACATGCTCGACACGGACCGTGCCGAGGCACAGGCGTTGCTGCAGGACATGCTGATCGGCGTGACGGGATTCTTCCGCGACAGCAAGGCGTTCGCCGCGCTCCAAGAAGTCGTGATACCCCGTCTGTTCGAGCAGAAGGACGAGAACGAGCAGGTCCGGGCGTGGGTGGCGGGCTGCTCGACGGGCGAAGAGGCTTACTCGATCGCCATGCTGCTGTACGAGCAACTGGAGCGGCTGGAGGGCAGGGTGCGGCCCGGCATCCAGGTCTTTGCCACCGACATCGACGAGCGCGCCATTTCGTTGGCGCGCACCGGTCATTACAGCGCTGCCGCCGTGGACAATATCTCGCCAGCGCGGATGCGCCAGTTTTTCCTGCCGGCCCAGGATGGCACCAAGATCAACAAGCAGGTACGCGAGTCGATGCTGTTCGCGCTGCATAACGTGCTGCGCGATCCGCCATTCTCACGGCTGGATCTCATCTCCTGCCGCAACCTGCTGATCTATCTGGACCGCGACGCGCAGAAGCAGGTCCTGGAGACATTTCACTTCGCGTTGCAGCCGAACGGTTACCTGCTGCTTGGCAGTTCCGAATCGGCCGATGGGCTTGAGCGCCTTTTCGTGCCGGTGGACAAGCGGCAACGGATCTACCAGGTCAAGGCGCTGGCGCGCAACACGTTCGCGCCGTACCGGCGGGTCGCCTTGCAGCCGCCGACATCGTTGCCGAAGCCAAGCGCGGCGCGGCACGGCGCGGTGGTGCGGCCGTTCACGTTTGCCGGGCTGCATCAGCGCGTGCTGGAGCAATATGCCCCGCCGAGCGTCATCATCAACGAAGACTCGGACGTCGTGCATATGTCCGAGCACGCCGGGCACTTCCTGCGCTACACGGGTGGCGAACCCACCCGCAACTTGCTGGCGCTGGTGCATCCGCCGCTGCGCACCGAGTTGCAGGCTGCGCTGTTCCAGGCCGTCCGCACGGGTCGCAGCGTGGAAGCGCGCCGGGTCAGGCTGGCCGCTGCCGACGGCCAGGCCACCTCGTTCGTCAATATGACCGTGCGGCCATTTCGCGAGCCGAGCGTGGGGACCAGCTTCGTGCTGGTCATGTTCGACGAGGTGCAGGATGCGATCGCCGATTTCCGCCTTGACGTGGCGAAGGCCGATGCGCCCGACGGGCTGGAGGCGGTGATCAAGCATATGGAGGACGAGCTCCGCTACACCCGGGATCAGTTGCAGGACACGATCGAGGAGTCCGAAACCTCCGGGCAGGAACTGAAGGCCTCCAACGAAGAACTGCAGGCCATGAACGAGGAGTTGCGCTCGGCCACCGAGGAGCTGGAAGCCAGCAAGGAAGAAGCGCAATCGATCAACGAGGAACTAGCGACCCTCAACGCGGAGCTTCGCGAGCGGATCGAGGAAGCCGCCAAGGTCAGCGACGACCTGCTGAACCTGATTTCCGCGACCGAGATTGCGAGCCTGTTCGTGGACCGCGAGATGCGCATCAAGCGCTATACACCGAAGGTCGTGGAGCTTTTCAACATCATTCCCACCGATCTGGGCCGGCCGTTGCTCGACCTGACGCACCGGCTGCAATATCCGTCGCTGGCGGATGACGCGCGCAGCGCGTTCGAGACGCTGGGCACGGTCGAGCGCGAGGTCTGCAGCGTGGACAACCGCTGGTTCCTGACCCGCGTAGCCCCGTATCGCACGGTGGACGACCGCATCGACGGGGCGGTCGTGACCTTTGTCGATATCACGTCCCGCCGCGCCGCGGAGGAGCGCGCCCGCGACAGCCTCGCCAAGTTGCAGCTTGCCGCGCAAAGCACGCGTGACTACGCGATCATCGTGCAGGACGCGGATGGGCTGGTGGTGAGCTGGAACACGGGCGCGGAGCGCTTGTTCGGCTATGCCGCCAGCGAGATGATCGGCCAGTCCGCCGACGTGATTTTTTCTGCGCCCGACCGCAAGCAGGGCATCCCGGCGGCGGAACGCGCGCGCGCCAGCCGCGAAGGTCGGGCCGAAGACCAGCGCTGGATGACGCGCAAGAACGGCACGCTGCTGTATTGCAGCGGCATCGTGACACCCGTTGCCAGCAACGACTTCCAGGGTTTCGCCAAGATCTCGCAGGACCTGACCGCGCAGCGCGATGCCGAGCACATCCAGCAACTGCAGCTCACGCAGGAGCGCAATTCCCGCGAGCAGGCGGAGGCGCTGATGCGCGCCAAGGACGATTTCCTGGCCATGGTCAGCCATGAGCTGAAGAATCCGCTCAATGTGATCCAGCTCAGGGCCGAGACCCTGCTGCGCCTGAAGGAGGCTCAGCAGACGCGCGGCATCCAGGAAGGCGCAAAGGCGATAGTACGAGCTGTCGGCACTCAGGCACGCATCATCAACGACCTCATGGACCTTTCGCGCCTGCGCACCGGCAAGCTCACGCTGGCGGCCTCGCGGATCAACCTGCGCGCCATCGCGATGCAAGTCATGGCGGCTTTCCGGCAGCCAGCGGCGCAGCGTGGCGTCGCGGTGGCGATGGATGCCGCAGCCAGCGATTGCGTGATCTGGGCCGACCCGGTCCGGGTCGAGCAGATCCTCTGGAATCTAATCGGCAATGCGGTCAAGTTCACGGGCCGTGGCGGGCACGTGGTCATCGGGGTCACGGTGGACGCTAATTGGGCGCAGGTCAAAATCGAGGACGACGGCGAGGGTATAGAACCGAGCGCGCTGGATCATATCTTTGAGATGTTCCGCCAGGGCCAGGGCGCGCGGCGGCACGCCGGGCAGGGACTGGGTATTGGCCTGTCCCTCGTGCGGCAGCTAACAGAACTGCAGGGTGGCACCGTCAGGGCTGAATCGGCGGGGCCGGGCCACGGCGCCTGCTTCACTGTGTCGTTGCCAATGCGTCCGGACCCCGCACTTACCGTCGCCGGCCGTCCCAGTGGCCCGCTACTGCAGGGGCTGCGGATTCTGCTTGTGGACGATAATCAGGACCTGCTCGACGCGCTGGGCCACCTGCTGACGGCGGAAGAGGCCATGATCCGCGTGGCCTCCAGTGGGGCGGAGGCTCTGGCGGCCGCAGAGACGGACGACTTCGATGTGGTAATCACTGACATCCAGATGCCTGGCATGGACGGCTACGAATTGCTGAAGGCATTGCGTGCGTCAACGCACGCGGCGGGGGTTCCGGTGATCGCTTGCACAGGGCAGTCGCATGCGGGCGAACCCGCGCGGGCGCAGCAGGCGGGGTTCATTGGGTTCCTGACGAAACCAGTCACGCTGGAACAGATCGTAGAGGCTGTGCAACCTGTTCGCAAGCGCGCGTCTGGGCCTTGAAGCGAGTAGGATTCGCCATTCGGCTGCTGCCAATACTTCGCGGAGGCTCAGCAGGCATTCCCGGTTGCGGGGGCGACGCTCCTTGCCTGGTCTGAATTGGCGGGGAAAAGTACGACTTGACTTGCCCGCGCGCGTTAGCCCCGCCGCGAGGAGGTCCACGGGCGTGACCATGGCGATGGCTGCCGTCGCCCCCCGTCGAAGGCTGGTTTTGGTTTCGCGACGAACGAGGGCCACACCAGACAAGCAGCCATATACGTGCCAGTCGGGTCCTGCGCCAGCAGGCAGGGAGCACACCGGCTCTCGGCTGAGGCAAGCGGCTCGTGCAGGTTCGCCCCAATGGGTCTGCCGTAGGCCGCCGTTCAGCGGCTCTTGCGACAGTGTATAGAGCGCGCGGGGGAGCGGTGTGAGCAGCTCGCTAAGCGCTGCGGCCCGCCGAAGTACCAGTAGGAGACAGTCATGAAATCAGTCCCAAAGGTATGCCTTGCTAGCGTTGTTGGATTGCTCGCTGCAGTGTGCGGTGCCACGAGTCTTGCGGATGCACCCACACTTGCCGCATCAGATAGCGTTCGGCCCATGAACGGCCCACCCGGAACGCCGGGGCGTCCCGACTCGGACAGCATATCGTCGGCTACCGATTTAGCGACGAAGCGCAGCGACAACGCGATCACGACGAAGGTCAAATCTGAGCTCCTTGCCGCGAAGGGGCTCAGACCTGCCGGAATTCGAGTGAGCACTGAAAATGGTGTCGTGCATCTCGATGGCAAAGTTCAAAGCGATTCGGAGAAGCTGACAGCCTTGAACGCGGTCCGCACCGTGGAGGGTGTGCAATCCGTAGTGGACGGACTGCAGGTCGTCGGCAAATAGTCGCACTGGTATGAGGGGTCCCTGACCACTTTTGACAAGAAAAACGCCCCGCCGATGCCTGGTGGATCTAGAGGGCGAAGGGGAGAGGTCCGGCCTGCGGGGTATTCACCTTGCCAGAGGGCATGCGTTGCAGATGTGCGTTCTTGAACACGAGTCCGTGGAGTCCGTGGCGTCACGATCGTGGCGTTCAGTTGTCGGGACCGGTTTTGAAGACGATATGACCATCGCTACCGTGCACCAGCAATTCCACTTTCTCGCGCTGGGCAAGCGCACTCCCAGCTTGGATCGCCTCTTCCTGGGTTTCATAGTGGGATCGTGCACGCAACGCCCCTTCCTGCTTGACGTCCCAGCCTGTGCCATGAGGTATGACGTGGAAATTGCCCTTGTGTGTCATTGCGATCTCCTAGAAAACAACTTCGGTCACGCACCGCCAACAGGAGTGGCTGCCGGACATACCGCTGCAGGCCGCCAGGTTCCTCTATGATCGGGTCTACTCCATTGCGGGCAGCAATGGCGCTTCCGACACTTAAGGCTTAGTCCGCTTCTTCAAATTCCAGGATCGCAGTGGCCGCACCACATGTATTCAAGACCCAACCGGCGCGCGCTGCACAAATCATAATGTTTCGTCGCATCTCAGCTTTCTCTTGAGGGAAATGTCTAAAGCGTAGGAGAGGCTTGTAAAAAATGCCGTCGGGCGCTGTCCTATTCCCCTCTGTCATTTGCCGGCGATACCCGCTGCGTCGGCTCGTGGGGGCAATCCAGGCGATGGTCTGGCTGGCTGACTTTCACGGCATGGCCGAGACGTTTTGCTGGACTGACAGCCAATGTTCATTAGCGTCACCGGATCCTTAGATTAGTACTCGAAGCGACTTACGTCGGCGGACATCACGAAGACGCCGGCGCGAATTCCGGTAATCCGAAGTCCGCAGTCACAATATATTGCGGGTGGCACGTTTTGTGCCTCGCCTGAGGTGCGGGCGAACTGCAGATCAGCGGAGGCAATTGTGGTCGGAAACCATAAATCTGGACGTTATCCGCCACCCGACGGGCGGCAAGGGCGGCTCGCCGAAATACGCGAGTGGAAGATGGCGCGCTCGGCGCACGCCTACGTCCGCGGGAACACGGCACACTTTTACGCATGGCTGGAGAGCCAGCGACCGGGATCTCTGCCGGACGGCCCAGGCATCTGGATCTGCGGCGACTGCCATATTGGCAATCTCGGCCCGGTGGCGGATGCCACCGGAGACGTTGCCATCCAGATCCGGGATCTCGACCAAACAGTGATTGGCAATCCGGTACACGACGTGATTCGGCTCGGCCTTTCGCTGGCGACTGCCGCGCGCAGTGCCAATCTGCCGGGCGTGTTCACCGCCCGGATGATGGGGGCGCTCATTGACGGGTATCAGCAGGCATTCGCCCTTCGTCGAAGCAAAGAAACGAGCAACGAACCGCGGCCAGCGGTCGTCCGGGTCGCGATGAAAGAAGCGCTGCACCGCTCGTGGCGCCAGCTGGCCAGGCAGCAGACCGGCGAGGCGAAACCCCATATCCCGCTGGGCAAACGGTTCTGGCCACTTTCAAACGAAGAAAAGGATCAGATCCATGCCCTCTTCGAGACTGGGGCCGGCACTTTGCTCGGATCGGTCCTGCGCCGCGAACCCGGCCAGGACGCGAGCATCAAGGTCCTCGACGCGGCGTATTGGGTGAAGGGATGCAGTTCGCTCGGCAGGCGCCGGTATGCGGTATTGCTTGACGTCGGGGCCGCATGTCCGGATGGAGGCGCCCCCTGTCTGGTTGACATCAAGGAAGCCGTCACCGCGGCGGCGCCACGACACGCCGGGCTTCGCATGCCGCGCAACAATGCCAGGCGGGTGGTGGAAGGCGCAAGGCATGTTTCCCTTTTCTGGGCGACCGGATGGCGGCCGCCCGCGTAGATGGCCGCGCCGTTGTCGTGCGCGAACTGTTGCCACAGGACCTGAAGCTGGAGGCCGACCGACTAACCGAGGCCGACGCTATCAAGGCTGCAAAATTCCTTGCGTTTGTCGTCGGAAAAGCGCACGCGAGGCAGATGGACGTAACGGCCCGGAAGCGCTGGCTCACGGAACTCCGGCCGAACCAGCCAAAATCGCTGGATGCGCCGACATGGTTATGGCGTAGCGTGGTCGAGTTGATGAGCCGCCATGAAATTGGCTACCTGGAGCATTGCAGGCTGTATGCGCTCCATACGCCGCTCAGCTGAATGGGACTGTGGGCAGGTCGTCTTCCCATGCCGCACACGAAGCGGTGACCAGCGATGCCATGAAGGGATGTCGATGAAATGTGGAGCATTTTCTGGTCAAAACGCCGATGGAGAAGTTCACGGGCCCCTTAACGGTGATGGGAAAGCACGTGCAGGGCGTGGACCTCTCGCGGAGTCGTTTCATAGGAGAGCGACATGAATGCCGTCGTTGTACTGTTCGGCGAAGGAAACACCCTCGACGTGCTGCAGATGGGGATGCGAGCCCTGGTCGTGTTCTTCATTGCCCTCGTGCTGATCCGTCTGTCTGGGCGCCGCTCGTTCGGCCAGCGGGCGCCGTTTGACTATGTGGTGGTTATCCTCCTGGGAGCCACCCTGAGCCGGGCGATCGTCGGTGCATCCCCGTTTTTCGCCACGATGGTTGCGTCATTCGTGATCGTCATCCTGCATCGGCTGCTGGCATGGGCGTGCCTGTACTGTCGCCCGCTGGAGCGACTGGTCGTGGGCATCGAACGGGAAGTCTTCCGGAATGGCAAGTTCAACGAACGCGAAATGACTGCTGCGCTGATCACGGAGACCGATATTCAGGAATGCGTCCGCCAGACACTCGGGGCCTGCAACATGTCGAACGTGGTCGCGGCAATTCTCGAACGAAATGGGGAGGTGAGCGTTATCCGACGGAACGGAGAGACGTAGCCCGGTCGCGCGGTGCAGATCATCGTCATGTCCTTACGCCGCCCCTCGACCCAGGTTTCCGCTCCTAGCATCCCGGTACCGGTACCGGTACCGGATCCGGTCGGATTCTTCGCCCCAATGCTGGGCACACAGCGCCTGTGCGACGGCTTTGCCGTCAATATCCGGCGCCCCGATGTCGAGCAATACGACGTCCGGCCGGAACGTGTGGGCAGTCTGCAGTGCTTTCTCCCCATCGCTGGCAGTTTGCACGTCGTGTCGTGACAGTTCGAATATGGCGCACGCGGTCGCGTCACGGCTGTCGCTTACGACCAGGGCAACGCCGAGTGAGCGGGCGTCGCCTCACGAACGTCGTGTCTTTCAACTGTACCTGGATGGCTGGCGCGCGCCGCCGCGAGCGGCAGGCGTACCACGAAGGTGGATCCGCGACCGTCGCCGTCGCTCTGCGCCGTAGTGGCACCCCCATGCAGTTCAACTGCTGATTCGCCGCGGACTTGGCTCTGATCGCATCACGGATGCCGCGCACCTCCCCGCGGAGATGCATTCATGGCATGAAACGCCGAACGACCCTATTCTCAGGAGCACGACGTTGCCTGGCCTGTGCCACGAGGAGGAGGCGGATGACCTCTTGGAAACCGGTTTGCAGCGGCGAAACTTGCCGAGACCGCTACCATGTTCGGTTCTGCGTTTCGGGAGCACTGGCTTGATGCCGCGCTCGCGTAGCTTCTGACGATGCAGTTCGGAATCGTAGCCGCGATCGGCGTAGATGACTTTGGGCTTCTGAAGTGGTCGGCCACGCACACCGCGAATCGGTGGAATCACGTCAACGAGCGGCAGCTGTGGGGTGACGTCGTTTTCGGTTCGCGCCGATCAGGGCATGGCCCCACAATTTCCGTCGTCGTCGCAATCGCTTCGAGCGCCGCGCTGACATTCACGAAGCATTCCTGAAACTTGGCTGCTCTCTCGTCTGCTGGAACATCTTCAGGCGCGCTGAGCAGTCTTTAGCTTGGGCCGATACCGGCCACCGCGCCCCGATCGCAGGTGAGCAGAAGGCGCGATACGCCACGCTATCGGTGATGAGCTTGAACAGCCGGGCCGGCGTATCCTGGACCTGCCATAGCTCGTCCAGGCGCAGCAGCAGCGCCTGCGGCGGCAGGCGATGTTCCACTCGATCGGCAAAGCCTTTCCGGCGGCGAGACGAGCAGCGCGGGCAGCTCCCGCAACGCGCCTGCCTTCACGCCATAATGCGCGCAGCGTCCGGCCGCGCCCACCAGCGATGCTGGCCGACAGCGTCCAGGAACGCATCGTGCTGGGCTCTCGCGTCGTGCTTGCCCAGCACCACGCCCGGCCCGGCAAAACCGCCTTCGATACCGGCCGCCCGCGCGGCCGCCGCAACTAGCACGGCGCCGGTGCCGCCCGCACCGACCGCTTTGTAGTGCTTGTAGGCCTCGCAGACAAAAAGCAGGGCGGCGGGATCGGCACGCAGCGCGTCGACATCGCCGTCGGGCACGTACACGGCGTCGAACAGCACCGAACCCACGGCCGGCAGCGCATGATCGACCGCGACCGCTTCGCCTTCCGCGGAGGTGACACCATTGGCGCGCGGACCGATCACTTTGGCGGATGCCCCGGCTGCCCCGGCGCGCGCCTTGAGCGAGGCCAGCGCCGCGCCGCTGACGCCATCCGCCACCAGCACCGCAATCTTGCGGCCACGGATGTCCCCCTTGGGCTGGGACGCCAGGCTCAATGCGGGCGAAGCCTCGATGCCATAGTCATCGATCTCGACCGGCCTGCCAACGGGCTCCACCTCAATGCCAAGCTTGCTGGCCACGCCGCTGGCCAGCTCGGGCGCGACATGGGCCAACTGACCGACCACGCGGACACGGATGCCGGAAATCTCCACCTTGGAGAGTTCGAAGGTGTAGGCATCGACGATCTGAGCCTTCTCGATGTCGGACTGGCTGCGCCAGAACAGATTGGCCTGGGAGAAATGATCGGAGAAGGTCTCGCTGCGTCGGCGAATCTTGGCCGCACCGTCCGCAGCACCTTCCGCATAGCCCAGGTGGGCGTCGGTCTCGCCCGCCAGGAATGGGCAGCCGCCACCCACGGCGTTGGGCTGGTAACTGGAGCGCCCCTTTACCACGGTCTGGCGCATGAAGCCGTCGCGCTGGCTATTGTGCACCGGGCAAAGCGGCCGGTTGATCGGCAACTCGTGGAAGTTGGGTCCGCCCAGCCGTGTGAGCTGGGTGTCCAGGTAAGAGAACAGCCGGCCCTGCAGCAGCGGATCGTTGGTGAAATCCAGGCCTGGCACCAAATGCCCTGGGTGGAATGCGACCTGTTCGGTCTCCGCGAAGAAGTTGTCGGGGTTGCGGTTCAGCACCATCTTGCCCACGCGGCGCACCGGCACCAGTTCCTCGGGGATCAGCTTGGTCGGGTCAAGCAGGTCGAAGCCGAACCGGTGCTCGTCTTCCTCGGGCACCAGTTGCACGCCCAGTTCATACTCGGGGAAGGCGCCGTTCTCGATCGATTCCCACAGGTCGCGCCGGTGGAAGTCGGGGTCCTTGCCATTGATCTTGAGGGCTTCGTCCCACACCAGAGAATGGGCGCCCAGCACCGGCTTCCAGTGGAACTTGACGAAGGTGGCTCGGCCCTGCGCATTGATCAGCCGGAAGGTGTGCACGCCGAAGCCCTCCATGGTGCGGAAACTGCGCGGAAGCGCGCGCCCGGACATGGTCCACAGCACCATGTGCATGGATTCCGGCTGCAGCGACACGAAATCCCAGAACGTGTCGTGCGCCAAAGCAGCTTGCGGAATCTCGTTGTGCGGCTCGGGCTTGACCGCGTGGACGAAGTCCGGGAACTTGATGGCATCCTGGATAAAGAACACCGGCATATTGTTGCCGACCAGATCGTAGTTGCCTTGCCGCGTATAGAACTTGACGGCAAAGCCGCGCACATCGCGCGCCAGGTCCGCGGAGCCGCGCGAGCCCGCTACGGTGGAGAAGCGCGCGAACACCGGCGTCTGTGCGCCTGTGCGTTGCAGGAAATCCGCCGTGGTGTAGTCGGCCAGTGATTCGTGCAACTCGAAATAGCCGTGGGCAGCGGCGCCGCGCGCATGGACCACGCGTTCGGGAATGCGCTCATGGTCGAAGTGAGTGATTTTCTCGCGCAGCAGGAAATCTTCCAGCAGGGCCGGCCCGCGCGTGCCAAGGCGCAACGAGTTGTCGTCCTCGCCAACCGGCATGCCCTGGTTGGTGCTCAGCACGCGGTCCTCATTGGAGACCACATTGCCGACCGTGTCGGAGCCCAACATCTTGGGCTGGGGAGATAGCCGCTCCTTCACGGCACGGTCGTAAGCGGCCTCCGCGCCGGTAGCCGCGCGGCTTGCGGTGCGCGTCACGTCGCTGGTCGAGGCTCCCGTGACGCTATCCGGCGCAGTACCGCTGCTGGTGGACATGAGTTTCGTGTCTGCGTTGCCGCCCGATTTGCTGTTGGGCCGCCTGGCGGCCGAAGTCTTGTCGGAAGTAGGCGTCTTTGGCATGGCGAATCCTGAAATGAGGCTCGGCAGAGAAAAACCGGGAGGCCTCATCCAAGGCAGATAGCGTGCCGGCACCGCAGCGGCATCCGCAAGATGCCCGACGGCGGCCTGTCGCGCGCACTTTCGCCTTTGCGCGTCCGTGGCCTTGGCACCTTCTTTTTCCTGGCACGACACGTGCGTTTTACATGGAGATGTAATTTGTGCAGCAAGCCGTGCCGTTGCTGTAGGCAGGCGCCGACAAGCATTCGCGCAATCTCCCTACAGCATGCGAACGCGCGCATTCGTACCATTGAGGGGTGGCCAGTGCAGGGCGCACAGGAGAGCCAGGTACCGGGTCCGCTTTAACGAATTGTCGTCTTCACGGCGCCATTCTGTTTTGCATCTCCAAATCGTCCGCCTTTTCTAGGAGCTGACATGGCTGACAAGAATATTTCCGTATTAAATGACCTGATTGAAGTTTCGAGTGATGGCCAGCAAGGCTTTCTCAAGGCAGCCGAAGACGCGCAGAACCCCGAATTGAAGTCGCTGTTTTCCAGCCGTGCCGCTGAGATTGCCGCGGCAGTATCGGAACTCCAGGCGCAGGTGACTATGCTCGGCGGCAAGCCGGAGGAGCATGGCAGCGTGACCGGCGCGCTACATCGCGGTTGGGTCAGCCTGCGCACCGCGGTGGCTGATCGCAACGACCTTGCCATCCTGGAGGAAGCCGAGAAGGGCGAGGACGTGGCCAAGAAAAAGTACGCCGATGCGCTGCAAGAAACGGAACTGAGCCTCGACATTCGCGCGCTGGTGGAGCGCCAGTACCAGGGGTGCTGCGCAACCACGACCAGATCCGCGACCTGCGCGACCGCTATCGCGCGGGCTGAGGCCTGACACCACGCCTGATGAAGTAGCGCGGCAAGGCAGGACGCGGATGGGCTGGTGTTGAGCCGGAATACGGGCGCCGAGCGCTTTTCGAACGATCGGACAGTCCGTCGACGTGATCTTCTGCGCGCCGGACCGCGAGCAGGGCGTCCCGGCGGCAGAGCGCGCGCGCTAACAGCGCGGGACGGGACAAAGACCAACGCCGGGCTCATTCGACGCGAAGAGTGGCCTTCATGGTCGGATGCAAGGTGCAGAGGTAAGGGGAAACGCCGGTCTTCTTGGCTATGTATCTCCAAGATTTTCCCGGTCCGATGATCTTCGAGTCGAATTCTCCCGATTGTGCCGGTGGTGCTTGTCTGGAACGCGCACGTCGCAGCCATGCCCCGCTGGGGAGATCCCAGTTATCTGCAGATGCTGCGACAGATGGCCGCCGCGCCGCAGATGCCACCGCAAGGGCGTGCATGCATCGAGACGCTCTCGCGCCGATGGCGGGAGAAGTTCTCCGACGCCAAATACTGCGTTGGAGAATGGCACGTCAGGATCAAGCATGACGATACCCTGAGCTTTCTTTGCGACGCCCGGGACGCGCCGAGGCGGTAGTCCGTCGTCGCGCGCACTGTAGGTGCCTGCACTCCATGAGACGGGGCGATTTGTGGACCAGGAACTGTCCAGGCCCAAGGTCGGTCGCTCGCTCGAGGAGGAAGTGTAGGAGGGGAGGCGGGAGGGCAGCGTACCAATCCACCCAAGTTATCAGCGCAAGGAAGGCCGCGATTGATCAACGCAAGGTCTTGACACGTGTGGAGATTTGAGCGGCCGCCGTCCGGATCATTTTTCGATCCTCGCTTGGCTCTCATGCCCCTGTCCGATTTGTTCCCTACGCTTACCGAATATCTGCACACCAAGGTTTTTCACGATCTTGCCCGCCATCCCGAACGTCCCGCTGCCTTGGGGTTGGCTCCTTGCTTTTGGTGACGAGTGGCGGACGGCACGCTCAGGCGTCGAGCCCTTCGAGCCCGTCGAGCAAGCGCGTCAGCTCGTCGAGGTCGGCGGGCTTGACCAGATGCAGGTCGAACCCCGCTTCGAGCGTGCGCCGCTTGTCTTCGGGCTGGCCGAAGCCCGTCAGCGCCACCAGCTTTGCGCCGCTCAGTTCGGGCAGGGCGCGCAGGCGCCGCGCGGTCTCGAAACCGTCCATCGCCGGCATGCCCAGGTCGAGCAGAATCACGTCGGGGCGCACGCTGGCCGCGCGCGCCACCGCGCTCTGGCCGTCCGAAGCCGTAACCACAGTATGGCCCAGCGTTTGCAGAATCATCCTCATCGCTTCGAGTGCATCGATGTTGTCGTCCACCAGCATGACGGTGCGCCGCGGGCCTCTGTGGGGCGCGCCCATGCCACTGGGCGGATGCCAGCACTGCCAGGGTTCCACCGGCAGCACCACGATGAACGTGCTGCCTTCGCCGGGGCCGGGGCTTTCCGCGTGGATGCGCCCGCCATGCAGGCGCACCAGCTTCTGTACTAGCGTCAGACCGATACCGGGGCCGTCCCGCAAGGCGGAGCCACGCTGCGCGTCGGCACCTGTTTCGTCACCGGTGGCGTCGTCCGGTGCCAGCGGGTCGAACAGCCGCCGCTGCATGGCCTCGGATAAGCCGGCGCCGTTGTCGCGCACGCGCACGGTCACATCGCCCTCCTGCGTAGTGGCCTCCACGGAGATCTGCCCGCCTGCGGGCGTATATGTGGCCGCGTTATGCAGCAGGTTGCTGAAGATTTGCGTGAGCCGCACCAGGTCCCCCGCACCGGCAGCGGCTGCTCCGGTAGCGAGAGGCGCAGCATGTGGCCGTTCGCCTCAAGGAGCGGGCGCACGGTTTCCACGGCAGTATTCAGTGCCGAGCGCAATTCCACGAGGTCCTGCCGCAGCGTGATCTTTCCCTGGTTGAAGCGCGAGATGTCGAGCAGTTCGTCAACCAGCCGTGTCAGGTGATGCAGCTGGCGCCCGATCACGTCGCGCGCGCGGAACATGTCCTCGCGCGAGGGCGAGAGCTGCTGCAGCAGGTCGGCGGCGCTGCGCATCGGTGCCAGCGGGTTGCGCAACTCGTGCGCCAGCATGGCGAGGAACTGGTCCTTGCGGCGTTCCTCGTCGCGCAGCGCGCACAATGCGCGGTTCTGCGTTGTGACGTCCTGGCAGATGCCTGCCACGCGCAGCGAGCGGCCATCCGCGCCGGAGCGGCTGCGGACCGGGAACGCGCGTCCGCGGATTTCGCGAATCTCGCCGCCCGGCCGTGTCAGCTGAAATTCGATATCCATCCTGCCATTGCGCAGCATGTCCGCGAATGCGCCTTCCACTCGCGGCCGGTCTGCCAGTGGCACGCGGTCGAGACAGCGGCCTGGATTATCCAAGACTTCCTCGGCCGCGTGGCCTAGGAGCGCGGCAAACGAAGGACTGACGAACAGCAGTCGTTTCTCGCCGGGGTCCAGGATCCACACCACATCGGCCAGGGATTCGGCCAGCTGGCGGAACATGTCCTCGCTTTCGTGCAGTGTCTGCGTCGTGCGCCGAAACGCATCCTCGGCCCCGCGCAGGCGCAGCAGTGCGTTGATGCTGGACAGGACTTCCTCTGGTTCCGCCGGCTCCACAAGATAGCTGTCTGCACCGCAGTCGAGCGCCAGCACACGCTGTCGTGCATCGGCCAGCCCGTTCGATGTCAGCAGTATCAGCGTGCGCGCGGTGTCCGGATCACTCTTGAGAAGCCGACAGACCTCGAGGCCGCCGATATCGGGGAGCCTCATGCCAAGCAACACGAGTGCTGGCGCATGCTGGCGTACAAGCGACAGGGCCGCCTGGCCGGTGGTGGCTTCGAGTACCGAGAACTCCGCGCGGTGCAGGATTCGGCTCTTGACGTAACGAGGGCCATCGCGATCCTCCACATTGAGGATCAGCGGGCGGTTCGTGATGGCGGGCGTATCCATGGCGTTCAGACGTCAAGCGCCTCCTTGGTCTGGCGTTTGGCTTTGTCGGCTTCCTTAGCCCTCTTGGCATCGGCGGCCTGCTGCTCTTCCAGTGCGGGGGCGCCAGCGTGGCGTGTGCCTGGCCGCCGATGGCGGGCAACGGTGCGCCTGGCAACAGTAAATGCCGCAACGGACACATCGGGCGCGAAGCCTGTGGGCCGTGGGGGCTAGCAGGCGAGTCCCCGCAAGCAGTCGGCTGAATCGGTATGGCATGGGGGTGTCCCTCCACTCCTGGTCCGACGCGAAAAAGGGCGTTCTTGCCAGGAAGTGGCAAGAAGCGTGCCGTAGCGTCAGCCGCGCGCCAGGCCTGAAGCCGCACGCGTGATGACCTGCCGCGTGTCGGCATAGCCGTCCCAGGCATCGTGCGACTCCAGTTCCTCGAGACGCGGGCCGACGTTGCCGACGTTCCACTGGGCGGCGCTGCGCAGCCCGTCCAGTTCATCCCATGCGATCGGGATCGACACGCCCAGGCCGGGGCGCGCACGCGCCGAGAACGCGGCCACGGTAGTGGCCCCGACGCCGTTGCGCAGGTAATCAATGAAAATCTTGCCAATGCGATTGCGCGCGCCGCTCTTTGCAACAAAGCGCTGCGGGATGGTTGCGGCGATATGCAGCACCACCTTGTGCGCAAAATCCTTCACTTCGTCCCAGCCGGCGCGTGGGGTGACTGGCACGACCACATGCAGGCCCTTGCCGCCGCTGGTCTTCACGAAGCTGGCCAGGCCCAGCTCGAGGAACAGTGCCCTGACCAGCGCGGCCGCCTCGCGCATGCGCGGCCAGGGCACGCCTTCTCCGGGGTCGAGATCGAAGATGATGCGGTTCGGCTTATCGATGCTGCGCTTGTTCGCATTCCACGTATGGAACTCCACGACATTGAGCTGCGCCGCCGCAATCAGCCCCGGTGCCGACACGATCTCCAGCAGCGCCGGATGGCCAGGCCATAAGCTTGCGTTCAGCATGTTGATCCCTTCGACATGCAGCGTGTCGCCGTGCCGCTGGAAGAACTGCTGCCCTTGCACGCCGCCCGGTGCGCGCACCATGGCGATTGGGCGTCCGCGCAGGTGCGGCAGCATCAGCGGTGCGACGCGGTCGTAGTAGCGAACCAGCTCGCCTTTGGTGATGCCGGTTGATTCGTCGATCACGCGATCGGCGTGGCTGATCGCCACCTTGCCGGTTGCGGCGGTGAGCTTGCCCTTACCGCGCTTTACACCGGCCGGCTCCCTGGCCTGTTCGACCGCTATGCCGGCCGCGGGCTTGTCGGTGCGCAGCCCGTGGAACACGGAATGCCGCACGCGCCCTTCGCGCGTCCAGGAGCCAAACGATACTTCGGCCACCAGTTTTGGTCGCACCCAATGTCCTTTCACCGACGCGGGCAGCGCATGGAACGGCGGCTTGTCCGCCCGTAGCGCATTCAGTTGCGTGCGCAGGTTGCCGAGCGTACGGGTGTCGAAGCCGGTGCCGACGTTGCCCGCGTAGCGCAGCTGGCCGCTGGCATCGTGAATGCCAAGCAGCAACGCACCGATGCCCTGGCGGCTGCCCTTTGGGTCGGTAAAGCCGCCCACCACGAACTCCTGGCGCAGCGTGCATTTGAGCTTGATCCAGGTATTGGTGCGCGCGCTGACATAGGGCGCGTCGGCCCGTTTGCCGATGACGCCCTCTAGCTTCATGCGGCAGGCCGCATCCAGCATGTCGGCGGCACTTGCTTCGAATTCCTCGCTGAAGCGCAGCCGCGGCGCCATATTGCTTTCGAACAGACGGCGGAGCAGCGCGCGCCGCTCCGCCAGCGGAACCTTGCGCAGGTCATGGCCGGCGTAGAACGGCAGGTCGAACACGAAGTACTGGATGGTGTCGGCATGCGCCGTCTCAAAAGCGTTCTGCAACGCCTGGAAGTCCGTCTCGCCGTGTTTGCCCATCACCACGATTTCGCCATCCAGCCAGCCGTCCGGCAGCCCAAGCGAGCCGACTTCCTTCGCAAGCGCCTTCAGCTTCGGGGTCCAGTCGTGGCCCTGCCGCGTGAAGAGCCGCACATCGCGGCCGTCGATGCGCGCCAGCAGGCGGTAGCCGTCGAACTTGATCTCGTAGCGCCACGCATCGCCGTCTGCGGGGGTTCTCGACCAGCGTTGCGAGTTGCGGCGCCAGCGCGAGCGGCAGCGTTGCCTTTTTGGCGCCGCGCGGAAGCGCAAGCGCGGCCGCGGATTTCTTGTGGCCACTGGCGGTTGTCTTGCCTGCGGCTTTCGTTGTCTTGCGTGTGGCGCTGCGTGCCGTCCCGGCGAGCACGCTGTCTGGCAACGCTTCCACCACGTCAAACTCCGATGCTGGCTGCGCGTCTTCGTCGCGCTCCTTGATCAGCAGCCAGGCGTCCTGCTCCTTCTGCCGGCTGCCGTGCATGCGTACCAGCGCCCAGTGTCCGTGCAGCTTTTCTCCGCGCAGCTCGAACTTCAGCTTGCCGGCGCGGTAGGCGGCGTCCGGATCGGCTTCAGGCACCCACACGCCGCGGTCCCAGACGATGACGGTGCCGGCGCCATAGTGGCCCGGCGGAATCACGCCTTCGAAGTTGGCATAGTCCAGCGGGTGGTCTTCCACATGGATGGCCATGCGTTTGTCGGCGGGGTCCAGGCTCGGGCCCTTGGGTACGGCCCAGCTCTTGAGCGCGCCGTCCAGTTCCAGGCGGAAATCATAGTGCAACCGTCGCGCGGCGTGTTTCTGGATCACGAAGGAGAGGGTGTGTTCGTGCTTGCGCGTGCCGCTCGTGCGTTTTCTCGCGGCCGGTGTGCCGCTCGGTTCTGGCGTTGCGCTGAAATCGCGCATGCGCTGGTACTTGCCCAGCGTGCCAGCGGATCGGGTGCCTGTGGACCTTTTGGCCGGCGGGCGTTTCCGGACGGCGGCAGCGCGGCCGTTGTCCAGCTTCTCACGGGTGGTCCTGGGCATGGCGGTGCCTGTTGATTGGACATGGATGGGATTTAGCTTATGCGGTACGTGGCGCGACGGAAATCGGCGCTGGTCCTACAGGCACGTTCATGCGGCTAGCATGTGGTTCTTACCGGGTGTTGTAAATCCTGGTGCTGCAGCGCTGCAACGGATGCGGCTCCCTGCCGGGAACACTCCTTGCGTGATTCCGGCTGTTACACAGATGAGGCCCGGCTGCGCGCCGCCACTAGCGGCGCGCCCTGCTGCGACATGGCACGGTGTCGGCCTGACACCACTTATCTCCTTCCTCACTTGCTGAACATGCGGCGTACAGGCCGCCAGCGCCTATCATGCAATGGCTGCGTGTCAGTCTGTGACGGACGGCGCGGCCCCGTTTCGGGTACTGAACGGACACGCCTCCGCATGCAGCGCAACTACCAGGCGGCAGTTTTATGATTCCGGCATCGCTGCCGGCATTGACCAACGCGCGGCCCGTACTTCCGGAACTGTCTGCGGCTATTCAGTCTGAAACTACGTACAGCGGCAGTGTCGAGACAACCGGCGAGGCAAACAGGCAGGCGAGCGCGCACTCGGGCCCGCAACCGGGTACGCCGGCCCCCGATCCTGAAATCGAGCGCTATCGACAGATGCTCGGCGCGAGCTGGAAGGCTACGCCGTCTTCGTGACCACCACCGACGGCCATGTGCAAACCTAGCCAGAGATCGCGGGCAGCCATATCGTGTCTGTTTGCGCCCGCCGACATCCGCAATCCAGCGAAGCACCAAAAAAACGACAAGCGCCAGAGCTCAGACCTTGTGGTTGATCTGCCCGGACGGGCGCTCGGCCGGCCGGCATAGCACCCGCGCCGCTGGACGGCGGCTGGCGACGCAACCATTCAGCAAGACGCGCCGGTCCGCCACCTCTACCATTGCGCCGACGGGAAAGATCCAGCCGAATGCTTCTCCCGCACCTGCGTGTCGAGGGCCTGGTCCGGCGATTCGGTTGAATCAGCAGAACGTGGTCTAGTCATGGCTTCTCCTTGAGCGGCTATCGCGCCGGGGCGGAGGGGTGGAAATGCTGGCCAGCGTGCGGCCGGAATCGCGTGAATCGCCAGTCTTGCTGGCCAGGTCGCCGAGCGACACGATGCCCACCAGGTGATGATCCTGGTCGACGACGGGTAGCCGGCGCACGCGCGCGGCTTCCATCTTGTGCTGCGCAATCTCGAGCGATTCGTCTTCGGTGCACCACTTGACATCGGCGGTCATGGCATCGCCCACGCGCGATGCGCCCGGCGTCTGACCGCTGGCAGTGGAGCGAATCGTGATGTCGCGGTCGGTCAGCATGCCAACCAGCCGGCGGCCATCGCAGATCGGCAGCGCGCCCACCTGCAGGTCAGCCATCCGCTGTGCCGCAAGCAGGATGGTTTCATCCGAACTGAGATAGGCCGGCCCGCGGGTCATGACGTCGGCAACGCGCCGGGGCGCGCTGGGCACAGTAGAGGGGGATTGCATCATGGCGTTCTCCAGTCGGTAGGATTGAACACGGCCGCCAGCACGCCGGCGGTGCTTGCAAGGAAAGCGCAAGAAGCGTTCCTGCCGCCAGAATGCCCGTCAGCGCTGGCGGGAGCTCCACATCATGGGCTGCGCGCCGTCCGCAGGTTTTACGGGCAGTGTAGAAACGCGCGACCTCGCACCGGAGGGCGGTGTGCAAGTGCAGCCTGCGTTGTAGGACAGCGCCCGCTGAACCATTGGCGGCGCGCTCCATAAAATGCAAGCAGCGCGTTGCCGGCGGCGGCAGCCAACAGCCAGGAGCGGAAGATGAGCAAGCCAGCATTCACACTGCATCGGATCGACAGCGCGCCCGCAGCAGTGCACAGGCGACATCCCGTACTTCATGTCTTTGACCGCTTTGCCGGGGCGGCCACGCGGCAGGCGGGCTCGGCCACGGCATTCGTACTGGCGGTTGGCGTCGTGGTGGCGTGGGCGATCACGGGGCCCTTCTTCGGCTTCTCCGAAACGTGGCAACTTGTGATCAACACCGGCACGACCATCATCACCTTCCTGATGGTGTTCCTGATCCAGCAGAGCCAGAACAAGGACGCCGTGGCCGTCCACCTGAAGCTCAACGAGCTGCTGGCCTCGCACAAGGAAGCCAGCAACATGCTGGTCTCGATCGAAGAGCTCGACGAGGAGGAGTTGCGCCAACTGATCACGTTCTATCGCCAGCTGGCGCAACTTGCCGACGAGGAAGGCGGGCTCAAGTGCAGCCACTCGCTGGACGAAGCCCGCGAGAACCACGTGGCCAAACACAGGGCACGTGCGGCGCGGCCCACGAGTGGCGGCGACGTTGTGCGTGGCGGCAGCGAAATCCCCGCCCACTGAAGCGGGCGTCCATACCCTGCGAGGAGACCACCGTGCCAGACATCAGCAAGCAACGCAACGATGCAATGTGCCGGCGCGTGGTGCTGTACGGCTGCCCCAACTACGCCGATGCCGGCAGCCATCAGTGCGTGACGCTTGCGCAGATCGCGCGCAAGGTCGCTGCGGTGGCCGGCTATGCATTCGCGGGGGCATTCGAGACATGTGGGGCGGAACGTACGCCAGAGGCAAAGGCGTTGCCATTCTACTTCGTTCCGTTGGATACGGTGGTCGGGCTCGACCAGGCTGCCAGGCTTGGCATACAGGGCGCAGCCGACCTGTTCGGCGGCGTGGTGCCGTTTGCCTTCGTATCGACCAAGGCGATCACGCACGGGCTGGTCGCGCCAGGAGCCGCTGCGCCCGAGGGCTGGTGCGGCGGATTCGCGGAACGCACGCAGGACGCCGTGCTGCCCGGCTTTACCACCTTCTCCCGCGAAGATGCGGCGCTTGCCGGTCGCCGGCTGCTCGAAGACGGACCGGTGCGCCTGAAAGAGCCTTGCGGGATCGGCGGGCTGGGCCAGCAGGTGGTGGCAAACGCTGCCGCGCTCGACCGCGCACTGGCGGAAATGGACCGGACGACGCTCGAAACGCACGGTATCGTGCTCGAGCGCGACCTGGACGAGCCGCAGACCTGGAGTGTGGGCCAGATCGAGGTGAGCGGCCTGCGCGCCAGCTATTGCGGCACGCAGGATCTGACCAGCAACAACCGTGGCCACCCCGTCTATGGCGGCTCGACACTGACCGTGGTGCGGGGTGGCTTTGAGGAGCTGCTCGCACAGCCTTTTCATGCGCGCGCGCTGGCGGCGGTGCGCGCGGCAATGGTCTATCACGAAGCGGCACTGGCCTGCTTTCCGGGCATGTTCCTCTCGCGCTGCAACTATGACGTGGCCGCCGGGCGCGCAGCGGGTGGCAATGGCGCGAGGGCCAATGGCCATGCATTGCTTGGCGTGCTCGAGCAATCATGGCGCGTTGGTGGCGCCACCGGTGCCGAACTGGCTGCGCTGGCGGCATTGCAGGCCGATCCGAAGCGCCGGCGCGTGGTGGCCTCGACCCGCGAAATCTATGGCGTCGACGCTGAAGTTCCGCCGGGCGCGGAGATCTACTTCCAGGGCGAAGACCGCCACGTCGGGGCATTGACCAAATACGCATTACTGGAGCCTGACGCAGATGGCAACGCATGAAGAGAATGTGGAAATCCAGTCCGAAGGCGGCAGCATCGCCGGCACGCTGATCACGCCGGCCACGAAGCTGCCCGGCGTGCTGTTCGTGCACGGCTGGGGCGGCAGCCAGCAGCAATACCTGGCGCGCGCGCGCAAGGTGGCCGGGCTGGGCTGTGTGTGCCTGACCTTCGACCTGACCGGGCATGCCGGCACCAGCGGCCAGTACGAGACCGTCAGCCGCATGCGCAACTTGGCCGATGTGGTGGCCGCCTACGATGTGCTGGTGCGCCAGCCCGAGGTGGACCGCAACGCGATCTCCGTGGTCGGCAGCAGCTACGGCGGCTATCTGGCTGCGGTGCTGAGCACGCTGCGTCCGCTGCGCTGGATGGCGTTACGCGCACCGGCACTGTACATGGACGCAGGCTGGGAACTGCCCAAGCGCCAGCTGCATCGTGACCAGGACCTGGTGGCGTACCGCCGGCAGGTGGTGGCGGCCGATACCAATCGCGCCTTGCGCGCGTGCACCACGTTCCAGGGCGATGTGCTGGTCATCGAGTCCGAGCAGGACCAGATCGTGCCGCATGCTGCCGTCACCAGCTACGTGGATGCCTGCGTGCAGGCGAATTCGATGACCTATCGCGTGATCAAGGGCGCCGACCACGGCCTCAGCGATGAGGAGAGCCAGCGCGCCTACAGCAGCCTGCTGGTGAACTGGCTGCGCGAGATGGTCACGGGGGCGCGTGCGGGTCCGGTGGCGACCGAACGGGCGGCGGAACCTCCTGCGCCAGCGTCCGCCGCGCCGCCGCACGACGATCCGTCAGTGACGGGGCTTGAGCCTGCCGGGCCGGAAGCCGGGCACGGTTCGGGAGATGCCGTGCGGCCGGAGACGCCCCATTTGGAAGGCACGGCGGTATCCGCGATGAAAGCCGGGCCGCGCGGCGAAGACCCATAGCACCGTTGCTTCGGGCATCCGCTGCGCACCACTCGCGAGAAGGAGGCGCCTGTCGTGGAGAGTACCCTGCCGCCGTCCGGTACCGACGAAACCCTGCGTACGGTGCTGCACGAGGCCGGATTGCGCTATGTCGATGACAGTGCGCCGGGCATCATGCGCCGCCGCTTTGGTGGCGGATTTGCGTATCGCGATGCGAACGGGAAGCGGGTGCGCGACGTCGCAACGCTAGCACGCATCGCGACGCTGGCGATTCCTCCGGCGTATGAAGCGGTCTGGATTTGCGCAGACCCGGCGGGGCATCTCCAGGCCACCGGACGCGACGCGCGGGGCCGCAAGCAGTATGTCTACCATCCCGACTGGGGTGCGCTGCGGGATTCCGACAAGTACGCGCGTCTGGCGACCTTCGGCACCGCGCTGCCGCGGCTGCGCGCGCGCGTGGCGCGCGACCTGGGGCGCAACGGCATGCCGCGCGAGAAAGTGGTCGCGGCGGTGGTGCTGCTGCTCGATGCCACGCTCGTGCGCGTTGGCAGCCCGCGCTACGCGCAGCAGAACCGTACCTACGGTCTCACCACGCTGCGCCGCCGCCACGTCACCGTGCGTGGCAGCCGCCTGCGCTTCCAGTTCATCGGCAAGAGCGGCATCACCCACAACGTGTCGGTCAATGATCCTCGCCTGGCCCGCATCGTGCGCAGTTGCGCCGACCTGCCCGGCCAGCATCTGTTCAAGTACCGCGACAGCGACGGGGAGATCCGCGAGGTCGGCTCGGCTGACGTCAATGCCTATCTGCAGGCGGCAACCGGCGGAGACTTCACCGCCAAGGACTTTCGCACCTGGTCCGGCAGCGTGCATGCGCTGGCAATGCTGCGCACGGCCGGCGCGGACAGCAGCGAGACCGCTCGCAAGAAGCAGGTGGCGGAGGTAATCAGGGCCGTTGCGCAGCGCCTGCGCAATACGGTGGCGGTATGCCGCAAGTGCTATGTCCACCCCGACGTGATCGAGGCGTTCATGAATGACGAGCTGCGCGGCTGCGCGCGCATTGCCACCATCAGCCGCCTGCGTGCAGACGAAGCGCGGCTCTTGAAACTGCTCTCGCAACGGGCGGCGGCGCAATAGCCCAACGGGCCGCGTTATCGCACGGCCCGCCGGACGCGGCAGGGAAGGCTGCCGACGTAGCCGGGCAGCTTGCGTGCCTTGGCACTGTGAGCAAGCCGGAATCCGTGGGCAACCGCGACCGCGAACGTGATAGGCGCCGATGGTGATCTGGGTGGATGGCCCCCACCCATGTCGGCCGCGCCGTACTTGAGCCGGCCCCATTGCCCGCGCTCCTGTCCTGCTATCCTGCTGGTACCAGAGCCGCCGCGTGATTCGCGCTCGCCGCGCCAATCTTCGCCCTGCCTCTTCCGAACCGCGGCAGGGGTTGTGGTCCTCGCGCTGGCGCTCCCGGTCCGCTTCCTGGTTGCGCTGACGTTGTTGATCGCTCTCCCTGCTGCTGTGACTGCGGAAACTGAACATATTCTGCCTCCGATGTCCGCGCCGGCCCGGCGGCATCCTCGATTGCGAGCGCTGGGGCGACTGCCCATGGTCACCTCTGCCGCAAAAGACATGCCGCCTTGTCCATCGTCACCTGGCGATGCAGGGTGCCTGCAACACGGTGCGCAGCGCAATACCCCATGCAGGCGGAGGTGTAAGTCTTGCCGCCCGATGCATCGGTTACGGCCCGGCAGGGCCCTATGCCGAGGTGCAACAACGGCCAGTGTGCGGCACGGAACTTGCGTGAGGCAGCGCATCCGGTCATGCCGAGGAGCGCGCCATGTCTACCCCCAAAGATCTGCCACCGCAGCACCAGAAGCGCCAGCCCGGCCTTGAAAGCCCTATGCATCCGCAGCCCGATAGCGGGGCGGATGACTATGTCGGCAGCGGCCGCCTGAACGACAGAGTGGCACTCGTGACCGGCGGGGACAGCGGCATCGGCCGCGCGATTGCCGTCGCCTTTGCGCGTGAGGGTGCGGACGTCGCCATCTCCTATTTGGACGAGCACGGCGATGCGAAGGAAACCGTGGCGTTGGTAGAGGAGTCTGGTCGCAAGTGCCTGGCCATCGCCGGCGACCTGGCGGACAACGCCCACGCAGACGGCGTGGCGCAAAAGGTGTTGAAGCATTTCGGCAAGCTCGACATCCTGGTCAACAATGCTGCAGAGCAGCATCCGCAGGAATCGATCGAGGACGTGGGGGCGGAGCAGGTGGAAGCCACTTTCCGCACCAATGTCTTTGCGATGTTCCACCTCACCCGCGCCGTGCTCCCGCACCTGAAGAAAGGGGCGGCCATCCTCAATACCACCTCGGTCACGGCGTATCGCGGCAGCGCGCACCTGCTGGACTACTCGGCGACGAAGGGCGCCATCGTGTCGTTCACGCGCTCGCTGGCGCTGCAAGTGGTCGAGCGCGGCATTCGCGTGAATGGCGTAGCACCGGGGCCGATCTGGACGCCGCTGATCCCTTCCACGTTCACAGCCAAAGAAGTCGCTGAATTCGGCAAGAAGACGCCGATGGGACGCCCCGGCCAGCCGTTCGAAGTGGCCGCGGGTTATGTATTCCTGGCCTCCGATGCGGCGAGCTATATCACCGGGCAGATCCTGCACATCAACGGCGGCGAAGTGGTCAATGGCTGACGGCAGGTTCCACGGCGCCGCGTGTAGCTCCGGGCCGTCTTTTGAAAAAATTGCACGAGGCGTGCGGCCGTGAAGCAGGCTGGCGAGTTCTGGCGGGTCGCCTCCTTTGCCGGAACGCACCCGGGGCAATGGGAGTGCAGGCAGTGGGCGGACTTTGAACCGGCAGCAAGCAGCGAACCGCTGGACGAGGCCCGGGCGAATACTGGCAGCGCCCGCTGGCAAGGGAATCGGTGGTGGTGGAAAGCACCGGCAACGAAGACCCCGAGCTCGAGCATTTCCTCGACCGCAGCGCCCCAGTCATGACTGAAGGCGGCAGTTTTCGCGGCAAGGCCATCATCACTGGGCGCGCGCGTGGATCGAACTGGGCTACCGGCGCGTTCCGGAAGCGCATGTACGCGCTTGGCCATGTATATCCCTACGACAGCGTGGCAGTAACTCGATGACGCGTACCGAAGCCTGGCGGCGTTCACGCGCGATGCGGGTGCCTATCGCAAGCTAGGCAAGCCTATGGCAATTTTCACTGCGGTTTTGCTTGCCACGAAGGCCACCGGCGCCACCGTCGCCGTCGAGGCAAAGCGCTGAGCGAGGATGGCCGCGCAGGTACCACACCACGCCGCCTACGCGCTGCAACTGCGGCACGTAGACGTTCATGTGCATTCGGTCGATGCATAATGCATTCGCTCTCGAGTAGGAGTGATCGCGCAGACCTTCGCGATCACTCTGGCTCCGGCCGTCCATGGGGTCATCGGACCCCATTGAAGCTTTGAACTCGTACATCGCTGGGCTTGTCCCAGCCGGCTCGACCGGAGCCACCTTACCCTCAGCGCCACGCAGTCACCAATGCCACTCGTCGGTCTGAGGTAGAGCCTCGCTAGATACTGAACGCCAACATTGGGCTGTCGAGTGGACACTTATGCAGGTTTTCCGGACACGTCAGTTGCATGCCGTGCCTGGAACGGGCTTGCCGGAAGCGGTCGAGCCTTGGCAAGCATCCCCCAGCTTGATGAAGTCGCCTTCCGAGCGTGAGCTCCGGTACAGCCTCAGTTTGCCCGCGACCGTGCAGCAATAGCGAGGCTCCGTGGCGGGGGAAGCCTCCTCGCTGCAGGAGGCGCTTTGTCGATGGCCTGGTCCTCCGCTTCGGGTGCAACACACACGCCTTGCTGGCAGATCCTCTCCCCTTTGCATTGCATATCATATTGACACCCCACAGCGCCGGCAGATGGCAGCATCATTGCCAGCGACGTCGCGAGTAGCAAGCCGAGCCAATTCATATCCCCTCCTGGGTGACTGCCAGAGCAGAGACAAAAGTGCACATTTAGACTCATGGCCTCCGCTACCAGTAACGCTGATCCTTTTGACTAGCCGACGTGGACGAAGATCGACCCTACTCATCAGGATAGATTCAGGATAGGTAGTGAGGTGACGCAACGGAAGGCCTACCAGCACCAAAACGTCCGCACGCATGGAAACAGGAATCAGCGCCAGAATTCTTTGTGTCATGCGCTGCCGCGATGCCTCCTGGTAGGGGATCATCAGAGCTGCCCAGCGCTCTAGCGCCTTGCAAATCGCGGCTTCCTTAACATCGGCCGAAGCCACGGATATCTTCGGGGGAGCGCGGCGAGCTCAACCGCAGTACATCTCTATAAGCCGCAGCCGTGCCAGGCGACAGACGGAAGCCCTCGCTTCGAGTCGTGTCGCTCAAGGGAGCCGGCTCGAGCATGGAAGCATCGCCGGAAATGAGTTGCCATTCCCACTCTCGGCGACAGCCAGCTCCCGTCCGCCAAAGAAGGGCGAGTTCGGCTCCTAGTACAACATCCCGCAAATAGGTTGAATAATTAATTGGCTCGGCTATCATGGCGGGATGAATCGAGGCCGCCATGCAACGCCAGTGAAGCTGGCGAACAAAGAAAGACAGGAACTGCTATCGCTGGTCGAGCGGAAGACGGCCGCGCAGCGGATGTGATGCGCGCGCGAATCGCGTTGTGGGCCCACGAGGGCCACTCCAATACGGTCATTGCGCAGGAACTGGGCGTATCGGTGCAAACGGTCTGCCTGTGGCGCAAGCGCATTGCCCAGCAAGGTGCCAAAGGCATTCGCGAGGGGAGCGCAGTGGCCGTCCGCCACGTATCACGCAGGAAGCGCGACTGCAGTTGATCGCGCTGGCGTGTGAAACGCAGGAACCTGAGGGACGGGTCACGCCCACGCTCGACGAGATTGTGGCGCGCGCCGTGGAGCGCGGCGTCGTCGGGCAGATCAGCCGCAGCCAGGTGCAGCGCATTCTGCAGGCCGGCGACGTGCGTCCGCACCGGGTCCAACGGCTGGCGTGTGAAACGCAGGAACCTGAGGGACGGGTCACGCCCACGCTCGACGAGATTGTGGCGCGCGCCGTGGAGCGCGGCGTCGTCGGGCAGATCAGCCGCAGCCAGGTGCAGCGCATTCTGCAGGCCGGCGACGTGCGTCCGCACCGGGTCCAACAATGGCTACACAGCCCAGACCCGGCCTTTCGCGAGAAGGTCACGGGGATTTGCAAACTGTACCGCAAGGCGCCTCGAAACGCGGTGGTGCTCAGTATTGACGAGAAGACCGGCATTCAGGCCATCGAGCGTAAGCACCCGGGACGTGCACCCGCGCCGGGGCGGCTGCGTCGGCGTGAGTTTGAATATGTTCGCCACGGCACCCAGGCGTTGATTGCCGCGCTGGATGTGCATTCCGGACAGGTGCTGGCAGACTGCCGCGAGCGACGCACCCAGGACGATCTGGTGGCCTTCATGGAGCGCGTGGCAACCGCGTACCCGGGCAAACAGGTGCACGTCGTCTGGGACAACCTGAACACACATCGCGCACAGGCCGTCTGGCAGGCGTTCAACGCACGGCACAATGAGCGGTTCCACTTCCACTTCACGCCGTTGCACGCGAGCTGGGTCAATCAGATCGAACTCTGGTTTGCCCGCTACACGCGCCGAGTGCTGCGCCATGCGAGTCACACCAGCACCGCGCACCTGCGCGAGCGCACCGAGCAGTTTGTCCGCGCGCACAATCAGACGGCACGCCCGTTCAAATGGACTTTCCGGGGCTATCCGCTGCAAACCGGCGCATCGTAATCGAGGATCGACATGCCAGCTTTACCCGCCAAACATTACGCTGCCGAACTGCAGCGGCAACTACGCACCCTGCTCGGCCACGAGCAGATCGTCACGCAGGCCTACGGGCGTCACCTGCTGATCAAACGTATGGACGACGAGGAGCCGACAGTGGTGGCTCGGCTGACCGAGCTCAGCCGCAATCGTTATGGCGCCGCCTTTCGTACCCATAGTGGGCGTTGGGAACCTCTGCCCGGCACCGGCACACTCGACGAGATGGCCGAGGTGATCGTCACCCTACTGGAGCCATATTTGCAGCCCGATAATTATTAAACCTATTTACGATATGTTGTACTAGCACGGCGTTCAAATGGTGACTGCCGTGACGAGCAAAACAAGGCCGAACATAGCGAGCACCGCGCGTGCTACATGGGAATACTCCCATCAATCTCGTAGGGTCGTCCAATCGCAGTCGATTGACGTTTGGCGCGCATCTGTGCTGCCAAAGAGAGCGGCTCCTGCGCCCTGAAGTCTCTGTCCCTTGAGCCAAACCTTGTTCAAGGGTTGTATCGCTATCCAGAACACGCCATGCGCAGTCAGCAGGCAAAGGAATGCGACCAGCGTTAGCCAGAAGCTGGTGCTGGCGAATGGCGTCACAAACATCAGCATGAGCATTGCGAGCATCGCGCCAGCTTCGCCGAACATCCCGCCAATGGTGAATCCTGGGTAGTAGATAGTCTGGACGCCGAGATAGCATCCTTGTTCAGTCTCAGCTTCCCCGGCAACTCGAGCGCATGGGCTAGCGAAAGCCCCATACCGATCGCAATGAGCACATGGTTCCTCCGAACGCTTGCGTTCCAGGCGCGAGCGCATACCGTGAAAGGATGCGAGCTTGCGTCGGCGTGCTAACAATCTATCCAACTCTTTCGACTGGACTGGAGGTGCAGCGATGACTACTCGACGAATATTTCTGAAGGGTTTATCTGGTGTTGTGATGGCGGCCGTGGCCGGCATCACAACACCAGATACGCTTTTCAAGAATTTCCTTCGAGTGGTCATTGCTGGATCTCCTGTCAAGAGGAGGCTACATGGATGAGCACGCCCCAGCTTGCAGCACAGAGAGTTTGTTCTCGGGTTCCGAATCAGGTTTCGCGACTGCAAAATGCTCACATCCCTTTCTATGGGTCCATCTAGCCGCTGTCCAGCTCCACGCTACTGTCGATCCCATGCTTGCATCGAGTTGGAACTGGATCCGTTATATGTGGAACCCAGATGGAGTTCTGTCGTGACAATGCGTGTTCACAATGCGTTCCATCCGTACATCGTTGCAGGCATCGACTTGTTAGGCGGCGAGAAGCTGGCGGGAATAGCGTAAGGCTTCCTTGGACGCAGCTCTCGGCGGATTGAAGGCCGTCAGAAAAAACCCCCAATCGTTGCTTTAGTGCGACAGCGATACCCCATCAATTTTGCTTGCCGAGTTGCTGAGCCTTGCACTTCCTGTCCGCATAGAATGGTCGGCTTCCGACACCCTTGCCGGAAAGAAATGGGCATTCGCTCGCTTGGGTCTTTGACTAGAATTTCGCCGACAGAGGGTAAGAAACGGGTAAGCAGCATCGATTTGAGCCATCGCCCAACCCGGCCGAGGGCAGCGCCACAGCAATTGCTCGCATTGCCCTACATGCGCCCTCGTGACCCATCTGAGCATTTGACGCCAACCATGGCCCGCCGGCCTTCCGCTGGTGTATGGATGTAGGAGGTTGCCTGATACCGCTTCGCGTCTTGCGCGCATAAAACCACTACATAAGCGGGCATCCAAACAGAGGCATCATGACAATCGCGACTATCCAGGTAATTTTGACTGACGACGGTCGGTGGGCCGTGGAATCCGATGACGCTGGAGGTGAGCGCGTCTACTGTTTTTCGCGGGCGGCTGCGATTGCTGCCGGTGTGCAGAAGGCGTTGGAGCAAGATGGCGTCCTAATGATTCATGGCGTTGACGACGAACTGACTGAACTCGACTCAATGGGAAGAGATGCCAAGCGGGCCGTGTAGTCTGCTCCAATCCGCATCAGGATAGGGGGACCATCGAGCGCACGCCGGCAGCCAGGCAGGAGGTCGCGCTGAATGGCAACATCGCGCGTCGGACGGCGCCTGATCGCCGCCGGATGCTGGTTCCTAACGCAAAGACGACATAGCAAGGGGGAATTATGTATAGCATGCCTGTCCAGCGGATCCGCGTGGCCTCTGCAAGTCGAGGGCAGTGGACTATCACGGTAGAAAGGACTGATGACGTGGTCACGTCTCTCTATCCCTCTAGAGAGGCAGCGATCGCCGCCGGCACTGATCTCGCGAAACGCGACAAGATCGAGTTACTGATCCTCGGCCGAGACGGCCGGGTTCGCGCGCGCAAGTGCTTTGGGGACGATCTGCGGGAGGAAAGGGAGGTAGCGGTTCGTTCCATATGAGGGCTCGGCAATGTGCGCGTAGTCCGGATTTCACTCCAAGGTCTGTGTGGGACGCAGTGCTGACGTGCGCGGTGTTGTGCTGGCGCGAAGTTTCAGCCTCCCGTGCGGGAGACTATGGAAGCGACCCTTTGCACCCTGCACCACGGACTGAAATGCCGGACGCGCTGCTTGTCAGTGGAATCCTCATTGAACCGCACCGCTGTCGGACTGCGTCCGATACCGCCTGCAGCGTGCCGCCTTGAAACAAATGCTGAAGGAGCGCAGTTGAGTTGCTTCGCATGGTGAAGGGCCGGCGCCGCCGTGCCCTGCGCGTCAGAAGGCCCGCTCCAGCTTCGTGACTACTGTAGGAATCGTCGGACATTGAATTCGGAGCCGGGCACCTCCCTGCGCCCGGGGTTACTGCCTATCGTTGCATCATGGCAATACGCAATTACAGCACTTGCACAGCATGCGCCGCCACATTTGCACTCTGGCCCCGCGGCATGCGGCGCCTTGCGCGATAGCGCGCCCAAGTTCCCACGAATAGAGGTGACACATGTTTCGATCCAAGACTAGTCTTATCCTTGGCCTAGCGCTAGCCGCAACGGCAGTCCTCTCAGCATGCGGCGGCGGGGATGACAGCATCGGTGCCCGCATCGGGGTCAGTGAACCGACCGTGCGCGTGATCCATGCTATTACCGGCGGCCCTAATGTGGATGTGCTGCAGAACGGCACCAAGACCAACCTGCTGAACGAGCCCTACAAGTTTGTTTCGAAGTACTTCAACGTGGACGAGGGCAACCAGACGTTCTCGTTCAATGTTGCCAACACGGCAACCGAACTCGGGAGGACCACGGTGAACACGCACACCGGCCACAAATACACGGTGGTGGCCCTGCCCGGTGCTACCGTGGCGGATGTACTGCAGATCGACGACCCGTTTGAGAAGGGCCTATTCTCCGACAAGGCTCGCGTTCGCAGTCTGAACGCATCGTTCAATGCACAGAATGTCGATATCTATCTGACCGTCCCGGCGGCTGACCTGGCAGCGGCAACGCCTACGTTTGCAGCAGTCGCGTACAAGTCGGCGGTACCTGCATCGGGCAGCGATTCGATCGACCTGAATGGCGGCACCTATCGCCTGCGCATCACCACGGCCGGCACCAAGACCGTGATCTTTGACTCGGGCGCGCTGACGCTGGCCAACAACGCGGACTGGTTGATCACCACCATCCCGGTCGACGGCATCGGTGCAACAGTACCGAACAAGATCAAGGTGCTGGTCGCCCGCGGCGATGACGAGTCGCAAGCTGGGCTTGAGTTGGTGACCCAGTAATAGGCTTCATTCCTGGCGAAAGGCTGGTCCTGCGGGCCGGCCTTTTTTGGTCTTCTCAGCAAAGAACCCTCCCTTGTCCTGGAGCCACCAGTTCGGCCGTGATCGCACGCGCGATCATCAGGCTGCGCAGCATGGGGCGCAGCGAACGGCTGTTCTTCTCGATCCCGCCAGAGTCGCGCAGGCAGTCGACCAGGTTCAGGACGGTGGACGGGACGCCTGCACGAGAGATCCGAAAAATGAACGTGTGGTCGAGGCCGGTGCCAATGTGCCAAGGCATACGAGCTTTGCGTGTTCCCGTTGAGGCAGGAACTGAACGAAGTGAAGGCGGTTTCTCGTCGGCGCCGAGTTGGAAACGGAGAAGCCCATCGAAGCCGAGGCAGCATACCGTTGCGCGCTGGAGGCCCAACCAACGTTTCTAGATCCATCAATTTCCCGGGTAACAATCACGGCCTGCACCCACGTGCGGTACAGGGGGGCCGCTTCAGGTGAGGTGAACTTTCTTCATGCAGGGATCTCAATCTGGGCTGAATGCGACGAAGACAACATTGGGCTCCCTCGCGCCCATCTTCCCATGACCACTTCTGGGGCCGGGCCGCCTAGAATGACAATCAATGTTGCCCATGCCGGATCGCGATAGAAGGAAGGAGACAGCCATGAAAAAGCTAACCTGCCTCGCCGTCATTGCGCTCATGACGAGCGCCGCGGCGTGGGCCCAAGTCGGTGGGGGATACGGCGCCGCCCCGCGTAGCGCCGATGGCAAGCCCGCAACGGAGCGGGCTGCGCAAGATGCAAGCCGCACTGACGGCGAGCGGCGCGCCGCCAAGCGCGATATGGAAAAGCCGGCGTGGGACGCGGATATTGTTGTGCACTTCCCTTCACACCGAATGTCTGCGACCTCCTCGATATTGTATTTCTCGTAGCGATCGTGCACGGTGCCGACGAGCGTCACAATTCCTCCGCTGACCTCCACCATGACCTCGCTGACATCGATTCCGTCGGTGTTGGCGAGGCGCTCGCACACGTCGTCGCGGATGCGCTCGTCAGACCGCGTATAGCCCTTGGGGCCCTTGCGCCGGCTAGGTGCTACCTCGGGACGCGCCGCGCCGCTCGTCCCCGCGCCAGGGTCGTAGCCGCGATCGCGCATGCCGGATGGTTGCCGCTCGCCTTGGTTGTAGCCCTCGCTAAAACGGCTGCGGTAGCCCGGATCGCCCGGGTAGAGGCGCTGGGCGCCGCTATAAGACTGGCCGCCGCGTTCGCTGCTGCCAAAGTAGCCGCCGCCATAGCTGGGCTCGCCGCCGCGGCGCGAACGGTCGCGCGCTTCCTGTTCCCGCCATCGGAGGGCGGGCCCGCCTTGCTGGTAACGCTGGGGTTCCAGCGCGCCGTAGATGCCGTCGCGTTCCTCACCGCCGGACGGATCGTAGCGGCCATAGCCACTGCTATAGGGATGGGCCGAACGGCCGTCATCGCAGGCGCCATATGCTGCCGCGCCAGTCCTCGCCCCATTCCTGGCCCCATTCGTCGGGACCGCCCAGCGCTCGAGTGCTAAAGGCGCTGTACTAGATTGAGACCCTTGGCCGGGAACTGCCAGAGGCGAAATGCCCATCGCCCCCGACTTTCATCATAGCCTTCTGTTTTACCAGCGTATGTCGCGCTCCCACGTCTTCAATTCCTCTTCCGCGCGCTCCTTGGTATAGCCATAGCGCTCCTGGATGCGGCCGGCAAGCTGATCGCGCTTGCCCCGGATCTGGGTGAGGTCGTCGTCGGTGAGCTGGCCCCACTTTTCCTTGACCTTGCCTTTGACCTGGTCCCACTTTCCTTCGATCTGATCCCAATTCATGTCGGCTCCTTGATTGTGTTTGCCGTCAGCCCGCCTGGGGCGGGCTGCTCACGTGTCGCAAAAGGGGTGACTTACTTGGCGTACTTGGCCTTGACGTTGGCCACGCACTTGTCCTTGGCATCGCCGGACATGGCATCGCACTTTTCCTTGTCGGCCTTGTAGGCCGCGTCCACGCTTTCCTTCCTGGCATCGGCGCGCGCTTCAGCCACGTCGGTGCTGGTACCGGTGGCGGCAGCCTTCTCGACCTTGGCCGAACCCAGGGCTTGCTCGTGGGCAGCCTTGGCTTCCTTCACGCACACATCCTTGTCATTGCCCTTGAGGTCCTCGCACTTCTCCTTGGCCACGCTGTAGTCGGCATCGGCCTTGACCTTGTCCGCCTTGGCGCGTGCCTTGGCGGTGCCGTCGAGCGTGGCTTCGGCGTTGGCCTTGGCCACTTCCTCATCGCGCTTGGCTTCCTTCACGCAGACGTCTTTCGCATTGCCCTTGAGGCTGTCGCACTGGGCGCGCGCAGCCTTATAGTTGGCGTTGGCGGTTTTGACGGCCGCGTCATAGTCCGCTTTGGATCCTGCCGGCGCGGCATGCGCCAGCGTGAAGGCGGCAGGGCCGGCAAACATCATCGAACACACTGCTGCGGTCAGCCATGACTTCACCATATCGAGCTCCTTTTCAATCGCGAAATACTGTGGAGGGCGGTCTCGCTGTCGGCGACTGCTTCGGGCGCCCGCATTTGCCCACATCGTGTGTACAGATTACGCACGCACCGCGCCCGCAAGTTGGGCTCCGAAAGCCGCGTAAGACAATTCCGACACATCGAGCGCGGCATCCCGCCCAAGAGCGCCAACCTTGACCTTGCGCCGCCGCGCGACATCGGCGCTAGACTGTTGTGCTTTCCAGGAGTTACGCGCATCTTGCTGCACAGGTCCTGCCAGAACTGTGTGGGCAACTGGGTCGGCGTGCCCATGCTGCCCTTCCGCAGCAGGCCGTAAAGCGAGCAGGACGACGTCCAGCTGGAGCTTCGCCGCGCTTTCGATCGCTTCTTCACCATCAACCGCGGTCGATACCAAATGATCGGCCAGCTATGGTGAAAAGCATGTTGCTGGCGAGGTCGATCGCACCTGGATAACGGCTTATCCCCCCAATTGCTTCACCGTGGGCCAATTCCGGCAGACAACGAGATTGTGTTTCGCTTGTTCAATAGAGGCGCGATATGCCTCGACCGCAACGCCAAGGTGCGTCAGGTCTGAGAGCCACAATGCACCCGCTCATAGACCGACGGGAATAGCAACCAGCCTGCGCGACGGAACGGCATCAGATGGAATACGGGCGTCGGCGTGAGGGAATGCGGGCGGTGCAGGGGGCGCGGGCTTAGTGTAGGGCGGCCTGCCGATTCCCGCATCGAAGGTTCCGAATTGCCGCCTGGAATTTGCGTCCTGCTGCTCGGGCCAATCAGGATGGATGCGCGGAGGCAATCCTTCGCACCAGGGCGGTGGCGGTCGCGACAGAGCGCGATCGCGAAACCAGGGTGCCGGCGCGCAAGGCGGTCGGGCCTGGTCTGCGATTCAGTCTCTCTTCAGTCCGAGCCCCGGCCGCCACCCCGGTTGGCCATCAACAGGCCCAGGATAATGCCGACCCCGACCGCCATGCCCATGGACCGGAGCGGCTGCTCCTTGACATAGGTGGCGGTGTCCTCGGCTCGCCGGGAGATTTGCTGGCGCACATTTTCCGAGATGCCCCTTGCGGCATCCCTGGTCGCGTTCATCTTGCTCAGAAACTCTTCCTTGGCCTCGTCCAGCGCAGCCCCGGACAGGGTGGGAATGCGGCTGATCAGGTCGTCGAGCTCCCGCTTCAGGCCGTAGGCTTCGCTGCGTGCGACTGCGCCGACCTGTTTGCCGGCGTCCTTGGCAGCGTCCAGGATGTTTGTGGTTGCCGTGCCGAGCTTGCCGGCTATACCCGGCGAATCGTTCTGGACGGAGGATTGGGTATTGCCTTGGGTTTCCATTCGTTGTGCTCCTGAAAATCGGTCGTTCGGCATGAGGTCATCGCGCGCGCCGGGCACGGCGCGAGGTACCGGTGGGTCGTGCGCCTGCCCCTCGTCGGCGCAAGCCAGGCACAAGCACAGCGCATGTTTCATGCCATGAATGCCATTACCCAGGTGGAACGCGCTCTGTCCGTAAGGCATCGCCGATCGGGTAGTCCGCGGGGAGCAGCGCAGCAACCGTGATGCGATCAGAGCCAAGCCCGCGTGGCGAATCCAGCAGCTTTGCCTCTCGCGCACGGCATAGAAATTACCGGCCTTGTAATTCCTCCCTCGGCCGGGAGGCCGCTGAAGCGCGGCCATCAATAACGCGGCCTTGGCATGTTCGCAGCACGCATTCCGGCACGACCTAGGAGACGAACATGAATGAACTCAATCGCGGCGGCCGATCCGCAGTGGGACTCCACGCTGCAACCGGACGCCATACTGGATCGGGGAGGGTGGGCCGCTTTAAGCGTGTCATCGCGCCCTCGCCAAGTTGTCAGCGCATTGACTGGCCTGCCGGGAAGGCCGCGAAGCGGCGCTGGGTTCGCGTTCTCGCAGCCCGGCTTGGCCCGAACTGGGCTTCGCACAACACTGGGTAAGCGTGATTCTCACGCAGGTGGTTCATCGCGACCATCCGCTCGCGCGTGCGTCTACCGGTGAGCTTTGCCGACCTGTATAGCGCCCGGCAACTCGCCTATCCGGCGCGCAGCACCCACATGCCCACGACGGAATACCTGCGTGCGGCCCAGTGCTGGCATACGTGTAGGTTGTGGATGCTGGTTCATTTGGGCTCTGGACGCAGATAAGAACCTGCAGCACCCCGGCTCGCCATTGGCCCCCTTGATGGCCCATGTTGGCCACCTGTTGCGAGCCACTGCGGTCCTGCTGTTGATGCTGGCCCTGACCCTTGTCCTGGTTGCCCATCTGGCCGCCACCTTGCTGCTATCCCATTGCTGCTGTCTCCATGACGCGGCGGACTTGCTCACCGTAACTGCAATCGGAGTGCCAGCCTGGATGCCTCGGATAGCACATGCCGGCGTGCAGAAGCGGCGTTGGCTTCGTTCGTGCGCTGGTCGGAATTACAAACTCCTGCTCCGAATTACACACATCGCAGCGTAGCGAGGGCGCGACATCGGCAGTTCACTGCTGCTTCGCGCCCTGTCGGCAGGTACGCTTCTTGCGGTTCACGTTCATGCGGTTCACAAAAACTCATGGTTTCAACTCGTATGGCGGCTCATGGCGTACTCGACCACACTATCAGGAGAGAGCGATGAAAATTCCTGCACGTACCCTGCGCATGACTTGTGTCGCCGCTGCGCTGGCGGCAGCTACCGGCGGCGCGTTTGCGCTCGATACAGGCGGCTTCATGCGCGTGGCCGCCGACACCACCCTGGCTGTGCCACCCGTCTTGGTCCCTGGCGTGCCGGCACGCGCCGAGGGTGACCGCGACCAGCAGCCTGCGGCCACCACGGAAATGACCGACAAGGCCACACAATCCGTCAGCGACAGCGCCATTACAACCAAGGTGAAGACCAAGCTGCTTGCCACCAAGGACCTGAGGTCCACGGGCATTCACGTGAAGACCAAGGACGGCACAGTCGACCTGAGCGGCTCGGTGCCGACGAAGGAACAGCACCAGCTCGCAGTCGATGCCACGCGTAGCGTTGAGGGCGTGAGTTCAGTGACCGACAAACTGAAGGTGCTACCGCGCTAGTCCACAACCGCCCCGCCCGGGGGATACCCGGCACGACAGACTCACCTGAGCGGCGCGGAGCCTCAGGCCACGATCCCAGCCTCGAGGTTCTCGTGCCGCTCCTTCATTTCCGCGGCCGGTAGCTTGGCTGAGGGCGCTTCCCGCAGGACGTCGACGATAGGTTCTCCTTGCGTGAGATGTAGTGCGGATTCCCGAGCTTGCCATTGCCCGGCGGGGCGGTGTGCCTCTTGGCCATAAGTCTCATGCGGAAGCCACAGCGGCTGAGGCTGACGCACTGGTTCGACCCCGTTGAGCCTATAGCTCGGCGGCGTCCGTTTCCACGATGCAAAGATTGAGCGGGCTGCTGTACTGTGCGCGAAATCACCTGTAGTCTCGCAGCCGCTGCTCGTAGCGCTAGCGGGCATGAGATGGCGCGTGTGCCCGCAAAAAGGTGTCAATCTCTCGGCCATCGGCACTATCTAGGAAGAAGGTCAGTGGAGCGGGATGCGCGTAAAATCCAGTGATCTCGGACGTCCGTCCGAGATCACTGGAGTCGCAATGAAAACGGAAGACTTCAAGAGAACTGTTCGGGAGAGGCTTCGTGTCGTTCCCTTTAGTGAGAGGCGCGCGTGGCTCCCTACGGATCTTTTAGGGTGGTGGGGCAGGGTAAGCGCTGAGGCCCCATATACAAGACGGATACGGCGGGGACCATTGGCAACTGGTGCATACATATTGCTCCGATATGATCGGGCCGGGCGCTACCTCCTAACCTCTGCGGAACCGCTCCGTCGGCACTTTAGAACCGGTAACCTAGACCGAGCACCATCACATCGGAATCGCGGCTATTGGTCGTGACGGTGCGATGCCAGGAAAAGCGCGTGGTCCAGGACGGGCTGATGCGATAGCTCGCCGACATGGTGAACAGGCCGAGCGTGTGCGTGATGCCACCGCCCTCATCCCGGTCGCGCGCCATATAGGGCCCCAGTCCGATCCCGAGCGTCAGATGGTCATTGAAGAACGGCCGCACCAGCCACGCCTGCGCTGCAACACCCTGCCGGCGCACAACCCGGGCATCACCCTCGTTCAGATAGGTCGCTGTGAGGTCTACGTAGGGCAGAATGCCGCGCCGGTACTCCACCGCGAAAGCGGTACCGCTGGGTGAATCGAAGTTGTTGATGATGGTGGTGCCGGCGAAGACCGTGAGCTCGTTGTTGGTGGTGTTGCGAGTGTACGAAGGCGGTGGCACCACCGGGCCACCCCTGCTCCCTCGATCAAGCTGATAGCCCACGCCGATCAGGAAGGTGTTGGTGTCGATGCTGCCAAATGCCTGCGCCCGGTTGTATCGCGCCTGCACGATCCACGGACCGCCGTTGATGTACCAGTTGGCCGCCGCGCTGATGAGGATTCCCCAGCCATGCTGGTCATTCACGCCGCCTTCGGCCGTTCTCACCGTGGTATCGAAATAGCGATATGGACCGACCCCAAGCGAGAAGGCAAAGCGCCGGTCCGTCGACAGCAACCGTCCCCACAACTGCGCGCTATGTCCGTCGCGATGATGGTTGGTGACGTGCCCTTCGTTCAGGTAAGAGAAGGAGGCGTAGACGTTGTCGGTCAGGTTATGGGCGTACTCGTAGGTGTAGCCATAGGTTTTCTCTCCCAGCGACGGCGTCTGCTGCAGCCCGCCAAGTACGTAAAACTCCTGGGCGTGGGCCGCATGGGCGATGCCCATCAGCAACGCCACGCAAAGCGCGAGATGCAACCGGTGACGCCGGCCATCCCATTGACCCACGCTGACCCCAAGGTGATGTCGCATGAGCGGTACTCCGTGGTTGAGCATGCCAAGTGGCAATCTTGCTGCGGCGCAGCGGGCGTTAGTCGTTCGCTTCACAAGTCCGTCTCCTGTGACAGCACGAGCGGCAATTTCTCGCCAGCAGGCCAACAGTATCCAAGTGGTTCACTTTCGCTCACCAGCAATCTTTCACACCGACGCGCAACGCGTACTGATCGAAGCTCTGTTCACCCCATGCGCCGGAGACGTTGGCCCATCCCGACCAGCGCTTGCCCAGATCCGCATTGACCCAAGCTTGAGCTCATACCAATTCACCGGATACAGGCCGGCTGCTAAGCGGAAACTGGTTGAACGAGATTCTACTCTCGGTGCTGGTGTGCCACCAGTTGACAGTGCATAGGGCTGCAGCTTGCGTGTGTCCTCGCGCACGAAGGTCCTGTGCATTCGTACGCCAAGCCGCGCAATCCACCCGCCGCTCGAATCCGCGCCGGACCCACCGTGCCAATATGACGTGCGCTGAGATATAGCGCGGTCTCTTGCAATGATCCGTGCCAAAACAGGACTCCTGCGCCAACGGTCACAGGGCAAAATGCCTCACGCCATCCAGCCCGCCCGTATGCAGATAGCCGTTGGTATCTTCCTTGAACAACAGTCCCAATGCCTCGGAATAGAAATTTCGGTTTGCAGCCGGGTCGCGAACCGAACGAGTCCTGATCTGGCAACACAGCGCGGAACTTGCGGCGGCAGCAAGATCACCGGCGCTTCCGGAAACAGGCGCATGGCCAGCGCCTGCGGCTGCCCCTCCTCCGGAAACGGGCCGAGCTGAAACACAACCGGACCAGTGACCTCGACGATCACGCAGCCGGTCGGCACCCAATACAGGACGACAAAATGGGACAGCCGCGCTTTCGGGGTGGTCACGACATCAGCCTTTGACGTCGCGCGGATCGTTGCCGTAGTTGTTGCGCAGTCGGATCTTGCCGTCCAGGCCATGCACCATTAGCGCCACCTTGTCGTACTGGGCAAGCGCCTTGGCGACGGCGACAGCCTCTGTCTGGAGCTTGTGATGCGAGCTGGCGCGCGTGGCGCCCTCGCGCTTAACGTTCCTGCCGTTGCCCTGTGGAACGACGTGGACATTGGCATGAGTGGTCATGGCTGTCTCATGAAGGTGCTTCCCTTCAGTGTTAGACGGCCTTACTGGCTCCGCCATAGGGCGCCGTCCGACAAGCGACGCCCGGGCAAAAAAGCCAGCACCGGGGTTGAGGGAGTGGCGGGCACCGTGAAGGCCGGGCAGTCGCGTTGTCTGCCCGTCATGAGAATCTAGAGAAATTGCGAGGCACGGAATAGCATCCGAAAGGATGAAGCTATCCCACATCGCGAAAAGCAATGTTAGCTACTCGGCGGCCCTTTACCCGCGGCGCAGGCGCGGCATCCCATAGCCGCTATGCAGAGGTAAAATGCATATATACGCACCGTAGCGGCCCCGGAAGTCAGGTTGATGCCCTCGGGCCGCTCCCTTCGCGTTGGCGCCGGCGTGGCTCACGATGCTGGCTGGCGGCTCGTCGCGGTAGTGTAGTGGTGCAGCGAGGGTGCCAAGAGAACATCAGTATTGGTAGTGCAGCGAAAGATCGACGACCGTATTGGTCGCCTTCTGCGTGATCGGACTGTGCGCCGCCGAACCGGCGAGTTGTCCGACTGCGAC